>CAZIUB010000044.1:0-72930 GCA_964542425.1 uncultured Rhodospirillaceae bacterium | reverse complement strand
CCGCCCAATCCCCGTCCGCCCAATCCCCGTCCGCCCAATCCCCGTCCGCCCAATCCCCGTCCGCCCAATCCCCGTCGGCTCAGTCCCCGTCGGCTCAGTCCCCGTCGGCTCAGTCCCTGTCGGCTCAATCCCTTTCGGCTCAATCCCTGTTGGTTCAATCCCTGTTGGTTCAATCCCTGTCGGCTCAATAGGGTGCGCCGCGACCCGGCTTGTGACCGGATCGCGGCGCTTGTGCCCATGCGGGCCACCCTCGGGGGTTACGAGGGCGCTCGCCATTGCCGGCGGTCCGGGGGAGACCGCCCTTGGGGCAAGGCCAGGTGAATCGATCACCTGTCGGCAAACAGAGGGAAAATATCCCTGCAAGCCGGATCGTCCACTGTCCCAACGGTCGGATTAGGGCCACAAAATGGCAAAATCATGATTTCCGCGGCGTTGGGCGGGCGTGGGACTGTGGGCACATCGTCGTTTATCTCGCCCTCTGGAATCGATCCTGTTACCCTCGGGAATCGATCATGTTATATGTTCGTCCTCGCGAATTTTACCCCCGAATCGGCGTCCCTTCGCCGGGTGCCGCCGGCCATTGGAACAAGGGAGAGAACAAATTGTCTTCCCTCGACAGTTTCAAGTCACGAAAGACCCTGAACGCCGCCGGCAAATCCTATGATTTTTTCAGCCTGAAGGCGGCGGAAAAGGCTGGATTGGGCGATCTGTCGCGCTTGCCCTATTCGCTGAAGGTGTTGCTGGAAAACCTGCTCCGGCACGAGGATGGTCGTTCGGTCACCAAGGACGACATCAAGGCGGTGGCCAAATGGCTCAAATCGCGCCGATCGGACCGTGAAATCGCCTACCGCCCGGCCCGGGTGCTGATGCAGGATTTCACCGGAGTGCCGGCGGTCGTCGATCTGGCGGCGATGCGCGAGGCAATGACGGCGCTGGGGGGTGACCCGAACAAGATCAATCCCCTGTCGCCGGTCGATCTGGTCATCGATCATTCGGTGATGGTGGATTTCTTCGCCGGCCCCGGCGCGTTCAAGAAAAACGTGGAGCTGGAATACGCGCGCAATAGCGAGCGCTATGCGTTCCTGCGCTGGGGCCAGACCGCCTTCAATAATTTCCGGGTGGTGCCGCCGGGAACCGGCATCTGTCACCAGGTCAATTTGGAGAACCTCGCCCAAGTGGTCTGGATCGCCAAGGAAGAGCCGCCGGCTATCAAGGGCCGAAAGGTCGCCGCCAGGAATATCGCCTATCCCGATACCCTGGTCGGTACCGACAGCCATACCACCATGGTCAATGGGCTGGCGGTTCTGGGCTGGGGCGTGGGCGGGATCGAGGCCGAAGCAGCGATGCTGGGCCAGCCGATCTCGATGCTGATCCCCGAAGTGGTCGGTTTCAAGCTGAAGGGCCGCCTCAAGGAAGGTACCACGGCGACCGATCTGGTGCTGACCGTGACCCAGATGCTGCGCAAGAAGGGCGTGGTCAACAAATTCGTCGAATTCTTCGGACCCGGCCTCGATGATCTGTCGCTCGCCGATCGCGCCACCATCGCCAACATGGCGCCCGAATACGGAGCCACTTGCGGCTTCTTTCCGGTGGATGGCGAAACCATCCGCTATTTGCGGGCCACGGGGCGCGCGCCAGCGCGAGTGGTATTGGTCGAAAAATACGCCAAGGCCCAGGGCCTGTGGCGCGATGCCAAGGCACCCGACCCGGTTTTTACCGATACCCTGGAACTCGACATCGGGGGTGTCGAATCGTCACTGGCCGGACCAAAACGGCCGCAGGATCGCGTGGCATTGTCGGGGGCCGCCGAGAGTTTCAAGAAGAGCTTGACCGAAATCTTTGGGCGAAAATCGGCGAACGAATCCCGGATCTCGGTCAGGGGCACGGATTACGATCTGGGCGACGGCGACGTGGTCATCGCCGCGATCACTTCCTGCACCAATACCTCGAACCCAAGCGTGATGCTGGGCGCGGGGCTGATCGCGCGCAATGCCGTCAAGCGCGGCCTTTCGGTCAAGCCCTGGGTCAAGACATCGTTGGCGCCGGGATCGCAGGTGGTCAGCGATTACCTGAAGAAGGCCGGTCTGCAAGCCCCGCTCGACAAGCTCGGTTTCAACCTGGTCGGCTATGGCTGCACCACCTGCATCGGGAATTCCGGACCGTTGCCAGAACCCATCTCGAATGCCGTGCAGATGGGCAATTTGGTGGTGGCCGCGGTGCTTTCCGGCAACCGCAATTTCGAGGGCAGGGTCAATCCTCACACCAAGGCCAATTTCCTGGCCTCGCCGATGCTGTGCGTGATCTACGCGCTCGCTGGCTCGATGAAGATCGACGTGGCCAAGGACCCGATCGGATTCGACAAAAAGGACCAGCCGGTGTTCCTCAAGGATCTGTGGCCCTCGAACGCGGAGATCGCCGCCACGGTGCGCAAATGCGTGACCTCAAGCCAGTTCAAGAGCCGCTACAAGAACGTGTTCCAGGGCGATGCCCTGTGGCGCAAGATCAAGTTGAAGAAGGGCCAGACCTATGGCTGGGAAAAGGCATCGACCTATGTCCAGAATCCGCCCTACTTCCGTGCGCTTGCTCGGGCGCCGGGCGGGTTTTCCGATGTCCTGAAGGCGCGGCCGCTGGTGATGCTGGGCGATTCCATCACCACCGACCATATTTCGCCGGCCGGCTCGATCAAGAAGGAGAGCCCAGCCGGCCGGTTTCTGGTGGCTAATGGCGTCCAGCCGGCCGATTTCAACTCCTATGGTGCCAGGCGCGGCAACCACGAGGTGATGATGCGCGGCACCTTCGCCAATATCCGGCTCAAGAACGAACTTGCTCCGGGCACCGAGGGCGGCATCACCCGGCACATGCCATCGGGTCAGCCGATGGCGATCTATGACGCGGCGATGCGATACCAGAAGGAAGGCGTGCCGCTCGTCATCTTCGCCGGCAAGGAATACGGGACCGGCTCCTCGCGCGATTGGGCGGCCAAGGGGACCCTGCTCTTGGGCGTGAAGGCGGTCGTGGCCGAGAGCTTCGAGCGCATTCATCGCTCCAACCTCGTGGGCATGGGCGTGCTGCCGCTGCAATTCAAGGGCGAGATGACGCGCAAGAATTTGAGCCTCGAGGGCAACGAAACCTTCGACCTTCTCGGCCTGGCGCAAGGCATCAAGCCCGGAATGGATGTGACCTTGCGCATTCACCGCGCCGGCGGTGCCACGCAAGACCAGGTGCTTGCTTGCCGGATCGACACGCTGGACGAGGTCGAGTATTTCCGCAATGGCGGCATCCTGCCCTATGTGCTGCGCAATTTGATGAAGGCGGCGTAGCTGGCTGTTGAATTGTGGGTGTCATCGGAGTTGCTTGTCGTTTTGGCTCGGTTGCTGCTCTTGAAGCGGCTTTCGATTTGAGGCTTCTGGTGATTGCTGCGCCGGATCGGGTTGCCGAGGCGCCATGCCGGGCGCTGTCAGCCTTTGGCAGCAAGGGGTGCCTTTGATACAAAGGGCTCGCCGGTCCGATTGTCCTGTGTCAGATTCAGCGGATGCCAATTGTCCAACCGAGGATACTCACTTGGGCGAGAGAAACCGCCGGCCTCACGATCGAGGCCGCCGCAGGCAAGCTCTGCATTCGAGAAGCGAGGGGTATTCCTGGCCCTGAGCGATTGAAGAAACTCGAGGACGGTGAACCGGTAGGCCGTCCCTTGCTGTTAAAGATGGCCAAACTCTATCACAGGCCTCTCGTCACTTTTTACATGGATGCACCGCCGCCGCGAGGGGATAGAGGTGAGGATTTCAGGCCCGCCCCCGAGCGCAATACAATTGCCGAACCTCTCGTTGATGCGTTGGTCCGCGACATTCGGGCCCGCCAGGCGATGGTTCGAAGTGTCATAGAGGCCGACGAAGACGCACAACCAATCGCATTCGTCGGATCAATGGCCATGGCGGACGGGGCCGGGAGCGCCCTGGCCGAATTACGGAAAGCTTTGCAATTGGATCTGGCCGAGTTCCGGGCCCAAGGGAAGCCAGAGAACGCGTTCACGCTTTTGCGGGATCGGGTCGAACGCCTCGGCGTCTTCGTCTTGCTCATCGGTAACCTCGGTAGCCATCACACTGCCATTGACGCATCAGCTTTTCGCGGGTTCGCTTTGGCGGACCCGATCGCACCCTTTATAGTAATTAACGATCAAGACTCTAAATCCGCTTGGTCGTTCTCGCTGCTGCACGAGCTGGCGCACCTATGGTTGGGCACCACAGGGATCAGCGGTGCGTTCGCGGACGTTCAGGTCGAGCGTTTTTGCAATGATGTCGCCAGCAATTTCCTTCTTCACGGAAACGAGCTGCCTGAAGCCGGTGTGACGCGGGACATGTCGCCCGAGATCGCCGCTATGCGGATCAATATCTTCGCGCAAGAGCGGCTGCTGAGCCGCTCCATGGTGGCATACCGGCTGTTCCGAGAAGGAATCCTTACCGAGGCCAATTGGCGGAAACTCAAAGATCGATTCCGCAATGAATGGTTCGAAATGAGGGCGGCGCACCGCTCTCGCGAGCGGCAGGCTGATGGCGGACCAAACTATTACGTCGTGCGGCGGCACCGACTGGGCTCTGCACTCCTGCACTTCGTTGCTCGTACCATGAGCGAGGGTGCCATGACGCCTACAAAGGCAGGAAAAGTCCTTGGCGTGAAGCCCCGGAACATCGGCTCCCTGCTGCGTAGCGCGGCCTTGCAAGTCAAGGTCGCTTAGAGTGCTGTATCTCCTCGATGCCAATGTGCTGATTACCGCCAACAACCAGTACTATGGTGTCGATACCGTCCCGGAGTTTTGGTCCTGGCTGGCAAATCAGGGAAAAGCCGGGAACGTCAAAATGCCTATTGAGACGTTCGAAGAAGTGAAAGACGGCAGTAAAGACGGCGAGGACGATCCTCTCTACTCGTGGATCAAGGACGATCACAACAAGGCTGCAATCCTTATGACGGGCGAGGAAGTCGATCGAAAACTAGTTGCCAGAATCTTGCAAGAGGGCTACGCGCCGGATCTCACCGACCAGGAGATCGAACAAATTGGCCGCGACCCGTTTCTAATCGGCTACGCGTTGGCTGAACCAGCCAACCGATATGTCGTCACAACGGAAGCCTCAAAGCCCGGTCAGAGACGGCAAAACTCACGCATCCCGGACGTTTGCAAGAAGTTGGGCGTCCAGTGCTGTGATACCTTTGGAATGACCCGCGCTCTCAAGTTTTCGACAAAATGGGCCGACTGAACGTGGCGAAGCACTTTTCGGGGATGTAGCCGGCGCGGTTCTTCGACAATACCGGATGGTCCAGACTTCGTTGTCGATGCCAAGAACCACCAACCAGCTGAACAATAGCGCGATCGCCGGACGCCCCCTCCGTCGAATTATGTGCCGCTGCCTCTGGGGTTGAATCACTCCGTCATCCGGTCGACAAGGGGCTATTCTACAGCGCTCTAGATCCGCGCGCTCTCCAGGCCAATACCGTCGGCCATGGCCGCCAGCGCGATCTCGGCGCAGGCGCGGGCATCCGAGAGTGCCTCGTGGTGGCGCAGCGGAATGGCGAGGTGCCGGCAAACATCGGGCAATCGGGTCGGGCGGACGTTCCAGGCCGCCCGCGCGAGCCGTACGGTGCAAACGAAAGGCAGACCCGGGTCGGCGATCCCGGAGGCAGCGCAGCAGGCGCGCAGAACGCCCCGATCGAAGCCGGCGTTATGCGCCAGCAGATAATCGGCGCCGGACAGGAGTTCGGCGATCTTCGGCCAGGATTGGGCAAAACCAGGCCGTCGCCGCACGTCATTCCAGGTGATGCCGTGGATGTGGGTGAAACGGAAATCGCGACGCGGCGGGCGGATCAACAGCGCCCGCGTCTTCGCGATCCGATTGTCTTCGATGGCGACCAAGCCGATGGCGCACGCGCTGTCGGCGCCATGATCCGCGGTCTCGAAATCGATCGCCACCAATTTCAAGGTCGACCCACCTTCATCGCCCTGTACCAACTTTCGAAAATACGGGATCCATGAAACACTCCCAAGCCTCCACGAAAGTCGGGCCGTATCTTACCAAATGATGAGTCGCCCGCCGGGGTATTCTCGCGGCCTCATATCGGCGGATCGGCCATCAGCGACGGCGGGTACTGGCTTGGCCGCGCAACGCCGCCAGCAACGCGGAGAGGGCCCCTTCGTCCAGCACGCCGATGCGGCTCGCCAGAACATTGGCGAGCTCTGTTGCCAGCGGCGAAAGTCCGGCGGTGTCGATAGTGACCTTGGGGTCGGAAATCTCCGCCAAGTTTCGCAACTCGTCGACCTGGTCCCAAGCCAGGTTGAAATAGGCGGCGACTTGTTGCACGAGGCCGGCCGAGGGTTTGCCACGGTGGCCGTGCTCCAGCGCCGAGAGATAGGCCGAAGAAACCTTCAGCGCCCTGGCGAGGTCCTTCATCGCGCGGCCCTGATCGGAACGCAGGCGACGCAGTTTCTCGCCGAATGGGGTCATTTCGCCCTCTTGAGCAGGACATAGAGCGCGCCTTCGCCCCCATCCTTCATGCGCGCATGGCCGAAAGCAAGAACCAGCCGACGAAAGGCCGGCTCGTTCAGCCAGCGCGGCACCGCCTGGCGCAGCACCCCCGCGGTGCCGCCGGTCATGCCCTTGCCGGTGATGATCAACATGCAACGCCCGCCCCGCTCGTGGGCACGGCGCAGGAACGCAAGCAGCCGGTCATGCGCCTCGGCCTGGGTGTGGCCATGCAGATCGAGCCGCCCGTCGATCGTCATCTTGCCCTTGAGGAAACGATCGGCCTGGCGGCGGTCCATGCCAGGGGCGTGACCATGGGCAAGCACGGTCTCCGCCCCCGGCGCCGGCTGGGGTTTGGGCGAAGATCTTGGCGGCGTCCTGGGCGCGGGTCCGGCCGAAGCGGGACCAGCGGATTGCGCGGTGGGCGAGGATTTTGCCGGGGCCTTGCGCTTGCGGCGCGATTTCAGCGGGCGCGCCCCGGCGGCAATCAGCCGCCACAGCGCCAATTCTTCGTCGGTCGGATCGCGTCTAGTCATTTAAACGGGATTACCTGGAAGGCGCGCACCGGATCCGGAATGTTATGGAGCCGTTGCACGCCGAGGTCGGCGTATGCGTAGGCGAGCTTGCCTTTGACCTGATCGTGGACGCTGCGTGCAATGCACACACCGCCAGGCTCCGCAAGCTTTTCCAGCCGCGCAGCGATACTCACGCCGTCGCCATGGATCGTGCCGTCCTCGGCGATCAAGTCGCCCAAATTCACGCCCGTGCGAAAAGCCATGCGTTGATCTTCGGGCAAGCCGGAATTGCTCTCTGCCAGCCGCTCTTGCACCTCAACCGCGCACTGGACCGCGCTGACAACGCTTGCGAACGCGACAAGCAGGCTGTCGCCGGTGGAACCGACGATGCGGCCATCGAACTCGGCGATCTGGGGTCCGATCACCTCGGCACGCTGCCTCTTGAGCCCCGCTAGCGTGCCTGCCTCGTCGGTCGCCATCAGCCGTGAGTACTTGGCCACGTCGGCGGCCAAGATCGCCGCGAGCTTACGCTGTACTCGCTGCAAGAAGGGACCTCCCGCTGCGGGAGCATTGTAGCGAAATAGATGGTACGGGCGAACCTCTCAAGCGATCCAGCGACGGCCGGGTCGCGTGCGTTGGCCCAAAGGCCGCCCCGACGCTTGCATCGACTTCCTCCATTGCGGATGCTTCGGGACTCTTTGCCACGCATGCGACTGTTTCTGTGCCAAACCAAACAGCCGAAGCTGCACCGTGGGGATCAGAACTCATGAAATCGTCCCACCGCGGACGGCACGACGACTTTGTCTCCGAATGCATCTACCAATGCGTGTGTGGCGCGCCACCCCGTGCAATGTCCGGGCACGATCACCTTGGGATCGAATGCCCGGAGGTCTTCGACCGTCTGCGGGATGATTTTCTCGCCCGCTCGACCTGAAAGGTGGAGACCGCCCATTACCCCGTAGATCGGCACCGGATCGAACAACTCCCGGGCGTGCGTCAGCACGTTTACGATGCCAGCATGCGAACAGGCAGAAAAGACGATGAGGCCTTCATTGCGAACGTTGACGGCGACGAAGCGTTCGTCCCTGATCCAGGGATCGGGCTCCCACCCGCTGCCGTCGGCATTTTGCTTCAAATGACCGGGCAAGCCCTTTTCGTATGACGTCACCCGCGGGATCTCGCCGCTCAGGTAGAACATATCGTCGAGCAGGAGCCTGGCCCCGCTCTCGTTCACGATGTGCCCGCCTGCTTGCCGTAGCTCGGCAGGGTTCGGCACGTCCTTGTAAGGCAGTACGCTCCCGTCTGCGTTGTATTCGCCTCGATGCTCAAACATGCCGGGGTTGACGTGGACTGGAACTGGCCGTCCGCCGTTCTCTTGGGTGATACGTTGCAACGCCGCGATCAACCCCCCTGCGTGATCGGTATGGCCGTGGGACAGCACGACCGCCTCGACGCGGCCCAGATCGACGCCGAGGCGCGACACATTCCGGTCGATGGCATAGGCCTCCGGCCCGCCGTCGAACAGCAGCGAATGGACGCGATCGCCGGTCCGCCCGGTGACCAGCAGCGACAGCCCCCAGCAGGCGCAGCAGAGGTTTTCCCCGGAGAACTCCTTCGCTCCAGCCTTCAGCAGAAGCGGTATTTCGTCGGTCACCCCTGCGGGAACGGAAGATGCGATATCGCTTACGTTATCGACGAGGACATAGACTTCCGCCGCGTCCAGCGGCACGAGTGCGGGTTCGTTTCGCAGCATATCCGTGCTCATCGTCGCATCCGCCGATCGGTTGAGCCGACATTCCCAGATGAATCCCAGTTCCGAGTGTGAGAGTAGCCATTTGGGCTCCCTGCGGCAATCTGGAATACGGTGCGGGCGGCCGGTTGCTACCACGACCGTCAAACATGGCCTTCCCAGGCCGCTGGTGGCTCTATTTTCCGCCATCAAGGCGCACCTCTCCCGTCGTTTCTCTCCGTACGAATGGCCGTCGAACGTCTCACGCTGGCGCCGCGATAGGCGGCGGCTTCAATTCCGCGATGAGCCGCGGGATTCCCTGGAACAATTCCCTCGGCACCGCGACCTCGGCCATCTGGAAGATGACGTACCGGGCATGCGTGACGATCCTGGCGCCGATCTTGACGAGCTTCTCCCTGAGGCTGGTCAGCGACCAGTGCGCGACTGCCTCGGGCAACGCCAGCGTCCGCATGAAGTTGGCGATATTGTACGCCAGCGCATGAAGCTGAAGCCGGACCGCGTTGGCGGCGAACGAGCAGCATGACAGCCGCGTCCACTTCATCGCGTTCTTGCCTTCTTTGATCCACTGCTCCGCCGTGCCGCGCTGATTGTAGAAGCCGACGACGCGCTCGGCCCGGCGTGACAGGTTGGTGACGATGAAGCCGACGCGTGGATAAAACTCGCCAGGGTGCCACTCGACCTTCGCCACCACGCGGCGCGGCGTCTTCCAGCTTTGGGCCTGATAGCTGAAGCTGGCGTAGTACCGCCGGACCTCGATGGGAGGGCAACCGAAGGGGCGCTTGAGCAAGTAGCCGATGCTGTCGTGCAACACGTTGTTGGCAGGCAGCCGGATCGCGTACTTGAAGCCCTAGGCCTCCAGGAACTCGTGGACCTCAGGGTTCGCAAAGGCGGCATCGGCCTGGAAGTAGCGGCGGTTGAACCTGCCTCGATAGCGGGCCACGACCGGCTCCAACACCTCCCGCCAGCCATGGGCCGAGTGGACGTTGCCCGGACAAAGGGCGCAGCGCTCCAGATCGCCGAAGTGGTTAGACACGAACAGCGGGTAATAGCAGGTACAGGCGAAGTGGCCGTTGTAGGCGGTTCCCTCCTGGTCACCGAAGGTGGGGCTGACGCTGCTGTCCATGTCCAGCACCACCGCCTTCACCTGGCGGCGGCTATGCACGGTGTCGATCCAGCGTCCCGACAGGTCAGCCAGCGCCACCTGGTTCTCGGCCCGAGTCAGCACCTCTGTCTCGAAGCGCCCCATCTGGCTGGTGGATGCGGCCTGCATCGTCAGGGCGCGACCGCCGACAATCCAACGTATCGCCGGATCACGTTCCAGCCGGTCGGCGTCGTTCACGTCCTCGTAGCCGCCGAGGCGGCCGAAGACGGACTGGCGAAACAAGCCCGTCATTGTGTGCTGGCCGTTTTTGCCCGTACGCGGATCAACGAGTTGCTCGCCGACCATGCCGGTCAACCCGAGGGCGTCATCGAGTTCGCGGTAAGCAAGCAGTCCAGCGTCGGACGTGACCTTGCAACCGTGGAGATCCAGCTTGAGCCGATGGTCGAAATCCAGCCGCAAAGACTCATTCTCGGATTCACCCGTCGGGTTCATCATCGGCGCCGTCCCCGGCACAGTCAACACATTGATTCTTACATCAGAATCATAGCCGCGCTGCATCAAACAACGAACCTATCCGGGAAATGCGGGTTTAAGAGTACCCGCCGTCGCACACGGGCGGATCGGCGATGGTATCCACCAGCGCAGCCCGGCGGGCGACTCATCAATTGGTAACATGGGGCCCGACTTTCGTGGAAGCATCGGCGCGCTTCATGGATCAAGATCTTTCGAAAGTTGCCACGAGGATGATGTGCAGGCGCTTAGGCCCATGGGCACCCATGAGCAGGGTCTGTTCGATGTCGGCGCTACGCGAGGGGCCGGTCACCAAATTGAGACTGCGCGGCCAATCGGCCCCCACTTCCCTTCGGGCGCGGCTCCACAATTCCTCGAATGTGCCGACGATTTCGTTCTCGCTAACCACCACGATATGCGTTTCCGGGAGGAAATTGAGCGTGGCAGGCGTCAATTGCGAGGAGCCGAGGGCGAGGGTGCCGGTTTCGGCCAATCCGGCCAAGGCGGGCGTCACCGAGGCTTGGTCATTGCCATCGCTGGCGCCGGTACTGGTTTCGAGGAGCGGCTGCGATGCCCAATCGAGGCCCGAGATGCGGGGATCGGGCGCCAGGCGCAGCCTCGCGGGCAGGTTGTTTTCGCGCAAATATTGCGCGATCAGCCCGGGAACATCGGCCATGGTGGCGGCTTCGGCGAGTGTCGCGGCCGCTTCGCTCGCCATCGATTGGAAAAGGCGGATGCGCGCCTTGCCCTCGACCTTGCCGCGCGCCGGCACCGGACCCATGCCCGGGTGGGGTCTCAGCTTTTTCGCACGCGCGCGGATCGCTCCCAGCATTTTCTCGCGATCGTTCATCGGCGCGATTTCCGATAACGGTCATGAAAAGTGCGGCCCTCCGGCACCGGCAAGTCGCGATCCTGGCACCAGGCCTTGGCCAAGGGAAGTTTGCGCAACCGGCCTTTGCCGCCGGCCAGCAGTCGCAATGTGATGGCAAGAATCCGCGTGACCGAGCGATAGCAGGCCGGATGAAGCGCCATCCATCGCCAGATCGCCAGCAACCAGCGGGCACGCTTGGGCGCCAGCGATCGCGCCCATTCGCGTTCGCGCCATTGGCGCAGCAGGCGGGGAATCGGTATCCGCATAGGACAGACCGATTCGCAGCGCCCGCAAAGCGAGGAGGCATTGGCCAAGGGTGCCGCATGCTCGATCCCGATCAGGGCCGGCGTCAGCACCGCGCCGATCGGCCCGGAATAGACCCAGCCATAGGCGTGGCCGCCGATGGCGTGATAGACCGGGCAATGATTGAGGCAGGCACCGCAGCGGATGCAGCGCAACAAATCCTCGAATTCGGTGCCGAGCAGGCCTGAGCGCCCGTTGTCCAGCAGCACGACATGGAACTCCTCCGGACCGTCAAGATCGGTCGGCCGCTTGGGTCCAGTGGAAAAGGTGGTGTAGACCGACATCTCCTGCCCGGTCGCCGATCGCGCGAGCACCCGCAGCAACGTGCCGGCATCCTCTAGGGTAGGCACCACCTTCTCGATCGAGGCCAAGACGATATGGGCGCGCGGCAGCATCTGGGTCAGATCGCCGTTGCCCTCGTTGGTGACGATCACGGTCGATCCGGTTTCGGCGATCAGGAAATTGGCGCCGGTGATGCCGACATCGGCGGCAAGAAATTGCCCGCGCAGCCTGGTTCGCGCTTCGGCGAGAAGCGAGCTCGGCTCCTGCAAATTGCGCGCCGGATCGAGATCGGCATGGTGGGCACGGAAAGTTTCCTCGACCTGGCGCTTGGTGACATGAACGGCGGGCGCGATGATATGGCTCGGCGTCTCGCCGCGCAGCTGGATGATGTATTCGCCGAGATCGGTTTCGATCGGGCGAATGCCGTTTTCCTCCAAATGGCTGTTGATGGCGATTTCCTCGCCGATCATGGTCTTGCCCTTGGTCACGGTCGCGGCGCCAGCCTTGCGGCAAATGCCCAGGATCGCGGCTCGGGCCGCTTCGGGTGTCGCGCACCAATGCACCTCGCCGCCACGTTCCAGGACCTTGGCCTCGAATTGCAGCAGATACTGGTCGAGGTGCGAGAGAACGTGATCCTTGATGGCGCGCGCGTGATCGCGCAAGGATTCGAATTCCGGCAATTTCTCGATCGCCGCCTGACGCCGGTCGATGAAGTTGCGCCGCACATGGCCGAGCGCACGCTGCAACTCCTGGTCGGCGAGGGCCCGCTTTGCATTGTCGGTCAAGAGATGCGCGGTCGATTGCATGCTAGTACTCGCCGTCGTGGGACTGGCTGATTCGAGCCAAACGACCCCGCCAGTGCACGCTGGCGGGTACTATCGTTTGGTAACATATGCCAACTTTCGCCGAAGCGTCGAAGCGTTTCATGGATCACGCTTGTTCGAAAGTTGGCATTGGCCTATTCCCCGATCGCGGGATGATCGATCATTCCGGCCAGGATTTCGGCCACGTGTCGGACCCTGACCTTCCCACCCTCGCGGGCGAGGCGTCCGGCGATATTCAGCAGGCAGCCCATGTCACCGGCCAGCACCAGATCGGCCCCGGTGGCCACGACATTGGCGGTCTTTTCCGCCGCCATGCGCGCCGAGATGTCGGGAAACTTGACGCAGAAAGTGCCACCGAATCCGCAGCACGCCTCCGCGTCCGCCAATTCCACGAGCGTCAGCCCAGCGACCCGAGCCAGCAGGCGGCGCGGCTGGTCCTTGATGCCCATTTCGCGCAAGGAAGAGCAGGAATCGTGATAGGTCGTCTTGGCCTGGCAGCTCGTTTCGATCCTGTCCCAGCCCAGGACATCGACCAGGAACTGCGTCAGCTCGTAGGTCCTGGCTGAGAGAGAGCGGGCACCCGGCCCGAACGTGGAATCATCGGCGAGCAGATCGGGCAAATGGTGGCGAATCATCGCCGCACAGGAGCCGCTCGGCGCGACCACGTATTCGAAGCCGTCGAACGCCGTTACGATTTGGCGCGCGATCCGGGCAGCGCCCAGCCTATCGCCGGAATTGTAGGCGGGCTGGCCGCAACAGGTTTGAACTCCCGGCACCTGGACATCGCAGCCCGCCTTCTCCAGCAATCGGATGGCGGCAAAGCCGACGCTCGGGCGATAGAAATCGACCAGGCAAGTGACAAACAAACCAACCCTAGGCCTGGAGCCGGTCATGAATCTGGCAACCAGCCCTGGCGCGATGCCCAATCCCTGGGCACGATCGGATAATAGGAGCCCTCGATGCGCATCCGCCCCGCCATTTCCTCGGCCAGCGCGCCAGTGCCCCAGAAAAGATCGATGCGGCCCGTCCCCTTGATCGCGCCGCCCTTGTCCTGGGCCACGACCAGGATTTGCAGCGCCGCGCCCCTGGCCTGGCCTGGCGCATTCGCGGGCCACGCGGCATTCAACCACATGGGCGTGCCCATGGCCACGAATTCGGGATCGACGGCGACGCTGGCCAGCGCGGTCAAGGGTGTGCCCAAGGCGCCCACGGGACCGGGGCCCTCATATTCGCGGAAGAACACATAGCGCGGATTGCGATCGAGCCATTGCTGGATGCTTTCCGGGTGCGCCATCAACCAGGCGCGGATCGATTGCATCGACACCTGGTCCTTCGGGATCAGGCCGGCCTCGACCATCGGCTTGCCGATCGCCACATAGTCGCGCCCGTTACTGCCGGCATAGCCAAGCCGCACCACCCTGCCATCGGGCAGGCGCACGCGCCCCGAACCTTGAACCTGGAGAAAATAGGCATCGATCGGGTCGGCGAGAAACAGGAGCTCCAGTCCCTGTCCATCGAGCGCGCCCGCCGAGATCGCGGCGCGATCGAAGCGCAAGGGGCTCGCCGGCAACGCGTAAAGCGGCCAACGATATTGCAAATCGGGCGTCAGGCTTCCCGCGAATTCGGGCTCGTAATATCCTGTGATCAGGGCCGCTACACCGGAATCGGCCGGCGCCAGGGCAACAAATCGATCGGCGAAGTGCTGGGCAAGAGCAGCGTCGCCCTGGTGGGAGGCCGCCACCAATTCCGCGCAAGCTCGGCGCCAATCCTCGGCCGACATCCCAGGTGCGATCGCCGGCAGTGCCTGATCGGCCGGGAGTGCGGCCAGGAATTGGCAGCCGGAAAGCAACGCCGGCGCCGCCCGCGCGACGGCTTCGACCGACCAGCCGGGCAGGCGCGTTAGGGGAACTGCCGAGAGGGCCGGGGGCGGCGAAGCACATCCGAGGAGCGCCAGTAGCAGCGCAAGGCGCGCGCGCCTGGTGTTCCACAACCGACATTCCGCTCTAGGGACATGTCGGCCCGGAACACTAGCAAATGGGAATGGCATGCGTTGTGGTTCCAACGGGAATGATTGGGCATCAAACGTTGGAACCGCAACACTAGCGAAACGCATGGACCTATTGCGGGCTTTCGGTGGCAACCAAGGTCCAATTCGGGTCGCGCGACTTGATTGAACGGGCAAAAGTCCAAAGATCGACAATGGTCGCCACCTCGCCGGGATCACCCTCGACGATCCGTCCCTCGGCATCCTTGGTCAAATTCACCTGCTGGGAGTTGAAGCGCAAAGTGATCCGAGCCTCGCTCCCCGCCTTCTGGAACTGGGCGGCAACGATCTCGGCCCCAGAGATGCCGATCAGCGTGGTTTCCAGATGGTGGCCCCGGCGCTTCCGTTCTTCTATCGCGGTATTGAAATTGCCGAACACTTGATCGCTCAAAAGCGGCCGCAGGGCCTTCGAATCGGCCTTGGCGAAGGCAGCCAGAATCATCTCGAAGGCGACCTTGGCGCCGGCGAGAAACTGGGTGACGTCGAATCCGGAATCGGCGGATTTGATGTCGCGTAGGCCCTGCTGGGTGTCGTGGGGGGTCGCCGCGATCGCGGCTTCCATCTGACGCCGCTCGCGATCGGCGCGGCTGGGAATTCGCGCCACCGCCGGCGATGATTCCGCGGCGTCGGCCGGTTGTTCGGCCAAGGGATCGACGCGCCGCTCGGTCCCGGTGCGTCGGCCCAGCACGCTATACAGCCGCCAGCCAAGGACCAGCGCCACCACCGCGAAGAAAATTAGATCCAGGGACAATCGAGAATCATCCTTTCCCGGTCGACCGGCGCGCTAGTGGTGTGGTTCCAAGGCTTGATTCCCAATCATTCCCGTTGGAACCACAACGCATGCCATTGAACTTGCTAGTGTTCCGGGCCGAAATTCCGGGATCAGAATGTTGGTTGCGGAACACCAGTGCCAACTTTCGAAAACGCGTGATACACGAAACACTCCGAAACTTCCACGAAAGTCGGGCCACATGTCACAAGATAGATAGCACCCGCCGGTGTGCACGGGCGGGGCCAAATTGGCTCGAATCATCCAGTCTTACGACGGCGGGTACGGGGCTCACCCGGCCGGCCCCCGCGCAAACTTCTCGCCACGGAACGGCAAACCCTGGTACCTCGATTCTGGGTCCTTGGTTCTAGATAGGCAATTGGCGGTCGAAGGGCAAGTATGGCACGATGGTTAGGCGCGCTTATTCTGTTCTGGCCCCTTCTGGAGATCGCGGGCCTGGTGTGGCTCGCTGAAAGGATCGGGCTGGCGGCTACGCTGGCGCTGACCGGGGCGGGCTTCCTTGCCGGGCTGTTCGTCCTGCGCCAAACCGGATTGCAGGCGGTCCAGCGACTGCGCCTGGCAATTGAGATGGGCGATGAGCCGGGCCATACGCTCATCGACGCCGCCTGTTTCGCCATCGCCGGCATTCTGCTGATCGTTCCGGGGCCGATCAGCGATATCGTGGCTGTTGCCCTGATGCTGCCCTGGACCCGCGACTGTCTGCTTCGGTGGGTGGCGCGACACTTCCAGGCCAGGAACGTTCGGCATCATCCGATTGTTACCGGCGATCACAAGGACATCGACGATCGCCCACCCACGCGCCATCCCGGGCCGGAGCGTCCGATCATCGATGTCGGCGAGGATTAGTGCGGCCCATCTTGGGCGAAAGGGCCAAGGAAGTCATGAAACAAGCATGTTTCGACCAGATGGAATGGCTCGGACAGAGCGATTTTGGCCAAATGCAAGAAAGGGGCCGCCGGTCATAGTGGTGCTATGGCCAAGGCACCTGACGCCGACCCCCATTGCGTCCCCCTGGGCGTCCCCCTGGGCGTCCCACTGGGCCAAAAGCGCCTGTTCCCTTCGGGGTTTGGTCCGCAAAGGGGCGTCCCATTGGCGGCCATCCGCCCAGTGGGCGTCCCATTTGGCAGGCCGCTTGCCGAATGCACCACATCGCCCCCGTCCGCGAAGGCGGACTTCGTCCGGTGCGCGTTCCTCCATTCGGACTGGCACGCCGGCGAGCAAACCGAGCCGGTTCCAACTGGTCGAAATATGATCTGGCAATGATCCTAATTCGCCATGGCCAGTCGGAGTTCAACGAGGTGTTCAACCGCACCGGCCGCGACCCCGGGATCGGCGATCCTTGTCTGACGCCACTGGGTCGCGATCAGGCCCGTCGCGCCGCCGAAACGCTGGCTTCCAGCGAGTTGCGCCGGATCGTGGTCTCGCCCTATACCCGCGCGCTGGAGACCGCCGAGATCATCGCCTCGGCACTCGGTTTGCCGATGGCGGTTGAGCCCTTGGTGCGGGAACACGCGCTCTATCACTGCGACATTGGCAGCCCGCGCAGCCACCTGGCGCAATCGTGGCCGGCGTTGGGATTCGACCATTTGGAGGAGAAGTGGTGGCCGGATCTGGACGAGACCGAGGAGCAGGTCCGGACCCGCGCTCGGGCCTTTCGCGACAAAGCGGCGAGTTGGCTGGATTTCCGTCATGTGGCGGTGGTCAGCCATTGGGGCTTCATCTTGCGCCTGAGCGGAAAAGAACTGCGCAACTGCCAGATCCTGCCTTTCGATCCAACGTTGCCCCCGCCTTGAGGCGATTGCCAGTCATGGGTACCGCATGCTAGGTGCAGCCATCCGATGGTTGGAACTGGGCCTTTGATCTCGGCCGTCGATCGCCAGATCGCGATTCGATCGCGGCAATCGGTCGCACATCGAATGCCCGGGGAAATGGCGAAAAAAGCTGGACCGCCCACCTGAAATTCTTGAGGATTGTTCACCATGGCGGAAAACGATCAGGCGCAAAAACCGGCTGGCCAGGACACACCGCAGGGGCACGGATTTCCCCTCGCCGTCATCACCCAGTATCTCAAGGATTTCTCGTTCGAGAATCCGGGCGGGCATCAAACCCTCTTGGCCATGAAGGAGATACCGACTGGAACCATTCGAGTTGACGTTCGCATCGAGCCCAGGAACCCGCCCGATGTCGAGATCACGCTCTTCCTGTCGGTCGAGGCCAAGACCGGAGAAAAAGTCGTCTATCAGGTCGAATGCGAATATTGCGGGCTGTTCCGGGTCGGGCGCGTCGGCCAGGAACATGTGCTGCCCTTGATCATGATCGAGGGCCCGCGCTTGCTGTTCCCGTTTGCGCGCCAGATCATCGCCAATGCCATCCAGGCCGGCAATTTCCCGCCGCTCCTGATCAATCCCATCGATTTTGCCGCACTTTACCGGGACAAACGCGAGGAATTGCTGAAGCAACAGCAGGCCCATAGCGGCAATTCCGGGGCAGCCAAACCGCCCTTGAATTGAGGGATCATTCAGGACCGTCGGCCATTGGCGCCGCCTCGGCGCCGGCCGCGCTCATTCTTGGCCATGGCGGTCTCGCGAAGCAACCGCCAGAGCCGGCGCAAGGGCCGGTTTTCCGCCACATCCCGCAGTCGTGATTCGTAGCAATCGGCGAGACGCCGCGCTGCTTGGGGTGCATCGGCTTCCGGTGCCAGTGACAACATCCAAGAGAGCAACAGATCCTCGGCCGGGCCCGGGAATTCATCCCCCATGGCAAAAACCTGCTCGATTAAGTGCTTCGGATCGTCGGCGGAAGCAATTTTCCCCCCTTCGGACCGCGTCATCGTTTTTTTCCGCCCTCCAATCTCAAGCCGTCCGTTGCCACGATTGCAAGTGTTGACAGTTTTTCCAAGGCATTTTTAGATTGGGACGGGTGTTTGTCGGACCGGGCGGATGAGCCAAGTCCGGGGCCGGGGTAGTTGCCATGTTCGAACGAGTCCTGGCCAAGTGCGGGGATTACGGTCGGTTGACCCTGCTGGATCATCGTGGCCGGCGCCACGAATTCCACGCCGCCGATGGACCAACAGTGACCATCCGCGTGCATGATGCGGCGACCGATCGGCGATTGACTTTCAATCCCTGGCTGGCGATTGGCGAGGCCTATATGGATCGCCGGATCACCATCGAGGAGGGTTCGCTTTACGACCTCATCGATATTGCCATGACCAATCAGGCCCGCATCGAAGGCGACGCCTGGGCCGTCCTGATGCGATGGGCGCGCACGGGGTTGCGCTGGTGGCACCAGAACAATCCGATCGGCCTGGCTCGGCAGCATGTGGCCCATCACTACGATTTGTCGCGCCGGCTGTTCGAATTGTTCCTGGATCCCAGCCTGCAATATTCCTGCGCCTATTTCGCGCGCGCCGACGCGACGCTCGTGGAAGCGCAGCAGGCCAAGATGCGCCACATCGCGGCCAAGCTTTTTCTGGAGAAGGGCCAGCGGGTCCTCGACATTGGCTGCGGGTGGGGTGGGCTCGCCCTTTACTTGGCCAGGGCGGCCGGGGTCGAGGTCGTCGGCGTCACGCTTTCCAAGGAACAATGCGAATTGGCGACCGAGCGCGCCAAGGCGTCCGGCCTGGACAATCTGGTCAGTTTCAAGTTGCAGGATTATCGGCTGGAGACGGGTTTGTTCGACCGCGTCGTTTCGGTCGGCATGTTCGAGCATGTGGGCTTGAGGCATTTCCCGGAGTTCTTTCAAAAGGTGGAGGAGATCTTGAAGCCGGGCGGCGTGGCGCTGCTGCATTCGATCGGCAGAAGGGACGGCCCGGGCGCCACCAATCCTTGGGTGCGCAAATACATTTTCCCCGGGGGCTATGCCCCGGCGCTTTCGGAAGTCGTGCCGGTGGTTGAAAAGACCGGCCTGTGGATCTCGGACATCGAGATTCTTCGTCTGCATTACGCCGAGACGCTCCGCCATTGGCGCGCGAACTTCGCCGCAAACCGGGCGGAGATTGCCAAGCTCTTTGACGAGCGTTTCTGCCGGATGTGGGAATTCTATCTTACAGGTAGCGAGCTGACATTCCGCCAGGATCACACCATGGTTTTCCAGATGCAATTGTGCCGGGGAATCGCCGGAGCACCAGCGACCCGCGATTACATGATGCAAGGCAAGTGGGGGCCTGGTGTTTCGCAGCGGCGCCCGGATTCGCCGACACCGCGCAGGCCCGAGGCCGCTTGACCAAGGCCCCTCGCGGCCATTTTTCAACAGGATTGCCAGCCGGTTCCACCACCTGGTGCGCCAGCTTGGCCGCCTCGCCAGTTCAGGCTTGCCGCATTTCCTCCTGAATGAGTTTGGTCAGAATGTCGCGCCATTGCAGCGAGGGCGGCGTGTAGCGCACTTCGAGCCCGGCGGAATCGTTGCGAATGACGATGCCATAGGTTGGCAAGACGCGCTCGGCATTGGGAAGCGTGAGGACAAAGCAGAAATCGACTTTTTGGCGCGGCGCGAACCAATCCGGGGCCCCGGCGATGAGCACGTCCGCGATCGACATATGGACGATCTCATGGCGCTTCTGATCGATCGTCACATGCACCGACTTGATCTTGATGCGGCCGGCCGGAATGGCCGCGTTTTGTATGATGGTTTCCTTCGCCATCGCTCCTGAATCTCCCCTGGGCTGGCCTTTCAGCGATGCTTGAACGCGGGCTTGCGTTTGTCGGCGAAGGCCTGCATGCCCTCCTTTTGGTCCTCGGTGGCGAAAGTGGCGTGGAACAGCCGGCGCTCGAAGCGGATGCCCTCGGCCAAGCCCGTCTCGAGCGCGTGATTGACCGCTTCCTTCGCCATCAGCGTGATCGGCAGGGAATGGCTGGCGATTTTCTCGGCCACTTCAAGAGCTTCGGCCAGCAGCCGATCGGCGGGCACCACGCGCGCCACCAGCCCGGCCTGCTCCGCCTCGGCGGCATCCATCATGCGCCCGGTCAGCACCAGATCCATCGCCTTGGCTTTTCCAATCGCCCGGGTCAGGCGCTGGGTCCCACCGCAACCGGGAATGGTGCCGATGGTAATTTCCGGCTGCCCGAACTTGGCATTCTCCGCCGCGATCACCAGGTCGCACATCATGGCCAATTCGCAACCGCCACCCAATGCGAACCCGGCGACTGCCGCGATCGTCGGCTTGCGGCATCGCGCCAACCGCTCCCAATCCTTGGTGATGAAATCGGCGGCGAACACATCCTGGAAGGATCGGTCCTTCATCTCATTGATGTCGGCGCCGGCGGCGAAGGCCTTGTCATTGCCGGTCACCACGATGGCGCCGATCCCGGGATCGGATTCGAAATCGTCGAGCACAAGGGCCAGTTCCTCCATCAGCGCCGCGCGGAGCGCGTTCATCGCCTTGGGCCGATTCAAGGTTACCAGGCCGACGCGCCCCGTTTTCTCGGCCAGCAGATTCTCGTAGGTCATGACCTATTGGCTCTCGGCGGACAGGGTGAAGCTGACAATGGACGCATCGCCGTTCTCGCCGCCCAGCACGTCAATCTTGAGGGTTTCGCTCTGCCGTCGATAGGTGCCCGGCGTCACCGTCTCCCAGCCCAATTGCGGCAGGGTTTGGTGATAAAAGTCGCGCACCGCGCCTGCCGCGATCATCCCACTCGCATAGCCGGTGGCGATGCGCCCGGTGGGCGCGTCGAAAACGGCGCCCTTGTCCGCCTCCTCGGCCAGGCCAAGGGGCAAGGGCATGTCGGGAATCATCGACAGATATTCGGTGGCGAGCGCCGATGGGACGGTGCCGAATAGCAGGAGCAGGCAAGCGATCAGGCGCCACATCGCGGTTTCCAAGACGTTGGGTCTGGCAATCCTTCTAAAGGATTTTCCAGTGAAGTGAAATCGGCTTGGCCGAATATGGGGCCGGGCTCAAGCCGCGGCCGGGGACCTGGATGGGTGCCACAGGCGCCCGATCTCACCCGCCCGAACCATATCGCTCGGCGTCGATCCATTCCTAACCACGGATTTCGGCGGTTGTATTTCAGGAACCCGGTCGCGGCCACCGACCGCGACCGTTTCCCTTGGGTGCCGGGCGGCCCTATTGGCTCTTGGCCCGGTTCCATTCGCTGGTCAGCACCCTGATGCCGTCGGCGTCGCGCACATCGCTGGTATAGACCCGGGCAAGCCGCGCGGGGTCGGGATAGAGCGCCGGATTCTCCCGGATTTCCGGCAGGACCAGCGGTGTGGCCGCCTTGTTGGCGTTGGCGTATCCGATGTAGTTGGTGGCGGCGGCGATCACATCGGCGCGCAGCATGAAATCGATGAATTTGTGCGCGGCCTCGGGATGGGGCGCATCGGCCGGGATGGCCAGGCCGTCGTAATCCAGATTGACGCCTTCCTTGGGCACCGCGAATTGCAGCTCGACGTCGATTCCGTTCTCGGCGGCGCGATTCTTTGCCTGCGCGAAATCACCCGACCACGTCATCGCGATGCAACGGTCGCCCGCCGCCAGCGCGTCGATGGTGCCGATGGAATCGAATTTCTGGATGTAGGGCGTGATCGCGATGATGAGATCGGCGGCCTTGGCCAGATCCTCCTGCTTTTTGGTCGAGGTATTGATGCCCAGGTAATTAAGCGCCAGCTCCATCACGTCCTCCGGCGAATCCAGGATCGAGACGCCGCAATCCTTGAACTTGGAGATGATTTCCGGCTTGAAGATCATGGCCCAGGAATCGACCGGGGCATCGGGCATGATCGCTTGCACCTTCTTGGCATCATAGACGAAGCCGTTGGTCCAGTACATGTAGGGAACCGCGTGCAAATTGCCGGGATCGGCCACTTCCAGGGCCTTCCAGAACTTGTCGTCGATGTTGCCGATGTTCGTGAGTTTGGACTTGTCGAGCGGTCGATAGATGCCGGCCCTGACATGATGCGTGATCACGGTGCGGGTCGGGAAGATCACGTCGTAGCCGGTGTCGCCGGCCAACATCTTGCCGTCCAAGGTCTCCGAACTGTCGAAATAGTCGTAGCGGACCTTGATGCCGGTTTCCTTCTCGAAATCGGCGATCGTGGTCTCGCCGATGTAATCGCTCCAGTTATAGACATTGAGTTCCATATCCTCGGCCAGTGCCCCGCCAGCACCAAGGCTGAGCGCGCCAAAGAGCGCCAAAGCAATCCTGTTCATCCCGCTTCCTCCCATCTCTTGTGCCGGTGGCCGCGCCCAGCGCGGTCAAACAAAACGCTGCTTTTCATGAATGACCGTTCATGAAATGATGCTGTGTCAAGCGCCGTCGGGGGATCGGATCATGATCGAGCGAAGTGGGGCAAAAAAGCCCGAGCGGCCGCGCGATCGGGGCCAAGCCAAGATCTTTTATCGCCAGACGATCATCGATGCCACGATCAGGGCCATCGCCCGGCATGGCTTCGCCGGCGTTTCGGTGACGCGCCTGGTGCATTATTCCGGCCTGTCGCGCGGGATGGTCAATCTCTATTTCGTCAGCAAGGAGAGCCTGCTCTTCGAAGTGCTGCGGCATCTGGCACGCTCCTACCGCGCATCCTGGCAGGCGGCTCTGGCGCAGGCCGGACCCGCGTCAGCCGAGCGCCTGTGGGCGATCATCGAGCACGATATCGACCGCGGCGGGATCGATCGAGATTGGCTGGTGGCCTGGCTCTCCTATCGGCGCGAGGCCATCTCGCGGCCGAACTACCGCCCTTATTGCGACCCGCGCGAGGCCGATTTCCATCGCGCCGTTCAGGGCGCGTGCCGCGAACTGGTGGCCGAGGGCGCCTATCCGATCAGGGCGCCGGAGGCCGCACTCGCCATCGTCTATTTGCTGGAGGGGTTGTGGATCGATTGGGCGCTGAGCCCGCGACGATTTCGCAAGCTCGAGGCGCGCGCGGTCTGCCGGCTGGGGCTTCACGGCCTGTTCCCACGGCACTTTCCGCTGCCCCACGACGCGAAGGCGTAACCCGAAAGGTCATTTCTGGCGCCTCGGGCAATAGAAGGTCGAGCGGCCGGCCTGGACGATGCGCCGGACCCCGCCGGTGAGCGCGGTCTCACAATCGCAGCCGTGGCATTTCCCGCCCTCGCGGTCATAGACCCGCCAGCGATGCTGGAAATAGCCGAGCTCGCCGTCGCTCTGCACATAGTCGCGCAGCGACGAACCACCGGCGGCGATCGCTTCCCTAAGCACGGCCTTGATCGCCCGGACCAGGCGGCGCGCGCGCGCGCCCGGGACGGAGCGTGCCTGGCGCCGGGGCGAAACGCCGGCGCGAAACAGAGCCTCGGAAACATAGATGTTGCCCAGGCCCGCCACCACGCGCTGATCGAGTAGGGCCGCCTTGATACTGGTCTTCTTGTCCCTGAGCGCGGCCCCGAGCGCCGCCGCGTCGAAGGCGCGCTCCAGCGGTTCCGGCCCCAAACCCTTGAGCAGTTTGTGGTGCGAGAGGGCATCGATCGCGACCAAATCCATCATCCCGAATCGCCTGGTATCATTGAAGCGCACGCAGGCGCCGTCCTCGGTTTCGAACACCAGATGGTCATGGCGTTCCAGAACATCGGGCACGCCTTCGCTCACCAGCATTCTTCCCGACATGCCGAGATGGCCAAGCAGTGCCTGACCGTCATCCAATTCCCAGATCATGTATTTGGCCCGGCGGAAGATCCGGATGATCGTTCTGCCCTCGAGACGCTTGGCGAAGTTCCTCGGCAAAGCAAACCTGAGATCGGGCCGGCGCTGCAACACGCTGCATAGCCGGCGCCCTTCGAGACGCCGCGCCAGACCCCGGCAGATGGTTTCGACTTCCGGCAACTCGGGCATCGCGTTTCCGGCTCGCCTTTGCTGGTCTAAGGGCAAAAAGATTCGCGCATCAGCGACTGCGAAATTGGCCCGCAAGTCAAGGCATGATGCGATTCTCCGTGGCCTTGGCGAACCCCGCGGCGACGCCCTACCCCGGCAGTTCCATTCCGCACCGTTCCGCACTAATGTGCGGGCCATGATGGAACCACCCCGGAAAGAGCAGACTTGGTTCGGCGACGCCCGCGTCGATGCCAGCGCCAAGACCATGCTGGTCGGCGATGTATTCCGATCGGTCGCTGGCAAGTACGATCTGATGAACGATTTGATGTCGGCCGGCATCCATCGCCTGTGGAAGGCGGCGATGATCGATTGGCTGGACCCGCGGCCGCATTGGCGGGTGCTGGATGTGGGCGGCGGCACCGGCGACATCGCCTTGCGCATTCTGGAGCGCGCGCCCTCGGCCGAGGTCACGATCTGCGACCTGACGCCGGCCATGCTCGATGTCGGGCGGGATCGCGCCATCGACCGGGGACAATTGTCGGGAATTTCCTGGGTCGCCGGCAATGCCGAGACCTTGCCGATGCCGGACATGCGTCACGATGCCTACACCATCGCCTTTTGCCTGCGCAACGTGGCCAAGCCAGAGCGCGCGCTGGCCGAGGCATTCCGCGTGTTGCGCCCGGGCGGGCGGTTCCTGTGCCTGGAATTTTCCACCTTCGCCATCCCCTCGCTGTCCAGGCTCTATGATCTCTATTCGTTCAACCTGCTGCCCTGGCTGGGCGAGCGCGTCGCGGGAGACCGCCAAGCCTATCAATATCTGGTCGAATCGATCCGGCGATTCCCCAATCAGAAGACACTGGCCGGCATGATGGCGGAAAGCGGATTGAGCCAAGTCACGTGGCGCAATCTATCCGGGGGCATCGCCGCGCTGCATTCGGGCTGGCGAATCTGAATGCTGCGATCGGCGCGTTCCCTCCTGCGGCTCTTGCGGATTGCCATCGTATTCGCGCGGCATGGTGCCCTGGCACCGTTCGAGGAGGCGATGGCGGACGCCGGCATCGCGCCCCTCCTGCTGTTTTTCATTCGGCTGTTCTTCGGCCAGGGCGGCGGCGCCAAGCGCCCGGGCGAACGCTTGGCGTTGGCGCTGACCGATCTGGGCCCGGCCTTCATCAAACTAGGACAAGTCTTGTCCACGCGCTCGGACCTCCTGGGCGAGCAGGTGGCCGCCGACCTGGCCAAGCTTCAGGATCAATTGCCGGCCTTCTCGGCCTTCGAGGCGCGGGCGACGATCGCGACGGAATTGGGCGCGCCGGTCGGCGATTTGTTCGCGGAATTCGAGGATTTGCCGGTCTCGGCCGCCTCGATCAGTCAGGTGCATTTCGCGCTGACCCCGCCCGACGCGGCGTTTCCCGATGGCCGAAAGGTCGCGGTCAAGGTGTTGCGCCCGGGCATCGAGATCGCCTTCAAGCGCGACACCGATCTGCTGCTATGGGTGGCCGAGCTGATCGAGCGCACGCAGCCGAGGCTCCGCCGCCTGAAACCGGTCGAGATCGTGCGGACCTTCGCCGCCACCATGCGGGTGGAAATGGATTTACGGCTGGAGGCGGCCTCGGCCACGGAATTGCGCGAGAATTTCGCTGGCGATCCCAACTATCGGGTGCCCGAGATCGACTGGCTTAGAACCGGCAAGCGGGTGATGACCCAGGAGCGCCTGATCGGCATTCCGATGGACGATCGCGGGGCGATGCTTGCTTCCGGCCATGACGTTGACGAAGTGCTGGCCAAGGCGGCGGCGATCTTCTTCAATCAGGCCTTCCGCGACGGCTATTTCCACGGCGACCAGCACCCCGGCAACATGACGGTCGGGGCGGACGGCGCCATCCAGGTGGTCGATTTCGGCATCATGGGCCGATTGTCGCGTCCGACCCGCTTTTTCCTGGCCGACATGCTGCTGGCGTTCCTGGAACGCGATTACGCGTGCGTGGCCCGCATCTATCTCGATGCCGGGTACCTCTCGGCCAGGAAATCCGTGGACGAGTTCACGCTGGCTCTGCGCTCGATCGGCGAACCCATCCACGGCAAGCCCTTGCACGAGATCTCCTTCGCCCGCGTGCTGGGCCAGGTGTTCGGCGTGACCGAGAGCTTCGAGATGGAGGTGCAGCCGGAATTGCTGCTGCTGCAGAAGAACATGCTGATGGCCGAAGGGATCAGCCGACAATTGAACTCGACGCTCAACATCTGGACGCTCGCCCGGCCCTTGATCGAACAATGGATGCGCGACAATCGCGGACCCGAGGCAAGGCTTGCCCAGGCGATGGAAGAAGCGCTGCATGTGGCCGCCCGCTTCCCTTCCGTCATGCGCAACCTCGACCGGGTGGTCGATCACCTGGCCGAGGGCGGGCTGAAACTCGACCCCGAGGCCTTGAATGTCATCAACCGGACCGGAAGCAACTGGTTCCTGTGGCTGATCATCGCGGTCCTCGTCGCCGGGCTGCTGTTCACGCGATAGCGGGTGCAACTACGATTTGAACCGATTGTCTTATCTCGGGCGGGGATAAAACGATAAAACGGTAACAGCGCACTAAATAGGCTGCCCTTGCATTTCGACCCGCGGCAGTGAGGCAATTAAGTGCACTGTCATGTGTGGACGGCGCCCATTTGGCACCGTTACCACCCACCGTTACGACCGTTACCCACCGTTACCCCGTTACCCGTTACTGGAAGCCGGGGTCAACCTCCCACCCGCTTGCAAAACCCGCTTCGGCACAGTAAATACTCTATTGAACTGTGGAATATGGGAAGTGGCCGCAAAACGTCGTATCCTGCTCATCATTTCGGGCGGCATTGCTGCCTACAAGGCGCTGGAATTGATCCGGCGTGGGGGCGAGCGCGGGCTCACCTTCCCCACCATCCTGACCAAGGGCGGGGCGGAATTCGTGACACCCCTCTCCATCGCCGCCTTGAGCGGCGAACGGGTCTATCAGGACTTGTTTTCGCTGACCGACGAGAGCGAGATGGGCCACATAAGGCTGTCGCGCGAGGCCGAACTGGTCGTGGTGGCACCGGCATCGGCCGATCTCCTGGCCAAGATGGCGGCAGGATTGGCCGACGATTTGGCGACCACCGCGCTGCTTGCGACCGACAAGCCAGTCCTGGTCGTTCCGGCGATGAACGTGATGATGTGGCGCCACAAAGCGACCCAGGCCAATGTCGCCGCCTTGCGCGCGCGGGGGATCGGCTTCGTGGGTCCGGGCGCGGGCGATCTTGCCTGCGGCGAGGAGGGCGACGGGCGGCTGGCGGAACCGGCCGAGATCCTGGATGCTATCCAGGCAATGCTGGCGCCCAAGGACCAGCCGCTGAAGGGCGTTCGCGCCCTGGTTACCTCCGGCCCGACCCAAGAAGCGATCGATCCCGTGCGCTACATCGCCAATCGATCCTCCGGCAAGCAGGGCCATGCCATCGCCCAGGCCTTGGCCAGGCTTGGCGCCGACACGATCCTCATCAGCGGACCGACCGAGCTTGCCGATCCGATCGGCGCGACGACGCGCCGGGTGATTGATGCGCGCCAGATGCTGGACGCGGTCAATGGCGCGCTGCCGGTCGATGTCGCCATCTGCGCGGCCGCGGTCTCCGATTGGCGTCCCGCGGACGCATCCACCCAGAAGATCAAGAAGGTTGGCACCGAGGAAGGCCGGGTTCTGAAGCTCGTCGCCAACCCCGACATCCTGGCCACGCTTTCCGCAACCGGACCAAAGCGGCCGCGCCTGGTGATCGGCTTTGCCGCCGAGACCGAGCGCGTGGTCGAACACGCCAGGATCAAGCTCAAGGCCAAGGGCTGCGACTGGATTCTCGCCAATGACGTGTCGGCGGCAACGGGCACCTTTGGCGGCGATCGCAACAAGGTGCACCTGATTCGCGCCGCCGGAACCGAGGATTGGCCGGAACTGAGCAAGGCGGATGTGGCCGAACGCCTGGGCCAGCGCATCGCAGCGGCGCTGCGCGCGCGCCTGAAGAGGGGCAAGGGCAATGGCTGAATTGCGCGTCGCGATCATGCGCCTTCCCCACGGCGAAGGCCTTGCTCTGCCCGAATACGCGAGCAAGCATGCCGCTGGTGTAGATCTGCCGGCGGCGATCGAGAACGAGATCAAGCTTGCCCCCATGGAGCGAGCCCTGATCCCGACCGGTATCGCCATCCAGCTCCCGACGGGTCACGAGGCGCAGGTGCGGCCGCGCTCGGGCCTGGCCCTTCGCCACGGCCTGACCGTGCTCAATTCCCCGGGCACCATCGATGCCGATTACCGGGGCGAGGTGATGGTGCTCTTGATCAATCTAGGCCAAACGCCAGCGCTGTTGCGCCGGGGCGAGCGGATCGCGCAGCTGGTGGTGGCGCCGGTCGCGCGCGTCGTCTGGGACGAGCGCTTGAACCTCGAGGAAACCCCGCGCGGCGAGGGCGGTTACGGCTCGACCGGAATCGCCGGCAATCCGGCGGCGGGGTGAGTAGACGTGCTTCACCCATCCAAGCGCCTGCTTCTTGCCATCGAATCGGTTCTCGACATCGCCTATTACGGCACCGCCGGCCCGGTGCAATCGGGCGACATTTCCGAGCGCCAGGGCATACCCCGGCGCTATCTGGAGCAGGTGCTGCAGCATTTGGTACGGAGCGGCGTTTTGGCCGGGCATCGCGGGCCTCGGGGCGGCTATCAATTGGCGAGAGAACGCCGCCGCATCAGCCTGGGCGAGATCGTGCGCGCGGTGCGCCACTTCGAGGGCAATCAAGATCCGGTGCAGACCGCGAGCGGCTCGCGCGTCGGGCTGGAGATCGTGCGCCCGCTGTGGCGAGATTTGCAGAAGAAGATGGTGACGGAACTGGATTCGGTGACGCTGGAGGATCTGTGCCAGCGCGCCCAGCAGGCCGGCATCCGCGCCGACACCGAAGCCAAGCTCGACTTCTCGATCTGACTCTTGCCCACGATTGCGCCCGGGAGACGAATGGATCATAGATGAACAAGATGATGGCGACGGAGCCGCATTTCCGCGGTCGCATCTACGAGAATCTGCTGGAGACGATCGGCGCCACGCCGATCATTCGCCTGGCCAAGCTCGCCCGCGCAGAAGGCGTGGGAGCCGAACTCCTTGGCAAGTGCGAATTCTTCAATCCGCTGTCCTCGGTCAAGGATCGCCTCGGCATCGCCATGATCGAGCATCTGGAGGACGAGGGCGCGATCGGCCCCGGCGCCACCATCATCGAACCCACCAGCGGCAATACCGGGATCGCGCTCGCCTTCGTGTGCGCGGTCAAGGGCTACCGGCTGATCCTGGCCATGCCAGAGAGCATGTCGGTGGAACGGCGCAAGATGCTGCGCCTTCTCGGCGCCGAGTTGGAACTGACCCCCTCCGCCCGCGGCATGTCCGGGGCGATTCAGCGCGCGGAAGAATTGCTGCGCGAGATTCCGGGCGCAGTCATCCCCCAGCAATTCAAGAACCCGGCCAATCCGGAAATCCACCGCCGAACCACCGCCGAGGAGATCTGGCGCGATTGTGATGGGCGGCTGGATGCGATCGTGTCTGGCGTTGGCACCGGGGGCACAATCACCGGTCTGGGCGAGGTCTTGAAGGGCCGCCTGCCGCATTTAAAGATGATCGCGGTCGAACCCGAGGATTCGCCGGTTCTTTCCGGAGGGGCACCTGGCCCGCACAAGATCCAAGGCATTGGTGCTGGCTTCGTGCCGGAAATCCTCAATCGCGCGGTGATCGACGAGGTTCTGGCGGTCAGCAACGCCTCGGCGCTTGCCATGGCGCGCAAGGCGGCCAGGATCGAGGGCCTGCCGGTGGGCATCTCCTCGGGTGCCGCACTTGCCGCCGCCTGCGAGCTTGGGCAGCGCAAGGCGATGCACGGCAAGCGCATCGTCGTCATCCTGCCATCTTTCGCCGAGCGGTATCTTTCGACCGCGCTCTTCGAGGGTCTGGAGTGATCGATTTTTCTGTCATGCCCGGACTTGGGTCCCTTGCATCCATGGATCGCCGGGTCAAGCCCGGCAATGACAAATAAGAGAACGTCCCTAACACGAGTGACAACGACGATTGCCGTGCAATCATGACCGAACTCAGCGACAGCCAATTGGAGCGTTATGCCCGCCACGTCGTCCTGGACGAGGTCGGCGAAGAGGGGCAGATCAAGCTGCTGCGATCGAAAGTGCTGGTGGTGGGCGCGGGCGGATTGGGCTCGCCGCTCATCCAGTATCTGGCGGCGGCCGGCGTAGGCACGATCGGCATCGTCGATGATGACCGGGTGGAGATCTCCAACCTTCAGCGCCAGACCATTCATCGGCTGGAAGATGTCGGGCGCAACAAGGCCGAGAGCGCCGCTGATTTCGTGCGCCGGCTCAACCCCGAGGTGAAGGCGGTGGTTCACGCAATTCGCCTGGTCGAGAACAACGCCGCCGATCTCGTGCGCCCCTATGATCTGGTGGCCGATGGCACCGACAATTTCCGCACCCGCTATCTTTTGAGCGAGATCTGCTATCGCGAAAAGCGCCCGTTGGTGGCGGCGGCCCTCCTCAGGTTCGACGGCCAGATCGGTGTCTTCAAGGCGCATCAGGGGGCCGAGTTTCCCTGCTATCGCTGCGTCTTCCCGGAGGAGCCCGACCCTGATTTCATCCCGCGCTGCGAACAGGCCGGCATACTGGGGGCGGTCGCGGGCACGATCGGCGCCTTGCAGGCAACCGAAGTGCTAAAGGAATTGCTCGGCCTGGGCGAAAGTCTGGGTGGGCGATTGCTGCTCTATGACGGGTTGTCGACCGAGTTTCGCGCCATCCGGATCAAGCGCCGGCCCGATTGCCCGGTCTGCGGCGAGGCGCGCCCGCGATAGCGCCGCCCTCGCGCCCCAGTTCACAGCATCGATTCGATCACCCGGTCGGGCGGCTTATGGCCATCGACGAAGGTCTTGATGTTGACGATGACCTTCTCGCCCATGTCGACCCGGCCCTCGAGGGTGGCCGAGCTCATGTGTGGCAACAGGACCACGTTATCGAGCCGCAAGAGCTTCGGATTGATGGCCGGTTCGTGCTCGAACACGTCCAATCCGGCGCCGGCGATTTCCTGTTTCTCCAGCATGCGGGTGAGCGCCGCCTCGTCGATGATCTCGCCCCTCGCGGTGTTGACAACGAAAGCGTGCTTGGGCAACAGCTTCAGCCTGCGCGCCGACAGCAGATGATAGGTGGCCGGCGTGTGCGGGCAATTGACCGAGATGATGTCCATGCGCGAGAGCATCTGGTCCAGGCTCTCCCAATAGGTCGCCTCCAATTGCTGCTCGACCGAGGCATGCACCCGGCGCCGGTTGTGGTAATGGACCGAGAGGCCGAAGCCCCGCGCGCGCCGGGCCAAGGCCTGGCCGATCCGGCCCATGCCGACAATGCCCAACCGCTTGCCATGGATGCGGTGGCCGAGCATGCCCATCGGGCTCCAGCCCTGCCACTTGCCGGAGCGCATCAGGCGCTCGCCCTCGCTGATGCGCCGCGCGACCGCGAGGATGAGTGCCATGGTCATGTCGGCGGTGTCTTCGGTGAGGACACCCGGCGTATTGGTGACGGTGATGCCGCGCTGACGGGCGCTGGCCAAATCGATGTGATCGACGCCGGTGCCGAAGGAGGCGATCAGGCGCAGCCTTTCCCCGGCCTGGGAGAGGATCGCCGCATCGATCCGGTCGGTGACGGTCGGAACCAGGATTTCGGCCGCCTTGACTGCCTCGATGAGTTCGCCTTGCGACATCGGGTGGTCGTCCAGATTGAGTTTGACCGAGAACAGCTCCATCATCCGGGTCTCGATCGCATCCGGCAATTTCCGGGTGACGATGACGAGCGGCTTGGACGACATCGGGCTTCCCCCTGGGCGCGGAACAATGGGGCCGTTGCGACCGGCCCTCGGCCCTTGCCATACCAGGATTGGCGAGAGCTTGTCCAGCAAGCGGCGGATCGGACCGGCGCGGCCTCGAATCTTGACCCGCCGGCAAGGTTTCGCTAAGCACGCCACTACCCTCGCGGCTTCAGGCGGAGGGGTGGAATCGGGATCGCCAAGCCATGGGTTTCGAATTCGCCGCGCGCACATCGCGGCTGGTCTTGCTAGGACCCGCCGTCGCGGGATTGGCTGATTCGAGCCCAATGATCCAGCCAGCACACGTCGGCGGGTACTATCTACTTGGCAACCTGTGCCAACTTTCGTGGCAGCCTCGGAATGTGTCGTGTATCAGGTTTTTTCGAAAGTTGGCCCTGGTGCTCGCGATTGCTCTCTCGCCCCATTTGGGCCTGGCTGAGGAGAACAAGGCGCCCTTGCCGCGCTTTGCCTCGCTGGACAGCGGCGAAATCAATTTGCGTGCCGGCCCGGGCACGGATTACCCGATCCTGTGGGTCTATCGGCGCAAGGGATTGCCGGTCGAGATCGTCCAGGAATTCGAGAATTGGCGGCGCATCCGCGATCGCGACGGAACGCTCGGCTGGGTGCAACGGAATCTGCTATCGGGCCGGCGCATGGCCCAGATCGTGGGCGAGACGAGGGAAATCCGCGCCAGGCCCGAACCGGATTCAAGACCCATCGCCAATCTCGAAGCCGGAGTGATCGCTGGCTTACGCGAATGTGGCATCGGTCCCTGGTGCCGGATAGAGATCCAGGATTTTTCCGGCTGGATCACCCGCGACGCCCTATGGGGCGTGCGTGACGGCGAGATCGTCGAGGACGATTGAAGCGAGCGATCCCGCGCTTGGCCGATTTCAGTCGAAATCGCCGGCCAATTCCTCGCGAACCGCTTCCGGCATCACCGCCATGTGCGCGTAATTCTCGTGCGACAGGCCGACGATCGCGGGGACATTTCCGGCGCGGAAAATCGCGATCTCTCGCGGCGTGAAGGCGAAGCGAACGAATTGCACCGCGGATGCCTTGCCGGATTCATTGGTGCGATTCTGGTCTTCCTCGGCCTGGCCCATGATTTTCTCATCGCCCATTTGGATGAATAGGGTGTGCTCGACCCCGCCGATTCGCGCGAGGAATCGCTCGCGCCGGATCGGATCGTCGATCTCGAACATCACGGTTGCCACCAATTCGCATCCCTGCGGGATGAGCGGGTTGTAGGCGGCGAGTTCAGCGGGCAATTGCTCCGCCCCTCCCTTCTCGATGTGCAGCATCTCCTGCACCTGCTGGAGCATGGTGGCATGGCATTCGAAATACAGGGTTGCCGAGGGACCCACTTCCAGGCGTCGGCGGCGCTTCAGATCGACGATCTCCCGGCGCAATTGCACGCGCCTCGCGGCATATTCCGCCCCCGGCAGAATATCGGCCGGCGTGATGCGCTTCCCAGCAGGTGTCGCGGTATCGGCCATGGGGATTGTCGTGGCTCCTTCCTTCATTGGAACCCATAGGCGCGCGCCAGCAACTGGATCGGATGGGGCGCCTCGCTTGGGTGAACGCCATCGCCCAGGCGTTCCATGCCCTGGAGGATATGCTCGCCCGCCAACGGACATTCCGAGGCCACGTGGCGCTTGGCCGCCTCGACGGCCTGGCGCGCGACCGGCCGGCCCACTTTCAACGCGAGGTCGAAATTTCCCTTCATCACCCCCCAGGCGCCGCCATGGCCCGAGCAACGCTCGATCACCCGAAGATCGGCGCCCGGAACGAGGCGCAACATCTCGGCTGCCTTCTGGCCCATGTTCTGCGCCCGCGCATGGCAGGCGATGTGCAGCGTCACTCCGCCCTCCAATTCCCGCAAGCCCGGGGTCAGGCCCTCGTGGCCGGCGATGTCGACCACGTATTCGGAGATATCGAAGGTCGCCTCGGCCAAGCGTTTTATTTCTGAATCCTCCGGCAGGATCAGCGGCCATTCGAACTTCATCATCAGCGCGCAAGAGGGGACCGGCGCGATGATGTCGTGACCTTGATCGACATAGGCCAGCAGCACCGCCGCGACGTCGCGCGCATGCCCGGCGACGCGGGCGATGTCGCCGCGTTCCAGTTGCGGCATACCGCAGCAGCGCGGATAGAGAATCTCGGTCGCGACCCCGTTATGGGCTAGCACGGCCAGGGCCGCCATGCCGATCTCGGGATTGTTGTAATTGCAGAAGCAGGTGGCATAGAGCACCGCCTTGCGCCCGAACGCGGGAGCGCCCTCATTCACCTTCGGCGGGTTTTCCATGGCGCGCATGACCAAGGTCGCCCCATTGAAGCGCGGGAGCTTGGCTTCAGCATCGATCCCGGCGGCCACTTCCAAGGCACCCCGCGCGAGGGAATTGCCGCTCGCCCAATTGACGATCGGCGCGGCGAAGGAGGCGGCCTTGCCGTTGCGGTCGGTTTCGGTCAGTTGCGCATGGATCTTGTCATCGCGCCCGGCCTTCAATTCCCCCGCCCGGTGGCGCAACATCAGATGCGGGAAATCCACGGCCCATTCGTGGGGCGGCACGTAAGGGCATTTGGTCATGAAGCAGAGGTCGCAGAGCGTGCAGGCATCGACTACTCGGCTGTAGTCCTTGGGATCGACGCCATCCAATTCGCCGCTCGGCGACTTGTCCACCAGATCGAAGAGCCGGGGGAAGGATTCGCACAGGTTGAAGCAGCGCCGACAGCTATGGCAGATGTCGAAGACCCGATGCATCTCGGCCTCGATCTTCGCCATGTCGGTGAAATCGGGATTGCGCCAATCCAGGGGATGGCGCACCGGCGCGCCCAGGCTGCCCTCACGCATGTCGCGTCCAATCCATCTGGAATTCAATGATCGCCGGCCGCGCGTCCCTGATCGACGCGCGGCCGTTCGAGCATGACCAATCAGCCCAGCGTGTCGAGGGCCTTCAGGAACCGGCCGGCATGCGACTTTTCCGCCTTGGCCAGGGTTTCGAACCAATCGGCGATTTCCTCGAGGCCTTCCTGGCGCGCGGTCCGCGCCATGCCGGGATACATGTCGGTGTATTCGTGGGTCTCACCGGCGATCGCCGCCTTGAGATTGGCCGAAGTTGCCCCGATCGGCAAACCGGTCGCCGGATCGCCACAGGTTTCCAGGAATTCAAGATGGCCATGCGCGTGGCCGGTTTCGCCCTCGGCGGTCGAGCGGAACACCGCCGACACGTCGTTGTAGCCCTCGACGTCGGCCTTCTGCGCGAAATAGAGATAGCGCCGGTTGGCCTGGCTTTCGCCGGCAAATGCCGCCTTCAGATTCTCTTCGGTCTTCGACCCCTTGAGATTTGCCATGTCACATCTCCCTCGTTGCGTTTTTCCGGCCATAGGAAAAGGCCCAGCGACCACGGCGGTTTTGATCGCCGTCAATCCGCAATATAGGGGGTCTACGATGGCTCGTCAAGAAAATTAGAACTAGTCCAGTAAATACTTCAACCAATTGAAATAATGACGCTAGGACTGACTCCGCAACCGGACAATGACATCGACGCGATGAATGATGGCGCCTTCGGGTGGCGCCGGGATTCGGGCCAAGGCGACCTGATCGCCTGGAATATCCATCAACCGGCCTTCGCCCTCGACATAGAAATGGTGATGATCGGTCACATTGGTGTCGAAATAGGATCGGCCCGGCTCGATAACGACTTCGCGCAACAAGCCGGCGGCGGTGAATTGATGGAGGGTGTTGTAGATCGTGGCCAGCGAGACCGAGACCTTGGCCACCACCGCCTCCTCGTGAAGCTGTTCGGCGGTCACGTGCCGATCGCCCGAATCGAACAGCAACCGCGCGAGCGACAGGCGCTGGCGCGTCGGGCGCAAATGCGCGGCGCGCAGCTTGTGGACGATCGGAGCATAGGGTCTGGGCTCGGACATGAGCGGGATATTAGCGCACTTCTAAGGCGTTTGAAGGGGTAATTTAGAATTATTCGGATGTAGGCCCGGGATTTCTTCTTGCCGGCTTGAATCGTCACCATTTAGGTATTACTCTTACATGTAAGAGTAAGAGGACATCGCATGCGCATCACCTCCAAGGGTCAGGTCACCATTCCAGCCGAGATCAGGGAGCGGGCGGGCCTGCTGCCGCATACGGAAGTGGAGTTCAAGTTTGACGGAAACAGTGTGCGCATCCGGCGCAAGCCGGTTTCGGAGCGCTGGGGCCGGGGCGAGCGAGTGATCGCGGCGCTCAAGTCCCGCGGCGACGTCGCCATGACGACCGACGCCATCATGGCGCTGACGCGGAAAGACTGATGGGCTGTCTAGTCGACAGCAATGTGCTTCTCGATGTCATGACGGAGGATCCGCGATGGGGTGCCTGGTCGATTTCGGCGATCCGCCACGTGGCGGATCGCGAAAAGCTCGTCATCAACGCCGTCATCTATGCCGAGGTCTCCGTCCGTTTTTCCCGGATCGAGGAATTGGAGGAGGCCTTGCCGCCATCCCTTTTCGAGCGAGAGGCGATGCCGTTTCCGGCGGCCTTTCTGGCGGGGAAAGTTTATCTCGCCTATCGGCGTGGAGGCGGAACGCGCCGGTCACCGCTGCCCGACTTTTTCATCGGCGCCCATGCGGCCTTGCGCGGGCATCGCCTGCTGACGCGCGATCCAGCCAGATTCCGGACCTATTTCCCGACCATCGATCTGATCGCGCCGGATCTCCCGTCGTAATGCACGCCCCGGAAATTGAGCGCTATCGTCCGGTCAGAAGCCGATCGATCAACTGGCGGACGCTGGGGATGAAACCGTTATTGTAGAAGGGATCGAGCGCGAAGCGGTAGGCGTTGTGGCCGGCGAACATGAGCTCGTCCTCGGTTCGCTCGGAGTGGCTGATGTTCTGCAGCGTCTTCTGGATGCAGAAGGATCGCGGGTCGGCCTTCTTGCCGGTGGTGCCGTGCTCGTTCTGCGCCCAGTTGGAGAATAGGCAAGCCGAAAGGCACCCCATGCATTCGATCTGGTCGGTGAGAATTTCCTTGGCCTTGGCCGGGGTCACGAAGATGAGCGTCGAATCCGGGGTCCGCAACGTCTCGGTGAATCCCTGGCGCACCCATCCCTCCGCTCGGAGCTTATCGGCGGCGGTCAGATAGACCATTCGATTGCGGGCGCCCACCGCGAAGGGCGAGTCATGCTCGCCGACCTTATCGTGGCTGAAGGCCACTTGATGGTGGTTGCGCTCGCTCAATTCCCGGAGGAACGCGTTATTGACGGCGGAGGAATAGAAACCGGTCGGACTGAACCGGTTCAGGAACACATCGCCCTCCTTCAGCGACAGCAAGCGCTTCTTCCAACTGGCCGAGATCGGGCTTTCCTCGGTCAGGAGCGGTCTGGTGCCGAACTGGAAGGCGATCGGCCCCAATTCCTTGTTGTCGACCCAGTCCTGCCATTCGTCCAGCCACCATACGCCGCCCGCCATAACGATCGGAACCTCGCCCAGCGCGCATTCGTCGCGCATCACTTGGCGCAGATCTCGGACCCTGGGCAGGGGATCGCCGGGTTTGGCCGGATCCTCGACGTTGGATAGGCCGTTGTGGCCGCCGGCCAGCCACGGATCCTCGTAGACGACCGCGCCCAGGAAATCCCGAAATTTGTGGTAGGCGCGCTTCCACAGCGCGCGGAAGGCACGTGCCGAGGAAATGATCGGATAATAGTGGATACCGTATCCGGCGCAGATCTCGGCGATGCGATAAGGCATGCCGGCGCCGCAAGTGACGCCATGGATCAACCCCTTGGCGCCTTCGAGCACGCCGTGCAGCACACGCTCGGCGCCCGCCATCTCCCATAGAACGTTCATGTGCAATCGGCCGCTGCCCCCCGACATGTCGTGGGCGATGCGGGCCTGGGTGATGCCGCCCTTGATCGCGTAGGCCAGCAATTCCTCGTGCCGCTCGCGCCGGGTCCTGCCGTGATAGATTTGTGGGATCGCTCTTCCGCTCTCGTCGAAGGAATCGGCGTTCACGCCCGAGAACGTGCCGACGGCCCCAGCCGCCGCCCAGGCGCCCGAGGATTCGCCGTTCGAAATCGAGATGCCCTTGCCACCCTCGATGAGAGGCAAGACCTCGCGGCCAGAGATCAGCAACGCGTTTAGCGCCTTCACGAATGTTCTCCCGTCTTGCCGCCGCGCTTGTCGGCGACCTCGATTATAGAATCAGCCGAGCCCGGCTTCCAGCAGGCGCCCGGGCATATCGGTGAAAATCGAATCCACGCCCCAATCGAACAATCGATGCGCCAGATCGACCTCGTTGACAGTGTAGACCAAAAGCAGGAAACCACTGGATTTTATGGCCATTGCCCATGATGAAGTTAGGGTCTTGTGCGAGCAATGAACGGACATGGAGCCGATCCTTGCGGCCCAGTCCAGCCAATCGGCCGGTTGATCATTGAAGAGGACGCCCATCGGCCAGTTCGGGGCCAGGCGCCGCGCCGCCACCAGGCAGTCTCGCGAAAAACTGGAAACCAGCGGCAAGTCGCCATGCTTCGCCCACAGCCCCGCGAGCTCGCGCATGACGATCTCGCCGGTCTCGACTTCACGGCCGGGACAAGGCTTGATCTCGACATTGCAGCCGAGGTCGAGATCGACAAGCGCGGCGGTAGCCTCTTTCAGGGTCGGCACGCGCGCATCGCGGAATTTCTCCGCGAACCAGGAACCGGCATCCAGTTCGCGGATTTGCGCCAGCGATTGCTTCGCCGCCGGGCCAGTTCCGCTCGTGGTGCGGCCAAGCTCGTCGTCATGCAGCAAGACGATTGCGTCGTCCGCCGTCAGCTTGGCGTCGAATTCCACCCAGCGCGCGCCCTGGCGCGCCGCCTCCCTGATCGAGGCCAAGGTGTTTTCGGGCGCCGATCCCGCGGCACCCCGATGGCCGATGATCCGAGGCGGTCGCGGGAACGAGCCCATCGAGCGGCGAGCGCTCCCGTCAACCGCCGTGCTCGGCCTGGATTGCTTGGGCCTTTTGCGACAGATCCTCGCCGGTCTGCTGATCGACCGCCTTCATCGACAGCTTGACCTTGCCGCGATCGTCCATGCCGATGACCTTGACCTTCACCACCTGGCCGATTTGCACCACGTCGCCCACCGTCTTCACCCGGTGGGGGGCAAGCTCGGAGATGTGCACCAAGCCGTCGCGAGCCCCCAGAAAATTCACGAAGGCGCCGAAATCCATCAGCTTGACCACCTTGCCTTCATAGATCACGCCGATTTCCGGCTCGGCCACGATATTGCGGATCCAATCGATCGCCGCCTTGGCGGCGTTGGCATCGACCGCGGCCACCTTGATTGTGCCGTCGTCCTCGATGTCGATCTTGGCGCCCGTGACCTCGCAAATCTCGCGGATCACCTTGCCGCCGCTGCCGATCACCTCGCGGATCTTGTCCTTCGGGATGCTGATGACGGTGATGCGCGGCGCGTTCTGGTTGACGGCGTCCCGAGCGCTGTCGATCGCCTTGGCCATCTCGCCCAGGATGTGGAGGCGTCCGTCGCGGGCTTGGGCAAGTGCCACCTGCATGATGGCGGCGGTGATCGAGGTGATCTTGATGTCCATCTGCAGGGCGGTGATGCCGGAAGCGGTTCCGGCAACCTTGAAATCCATGTCGCCCAGATGATCCTCGTCGCCCAGGATGTCGCTCAAGACCGCGTGGCCGTTCGGTTCCTTGATCAGGCCCATGGCGATGCCGGCGACCGGGCGCGGTAGCGGCACGCCGGCATCCATCATGGCCAAGGACGAGCCGCAGACCGTGGCCATCGAAGAGGAGCCGTTGGATTCGGTGATCTCCGAGACCACGCGGATCGTGTAGGGGAAATCCTCTTTCTTCGGCAACAACGGGCGCAGCGCCCGCCAGGCGAGCTTGCCATGGCCGATTTCGCGCCTTCCGGGCGAACCCATGCGCCCGGTTTCGCCGGTCGAATAGGGCGGGAAGTTGTAGTGCAGCATGAAGGCTTCGCGATACTCGCCCTCCAACGCGTCGATGATCTGCTCGTCCTGTCCGGTGCCGAGGGTGGCCACCACCAGTCCTTGGGTTTCGCCCCGGGTGAACAGGGCCGAGCCATGTGCCCGCGGCAAGACGCCCACTTCGCTGGCGATCGGGCGCACGGTCTTGGTGTCGCGGCCATCGATGCGGGTGCCGGTGCTCAAGATCTGGCCGCGCACGATGTCGCGTTCCAGATCCTTGAACAGCTTGCCGACCAGGGCCGCGCGCGCCTCGTCGCTGCCGAGCGCCTCCTTGGCCCGCGCCTTGACCTCGGCCACTCTATCGGTCCGCGCTTGTTTGGCGGTCTCGGAATAGGCCACCGCGAGATCGCGCGAGAACCCATCCTTGAGCGCGCCCCACACTTCTTCCTGGACCGGCGAAATCTCCGGCAGCGGCCAGGGGTCCTTGGCGCACATTTCGGCGAGCTCGATAATGGCGCCGATCACCGCCTGGAACTCAGCGAAGCCGAAATTGACCGCACCCAGCATCACTTCCTCGGACAATTCCTTGGCCTCGGATTCGACCATCAGCACGCCCTCGGCGGTGCCGGCCACGACCAGATCGAGCTCCGAGGCGGTCAATTGTTCGGTCTTGGGATTGAGCACGTATTGGCCATCGACGTAGCCCACGCGCGCAGCCGCGATCGGACCCATGAAGGGAATGCCCGAGATGGTCAGCGCCGCCGAGGCGCCGATCAACGCAATGATGTCGGGATCGTTCTCCAGATCATGGGAAAGCGTGGTGCAGATGATTTGGGTTTCGTTGCGATAGGCCGGGTGGAACAGCGGCCGGATCGGCCGGTCGATGAGGCGCGAAGTCAGCACCTCTTTCTCGGAAGGTCGGCCCTCGCGCTTGAAGAAGCCACCCGGTATCTTGCCGGCCGCGAAGGTCTTTTCCTGGTAATTCACGGTCAGGGGGAAAAAATCGAGCCCGGGCTTGGGCGAGCGTTCGCCGACCGCGGTACAGAGAACGACGGTGTCGCCGTAGGTGGCGAGCACCGCCCCATCGGCCTGGCGCGCGATGCGCCCGGTTTCGAGCACCAGCTTGCGCCCGCCCCAATTGAGTTCCTTGCGGTAGATCTTGAACATGTCTGGTCCTTTGCTTCCAGTAGGGGCCGCGCCGCGCCGAGATGTTTCGGGGTAGACGCGGCCTTGAGTGACCGGTGGCGCCGGACCCGCGCAAGCAACGCCTGGCCCGGGTGGGCTCGCGTTGTTTGCGTCGGCCCGGCCTCCGTATTCGTCGATTCAGCGCCCCGGCCGGATCGGCGCGGAATCGGATGAAACCAGAAGCCGGCCCCACTCGTCTCGAGCGGCGCCGGCAAAACGTCCACTAACGACGCAGGCCCAGGCGGCTGACGATGTCCTGGTAGCGCCCGGAATTCGTGTGCTTCAGGTAATCGAGCAGGCGCCGGCGTTGCCCGACCATGACCAAGAGGCCACGGCGCGAGTGGAAATCCTTCTCGTGCGTCTGCAGATGTTCCGAAAGGTTCTTGATGCGCTCGGAAAGCAACGCGACCTGGACTTCCGGAGAACCGGTATCCACGCCGCCCTTGCCGAATTCCTTGACGATCTCTTGCTTGCGATCGGCGGTAATCGACATCGGATGACTCCTCATGTCGCTAAAGGTTCATCACCCTGACCGGGATCAATTCGCCAGCCTCGAAACGAGTCAAGGCCACGAGCTTGCCCTCGGCCACGGCGCGAACCATGCCGCCAGGGGAAAGCTCGTAGATGCGGTCGCGGTCCTGCCGATGGAGCAATCCGATCGGCTGCCCGGACCGAAGGCGCTGCGCCTCGGTGGCGGTCAAGGCCAGTGCCGGGATGTCGTCCAGCGCGGTCTCGACCGTTAACAGGTGCTCGAAAGCGGCGGGACTATGCCCGAGCGCCTGCAAAGATGCCAGTGAAATCGCCCGATCCAGCCCGAACGGGCCCACCGACAGGCGTCGCAACGCAACGACATGGCCTCGGGTGCCCAATTCCCTTGCCAGATCGCGGGCGAGCGATCGCATATAGGCGCCCTTGCCGCAGACCACCTCGAATACCGCCAGACCCGGCTCTGGCCGCTCCTTGAGCCGGAACTCATCGATCCTGACCTTGCGCGCGGGCAATTCTACTTGCTGGCCGGCCCGCGCCAGATCATAGGCCCGTTCGCCGTCGATGCGGATCGCCGAGAAGCGCGGCGGCACCTGGTCGATGATTCCGATGAAACGCGGAAGGGCGGCCCGGATCTGATCGTCGCTCGGTCGGATGTCGGCGGTGGCGATCACCGCGCCCTCGGCATCGTCGGTCGAGCGCTCCTCGCCGAATTTGAGGGTGAATAGGTAGATCTTTCGGCCGTCCATGACATAGGGGACGGTCTTGGTCGCCTCGCCCAGTGCGATCGGCAAGATGCCCGTGGCCAAGGGATCGAGGGTTCCGCCGTGGCCGGCCTTGGCGGCATCGAACAGGCGCTTGACCGCGGCCAATGCGGCGGTCGAGGTGATGCCGGCGGGCTTGTCGAGGATCAGCCAGCCATTGATCCGTTGCCCCTTGGCCTTGCGCGCCATCCTTAAGGTTCTTTGTCCCGGCCGGATTTCAGGTCGCGCGCCACCGCCGGATCGTGCAGCAGGGCCTCGATCCTTCCGGCGCGCAGGAAGCTCTCGTCCTGGAAGAACCGCAGGCGCGGCGAGACGCGCAGTTTGACCCGCTCCGACAGCCGGAAGCGGAAATAGGTAGCGGCGCGGTTCAAGGCCGCGACCACGCGTTCGGCTTCCTTCGCCTCGCCCCGGCCGAACAACGGCACCACGAAGATGGTGGCATTGGTGAGATCCGGAGAGACCCTGATCTCGGTCACCGTGACCGCCTTGCCGTGGAGATCGGGATCGGCCAGATGATTCTCGGCCAGGATGGAAGCCAGCGCGTGGCGCAATTCCTCGCCCACGCGCAACGGGCGCTGGCCTGGCGGCGGTGATTTTCTGCGGGTCATGATTCCCGTGTCCGATGGCGCGCGGTCGGGCGATGGCCCGGATGGCGATGCGCAAGGCCTGCCCTCACGCCAGCGCGCGCGCCACCTCTTCCAGTTCAAAGCATTCGATGACGTCGCCGGCCTGGATGTCCTGGTAGTTCTCGAACGCCATGCCGCATTCGAATCCTTCCTTGACCTCGCGCACTTCGTCCTTGAAGCGGCGCAACGTCTTCAGTGTGCCCTCGTGAACGACCACGTTGTCGCGCAACAGGCGCACCCTGGCGCCGCGCTTGACGATGCCCTCGACCACCATGCAGCCGGCCACCTTGCCGGCCTTGGTGACGTTGAACACCTCGCGAATCTCGGCGTTGCCCAGGAACCGCTCGCGCAAGGTCGGCGCCAGCATGCCGGTCATCGCCGCGGTGATGTCGTCGACCACGTTGTAGATGATCGAATAGTAGCGGATATCGACATGGTCGCGCCGGGCCATTTCGCGGGCCTGGGGATTGGTGCGCACATTGAAGCCGATGATCAGGCCGCCGGAGGCCCTGGCCAGCGTCACGTCGCTTTCGTTGATGCCGCCCACCGCCGCGTGCAGGATGCGCACGCCCACTTCCGCGGTCGCCAGTTGCTTCAGCGAACTCACGATCGCCTCGACCGATCCCTGCACGTCGCCCTTGACCACGGCGGCGACTTCCTTGGCCTCGCCGGCCTGAATCTTGGTGAACATCTGATCCAGGGTCGAGCGCTTGGCCGCGGCCATCGCCAGCTGACGCTGGCGCTGCATCCGATACTCGGTGATCTGGCGCGCCTTGGTCTCGCTCTCCACCACCACGAAATTGTCGCCCGCTTGGGGCGTGCCCTGCAGGCCCAGGATTTCGACCGGCATCGCCGGGCCGGCAATCTCGACCGGCCGGCCGCGATCGTCCAGCAGCGCCCGCACCCGGCCCCATTCGGTGCCGGCGACCACGATATCGCCCTGGCGCATGGTCCCCTTCTGCACCAACAAAGTGGCAACCGTGCCCCGGCCGCGCTCCAGCTTGGCCTCGATCACGGCACCTTGGGCGGCCCGGAGCGGATTGGCCCTGAGATCCAGGATTTCGGCCTGCAGCAGCAACGCCTCCTCGAGCTTGTCGAGATTGGTTTTCAGCTTGGCCGACACCTCGACCGCGAGCACGTCGCCACCCAGTTCCTCGACCACCAATTCGTGGCTCAGCAATTCGTTGCGCACCCGGGCCACGTCGGCGCCCGGCTTGTCGATCTTGTTGATGGCGACGATGATCGGCGCCTTGGCCGCCTTGGCGTGACGGATCGCCTCCACCGTCTGCTGCATGATCCCGTCATCGGCGGCCACCACCAGCACAACGATATCGGTGACGTTGGCGCCGCGCGCGCGCATCTCGGTGAAGGCGGCATGACCGGGCGTGTCGATGAAGGTGATCTTGCGCCCGTTGGCGAGCGTCACCTGATAGGCGCCGATATGCTGGGTGATGCCGCCAGCTTCGTGTGCCGCGACATCGGTCTGGCGCAACGCATCCAGGAGCGAGGTCTTGCCGTGATCGACGTGGCCCATCACCGTCACCACCGGCGGGCGCGGCTGCAATTGCCCGGCCTGGTCCACGACGCCGCTAAGGCCGAGCTCGACATCGGAATCGGAGACCCGGCGCGCCTTGTGCCCGAACTCGCCAATCACCAATTCGGCGGTGTCGGCGTCGATCACCTGGTTGATGGTGGCCATCACCCCCATGCGCATCAAGGCCTTGATCACGTCGGCGCCGCGCTCGGCCATGCGGCTGGCCAGGTCTTGAACGGTGATGGTTTCGGGCAGCGTCACATCGCGCACGATCTTTTGCGGGGCCTGCTGCGATAAGAGGAGCAGCCGGCGCTCCTTTTCCCTGGCGCGCTTGACCGAGGCCAGCGAACGCATGCGTTCGCCCATGTCCTCGCTCAGGAGCTGGTTGATCGACAGCTTGCCCATCCGCCGTTTCGGTTCCTCGCGCGGGCTGGGGGCCTTGGGCTTGATCGGCACGGCGCGACCGGGACCGCCGGGCCGGCGCGCCCTTCCGCCTTCCTCGTCGTCGGTTTCGGGCACGATGGCCGGCCGGTGCATATGCGCCTTCATCGATCCCGGCGTGACACCCGTCTTGGCCGGTTTCGCCGGCTTGCGCCCTTCTTCCTCGTCCTCGCCAGGCGCCTTGGCGATCTTGGCCTTGGCCTCGGTTTCCTCGCGCCGACGCCGCTCGTCTTCCTCGACCTGTCGGCGGCGCTCCAGTTCCTGACGCTCGAGTTCGAAACGCTCGGCTGCCTGCTGGGCCTCTTCGATCTCGCGCACCCGGCGGTGGTCGTCGTCCTTCAGCGCATGTTCCAGCGCATTATGGCGGGCCAGGCGCTCCTGCTGGGTGAGGCCGTGATGGTCGAGCGCCGCGGCGGCCGCGGCGGCCAGTGCGGTGAATTCCGCTCGCTTGGCCTCTGCTTCGCTGACCGCTTCCATCTTGCCGCCGACACCGGGAGCAAAAGTCCGCTTCTTCTTGACCTCGACGGCCACGGTCTTGGAGCGGCCGTGCGGAAAGCTCTGCCGCACCTGGCCGCCGTCGACCGTCTTCTTCAACTCGAGCTTGCCCGGCGAATGGAGCTTCAGCGGCTTGCGCGTCTGGGTCTCGGTTTCGTTGGTCATCTTTCCCGTCTGATCCCGCGTCAATGCGTAATCCGTTGCCGTTCCCTCGCGGCGAGGCCTTCCAGCCGCGCGATCGCCACGGCCAGCCGCTCCGCCAATCCCGAGGCCGTGACCGCCACATGGACCGCGTGCTCGCGCCCGAGGGCGGAGGCCAAGGCGGCCGCATTCAGGGGCGCCCGGATATCTACTCCAGGTTCGGCCAGCCGCGCCAGTTTTCCTCGTCCGTCCTCGGCGGCGTCGCTGGCAGCCAGCAGCAGGCGCACCTTGCCCCGGCGCAATACCGCCCGGACTTTCTCGAATCCGGCGACCAATTGGCCCGCGCGCTTGGCGAGGCCGATCAACTCGATGACCTCGCGCTCGGCCAAATCCCGAACCCGATCCCCAAGATCGGCCGGCACCATCGCCATGGTCTTCGCCGCCTTGGCGAAGGCGTTGCGCTCGACCGCCTTCTGGAGCACCTCCCGATCAGCCATGACCCACAGCCCGCGCCCCGGCAATCTTGCCTTAAGATCCGGCGTCACCACGCCCGAGGGATCGAGCACGAAGCGGATCATCGCATTCTTCTCGGCAAGCGCACGAGTGACGATGCACCGGCGCCTTGGCCCGGCAGCATCGGGCTCGGCCTCGGCCATCTCCGCCGCCAGCCGGGTCAGGGTCCGTGGCTCCACGACCATCACAGCCTATTTTTCCTCGCCGTCGAACCAATGGGCGCGCGCCGCCATGATGATATTGTTGGCGTCCTCGATCGAAACAGTGAAGTCCCTGAGAATCCCGTCGTTCTCGTCGGTCAGCTCGTCGGCGGCGAGATCGGCGAGATCGTCCAGCGACTTGATCCCCTTCTCGCCCAACACCACCAGCATGGCCGGCGTGAGGCCGTTGATCGCCGCCACCTCCTCGGCCACGCCCAATTCCCGCCGTTTGACGGTCAGCCGCTCGCTTTCCGCCTCGAGCCAAGCCTGGGCACGGCTCTTCAGTTCGACCACCACTTCCTCGTCGAAGCCCTCGATCGACTGCAATTCCTCGGTCGGGATGAAGGCCACTTCCTCGACGCTGGCGAAGCCCTCGGTCACCAGCAGATGGGCGATCACGTCGTCGACATCGAGGGCATCCATGAACATCTGCGAACGGGTTCGGAACTCCTCCTGCCGGCGCTCCGATTCCTGGGCATCGGTCAGAATGTCGATCTCGAACCCGGTCAATTGCGAGGCCAGGCGCACATTCTGCCCGCGCCGCCCGATGGCCAGCGACAATTGGTCGTCGGGCACCACCACCTCTATGCGCCCGGAATCCTCGTCGAGAACCACCTTGGACACTTCGGCCGGGGCCAATGCGTTCACCACAAAGGTCGCGTTGTCGGCCGACCAGGGGATGATGTCGATCTTCTCGCCCTGTAGCTCTTGCACCACGGCCTGGACGCGACTGCCGCGCATGCCCACGCACGCCCCCACCGGATCGATGCTGCTGTCGCGCGAGACGACCGCGATCTTGGCGCGGCTGCCGGGATCGCGGGCGACCGATTTGATCTCGATGATGCTGTCGTAGATTTCCGGCACTTCCTGGGCAAAGAGCTTGGCCATGAAGGTCGGATGGGTGCGCGACAGGAAGATCTGGGGCCCGCGCGATTCCTCGCGCACGTCCAGGATCAGCGCCCGCACCCGATCGCCGTTGCGGAAGGTCTCGCGCGGCAGTAATTCGTCGCGCCGCAGCAGGGCCTCGCCGCGACCCAGATCAACCGTGACGTTGCCGAATTCGGTGCGCTTCACCAGGCCGTTGATGATCTCGCTCTTGCGGTCCTTGAATTCCTCGAACTGGCGCTTGCGCTCGGATTCGCGCACCTTCTGCACGATCACTTGCTTCGCGGTCTGGGCGGCGATGCGGCCGAAATCGATGGGCGGCAATTCATCGACGATGAAATCGCCCAAGCCAAGTTTGGCATCGAGGCGCTGGGCCTGGGGCAGCGAGAGTTGCGTCACCTCGTTCTCGACATTCTCCACCACCTCGCGCACGCGAGTGAGGCGGATTTCGCCGCTCTTGCGGTCGATGCTGGCGCGAATGTCGTGCTCGTGGCCGTATTTCGAACGGCCCGCCTTCTGGATCGCCTGTTCCATGGCGATCAGCACCTCGTCCCGGTCGATCCCCTTTTCGCGCGCCACCGCGTCGGCGACCTGCAGCAATTCCATGCGTGGAATGGCAATCGTTTGTTCCATCTCTAGCCCCGTGCTTGATCTTGCATTGTAATCGCCTGCCCACCCTAGTACCCGCCGTCGCGGATCGGTGATTCCGCAATTCGACCCCGCCAATGCGCGCCGGCGGGCGACTCATCAATTGGTAACATGCGGCCCGACTTTCGTGGAACGTTGGGTGCGTTTCATGGATCACACATTTTCGAAAGTTGGCGCTGGCCCCGCCTGGTGGGCGGCGATCAGGGAATCGGTCAGCACCAGCTTGGCCTTGTGAATCCGCTCGATCGGCAGGCTGATCGCCTCGCCATCGCAATCGAGAACGACCGCCCCTTCCGACACGGCACCGATTCTGCCCTTGAACCTCTTGCGCCCTTCCAGCGGCTGGTCGGTCTCGATCTTGGCCGCGTGACCCTGGTAGCGCCGGAAATCCTTGGGCCGGGTCAGCGGCCGGTCGATACCGGGCGAACTCACTTCCAGGGAATAGGCTCCCGCGATCGGGTCCTCGACGTCGAGAATTGCCGAGATCGCGCGCGAGATCAGGGCGCAATCATCGACCGACATCGACCTTCCATCCACGGGCTCGGCCATGATCTGCAGGGTCGGGCGCTGGCTCCCGGACAATTGCACACGCACCAGATCGAAGCCCATGGCCTCGATGGCAGGCGTTATGAGGCGCGCGATCCTTTCGCTCAACACCAATTCCAATCCGGTTACGAACACGAGCGGCCGAAGACCGATGGCCCGCCGCTTAGGCGCCCCGGGGGCGCCGGGCGGGCAACAAAAAAGGCGGGCTCTTTCGGCCCACCCTTCTATCGTCGATCTTGTCGACCTTGGGATTTGCCGGGAATATAGCCCTCAACCCCGGAAAGGCAAGGGGAAAGCACGGTCTTTCGCGGGGCAGCGTCGCGGGCGTGGCACCTGGAACAATGAGAGAACACCTATTGCCGCGTCAAGGTCTCGCGGCCGAGCGTTTTCCTGCCGCTCGACCACACGCCTTCGAGATGGCTGCCTTCGATCTTGTAGGCGACCGAGCCGATGCCTTTGAGGCTGGCGCCATAGGCGACCGCCATTACATCGCCCTGGCGCACGCCGAGGCCAAGCGCGCTGATCTTACCGCCAGGCGTTAACCAGGCCATCAGATAGACCTCGCCCTGGCGCTGGATGTGAACTTTGCCGGTGTAATTGGTTTGGCCATCGGGATTTTCGCCAAGCGTGATGCGGTAATCCCCAGCCAAATCGGGCGAGCCTTCGAGGATTTCGCGCCCGATCGCGGCCTTTGCCGAATCGGGCATGGCCCAGATACCGTCCAATATGCCATCCTGGATGCGATAGACGACGATCCCGAACTTAGCCTCGGGCGGGCCATAGGCAACGCCCAGCACGCCATCAGCAACCAGACCCAGGCCCTTATAGGCCTCGCCGCTTTCCAGGCGCCACAACACCGCCTGCGCCTTGCCCAGGGATTGAATCCGAACCTCGCCCGCATAGGTTCGCCCATCGGCATCCGCCCCTTCGGCGCGATAAAGCGCGTCAAGCTCACCGGCGGTGGCTGATCGGGGCAGCCCTGCAGCCATCGCTGTCAGGGCCAGGGCCAGAAGACATGAGATCAAACGCACAATTCCCGCCATCCGCGGATCGTTGCTTTCGGATGCTGGCAGATTGTGGACCGGCTGCAAAGGCGCAATCAGCGGCCCTTGAACCGGAGGCGTGAATTGCGCATATCAGCGACCGAACCCGCGATTTTGCCCCCAAGAGGTTGCCCATGAACGCCCCAATTGCGGAGAAGCTCGGCTTCCAGGCCGAGGTTTCCCGCCTGCTCGACATCGTCGCTCATTCGCTCTACAGCGACCGTTCGGTTTTTCTGCGCGAACTGGTCTCCAATGCATCCGACGCCTGCGACAAGCTGCGCTATCTGGCCCTGACCGAGCCCGTGCTGCTGGCCGGCGATGGCGCCTTCAAGATCACCATCGCCATCGACAAGGAGAAAGGCACGCTCTGCGTCTCGGACAACGGCATCGGCATGAACCGCGAGGATCTGATCTCGCATCTGGGCACGATCGCGCATTCGGGCTCCGCGCAATTCTTGCAGGCGCTCTCGGGCGACAAGGGAAAGGACCTTAGCCTCATCGGCCAGTTCGGCGTCGGCTTCTACGCCGCCTTCATGGTCGCCAAGAAAGTGACTGTCATCTCTAGGAAGGCGGGCGAGACCCAGGCCTGGCGCTGGCAATCGGACGGCAAGGGCGAGTTCACCGTCGCACCGGCCGAGCGCCAATCCCGGGGCACCAAGGTCACGCTCAAGATCAGACAAGATGCCAAGGAATTCCTGGACGGCGATCGCTTAAGCCAGATCATCGCCAAGTATTCCGACCATGTGGCGCTTCCCATCGAACTCATGGAAAACGGCAAGGAGCGCCGGGTCAATCAGGGTGCCGCCTTGTGGACGCGGCCCAAATCCGAGGTCTCGGCCGAGCAATACCGCGATTTCTACCGCCACGTGGCGCATGCCTTCGACGATCCCTGGGCAACGCTCCATTTCAAGGTCGAGGGCAAGATCGAGTATTCGGGCCTGGTTTTCGTGCCCTCCATGCGGCCGTTCGATCTTTTCCATCCCGATCGCAAGCAATCGCTGAAGCTCTACGTGAAGCGGGTCTTCATCACCGATCATTGCGCCGAGTTGCTGCCGCAATGGCTGCGGTTCCTGCGCGGCGTCATCGATTCCGAGGATCTGCCGCTCAACATCAGCCGCGAGATGCTGCAGCACAACCCGATCCTCACCAAGATTCGCGCCGGCCTGATCAAGCGCGTACTGGACGAACTGAAAAAGAAGGCCGCCGACGATAGCGAAGCTTATGCCACGTTGTGGGAGAATTTCGGCGCCGTGCTCAAGGAAGGGCTCTACGAGGATGCCGAGCATCGCGACGCGCTGCTGGCGCTGGCGCGGTTCCGCTCGACCCATGGCGAGGGACTGGCGAACCTCGCCGACTATGTCTCGCGCATGAAGCAAGGCCAGAACGCGATCCATTACTTGACCGCCGATGAATTGCAAGCGGCGCGCAGAAGCCCGCAATTGGAGGGCTACCGGGCCAAGGGGGTCGAGGTGCTGCTGCTCTGCGATCCGGTCGATGAATTCTGGGTGCCCCATGTCGCGAAATTCGAGGGCAAGGAATTCAAATCGGTGACCAGGGGCGGCGCGGACTTGGATTCGATTGCGGCGCCCGAGGTGGCCAACGCCGAGACCAAACTCAACGCCGCCGGGATCGACAGCCTGATCGCGCTGATGAAACTGACGCTAAAGGACGAGGTCAAGGACGTGCGCCTGTCGCGCCGCCTGACCGACAGCGCCGTCTGTCTGGTGGCCGACGAGGGTGAGATCGACATGCGCCTGGCCCGCCTCCTGAAACAGCACAATCGGATGGAGGCACTGGTCCCGCGAGTCCTGGAACTGAACGCACGCCATGCGACCATCGCCGCGCTCACCAAGGCGGTGTCGGCGGGAAAGTCGGAAATCGCGGCCGAGGGCTGCTGGCTGCTCCTCGATCTCGCCCGCGTGCAGGAGGGCGAAGTGCCGCCGGATCCCCAGGCCTTCGCCAGACGCCTGGGCGAAATCATGCAAAAAGGCTTGGGTTGAGGTAGGCGCTCCAAATCCGTCAGCCGGGGCGGGCTGAAACGATCCCCGCTCGTTCGAGTGCCAGCCTCGCGGCGGCGAAATCCTCGGTCGCGGTGCCGACCGATTTGAAGAGCGTGATCTCGTCCTCGCTCATCCGCCCCTTGTGCCGGTGGCAAACGAGGTCGCGAAGATCGGCCTTGATCGCCTCCTCGGTGATGAGGCCGGCCCTGAGCGGTTGAACCAGATCGCCGCCCTCCTTCATCGCGCCTTCGCGGGTGTCGCAAAAGAGGCTGGCCCGCCCGATCGCGCCATCGTCCACCTCGCGCATCTCCGGCGTGAAGGCGCCGACGAGATCGAGATGACAGCCCGGCTTCAGCCAGGCGCCCCTGATCAAGGGTTCGCGCGACAAGGTGGCGCAGGAAATAAGATCGGCCGCGCCGGCCGAGGCCTTCAGGACCAGGGCCGGCTCGACCGGCAGACCGATCGCGGCCAATTCCCGGACCTTGGCCCGGCACTTCGTGTCATCGCGCGCCCATAGCAGAACCCTGGTGATTCGGCGCTGGGCGCAATGCGCCTCTATGAGCGGCCGGCACATGGCGCCCGCGCCTACCATCAGCATTGTGGTGGCATCAGGGCGCGCGAGATATCCTGCCGCCAGCGCCGAGGCGGCCGCCGTACGCCGGATGGTGAGCGTCGCGCCATCCAGGAGCGCCAGGGGCGCCCCGGTCGCGCCGTCGAGCAGGAAATAGACCGCCTGCACCGCCGGCAGGCCGCGCGCGCCGTTCCCTGGCGTGATCGTCGCCAGCTTGACCCCGATCGATTTTCCCGCGTCCCAGGCCGGCATCAACAGCAGGGTCTGGTCAGGCTCTCCCCCCGGCATCGGAATCGAATAATGGTGGCGGGCCGGCACCGTCCAATCGGCGGCGAAGCCCGCGCGCAACGCCTGGATCAGCGCCGGATAATCCAGGAGCCGCGCGACCTCCGCCGCGTCCAGATAGGGAATATTCATGGTTCGACATACATAGCCCGGCGCATTCCGCGCGAAAAGGCGGGAAGTGGTCGCTTCTACCAGGCCTTGTGATAATCGAAGGCAGCCGCCGCGACGATCGGGCCGGCGCCGGCCTGGTTGGCGATGATCGCGCAGGAATCCGGCTCGAATTCCATGGTGGTCGAATCTAGGGTTACGGGCAATTCCATGGCTTGGCCCCGCCATTCGCCGATCCGCTGGATCGAGCGCACGACATTGTAGGTGACCAGGCGACGCCCGGCGTTCTCGCCTCTTTTCACGTCGCTCTCGGCGCGCTTGACATAGGTCACCAGCCAGATCGTCGCCGGGACCCCGATCGGTGCCTCGGGGAAGCGGGCGATCACCCCGCCGTCGCCGCCGCGGAACACCTGGATCGAATACATGGCATTACGGGTGAAGGCCCGCTTCAACGCCTTGTTGACTTCCTTGCGGTCGGAACCGACCACGTCGATCGCCCCAGCCACGATCATCTGCGGGGTATAGACCATGCGGGAGCCCTGGGCCTCGGCATAGGCGCGCTGGCGGGCGGTGAATTCCGGCCGGGCGAAACGATCCTTCCAGCCGATGTAATCCCAATAATCGACGTGATAGGAGAGCGGCAGCACGAATTGCCGTTCGCGCAATTCGCCGAGCAATTCATCGGCCGGCGGACAGGAATTGCACCCCTCCGAGGTGAAAAGCTCGGCCACGATCGGCGCCGGCACGGTCGAGAGCACGATTTTTTCGGCGCCAGGCGCCACCGATTCCCCGTCCTCGAGCGGCAAGCCGGGCTCACTCGTCCCGCCCGAAGGCGGGGCAGCGAAGCCCGCCGAATAATCGGAGGTGGATTGGGCCATCGCCGGGGGTGACGACAAGGCGCCCAATGGGACGCCCAGAACAACAATGATCGCGGCCAAAGGGATTTTAACCAGAGGAACTTTCATCGCCGCACCATAGCCACCCAGCCTCCCACTACCCAATCACTTCGCGGTGAGCGCGACTAGGTCCTGTTTACCAACTCCTTTCGGGCTGCGTTACCGCGCGGGTGGTCGAGAATCAAGCCAATGGCCATGGCGGGATCATGGTCGAGGCTTTCGGCATCGATAATCGGGCACCCGCGCGCGTAGGCCCCTCGGGATGACGGGACTTGCGCGCTTGGGCCGCGCGTTGGCCCAAGTCTCGCCGATGCCCCACATCGCCCCAAAGGCCTAAAGGCCGACTTGCGTCGGCAGGGCCTTGGTGCCTCGCATTCGCATCACATCCCGGCATCGCGGCTCCAAACCGAGTTCGCAAACAGGGCCAAAAAATCGCTGACCCGTCCGTTCCGCTCCCAATCGCCGTAACGCGTTGGTTCCGGACCCTTCGGGCCGCCGAATTCGGGCCGCCGATCCGCCGGTCTCTCCTTGGGGCGGGCGGGCAATGGATTGGCCCCGGGCGGCCATTCGGACCGGGGCTCCGCTGTTGTCTTGGGTTCGGACATGACGGTGATCATACGCCACACGTCGTCCGCGTCCAGCGCTGGAAGGCTCTATTCCAGCCTCGCCACCTCGCGCTTGAAAGGAAGCGCATCGCCGCGATCGGGCGCGTCCAGTTCCTCGGCATAGCGATGGCCGGCATAGGTGGCCCAGGCGATGGGCGCGGGCGCCTCGGCATCGCCGATCACCTTCACCGATTTGATTCCGGCCGCCTTCCATTCGCCTTCCCGCGCCTTCAGGCCAAGATAAAGCGAATCCTCCGGCAGCCGCGCCGTCACCAGCAAGACTGCCTCGCAACGCAACTCAAGTGTGCGGCCGGAATAGACGCAGGCCAATTGTACCCCCTCGGCCATGATCCTGCCGAGCGCATGGGTGACATGAATCTGAACGCCGAACTCGATCAGGCGCCGCTGAATCCTGACCTGTTCCAGGGTGTTCCAGCTCCAATCCGAGACCCTGGTTGCCGGCGTCACCAGGATCACCTGGTTGCCGTTCCGGGCCAGCAATTCCGCCAATACGCCACCCATGTAGTAATGGTCGTCGTCATAGACGATTACGCGACCCGTGGGCCTCACGCCGGCCATCAGATCGTCGGGCGTCAGCACCCGCATGGTGGGATCGATGGGGATCGCCTTGGTGTGGAACCGCGCCACGCCATCCTTGCGCCAGCGCGAACCCGTCGCCACCGCCACCTGGTCGAATCCCATGCCCAGCACGTCATCGACTGAAAGCCGGGATTCGAAATAGACCTGAACGTTCGGCATCTTGGCGATCTGGCCCCGGCGATAATCGGCGACCCGGCCCCAGGCGGAGAGCCCGGGTAATCCGCGCTCGGCACTGACCCGGCCGCCAAGCTCGGTCAAGGCCTCGGCGAGCGCCACCTCGTAGCCGCGAAGTCCCAACCCCTGCGCCGCCGACAGCCCGGCGGGGCCCCCGCCCACCACCAGCACGCGCGATTGCGATTCCTTCGCGCGCATGATTTCCGGGTGCCAGCCTTTGCGCCATTCCTCCATGAACGTCGGATTCTGCGTGCAGCGCGAGAGCGACCCGGTCATGTCGCCGGCCACACAGATGTTGCAGCCGATGCATTCGCGGATGTCGTCGAGCCGGCCTTCCTCGATCTTCCGGGGCAGGAACGGATCGGCGATCGAGGGCCTGGCCGCGCCGATCAGATCCAGGATGCCTGAACTCACCTGGCGCACCATGGCATCGGGCGAGGTGAATCGCCCGACACCGACGACCGGCTTGGTGGTGAGCGCCTTCAGCCCCTTGACCAGGCTTTCCTGATGGCCCTCCTCGGCGAAGCGCGAGGTGCCGGAGCATTCCTCCCAGCTGTGCATGGCGAAGTCCCAAAGATCGGGAAGTTCGCCCAGCATGCCGATGACATCTCGAACCTCGTCATTGGAGAGGCCGCCCTCGCCGGTGGCATCGCCCAGCGACAGGCGGACCGCCACCGCGCTCGTATCGCCGATTGCATCCTTGGTGTCCTCGATCAATTCCCGCAACAGCCGCGCCCGGTTCGCGAGCGAACCGCCATATTCGTCCGTGCGCTGGTTGGTATCGCGCGACAGGAAATGCTGCACGGCGCCGAAGCCATGCGCGCCATAGATATGGACGAGGTCGAACCCCGCCTTCCTGGCGCGGAGTGCCGCCTTACGATGCCAGGCCCTGAGGTTGGCGATGTCTCGGGCGTCCATGGCGCGGGCCTGCACCGGCTCGTTGGTGAAGGTGGCGATCGGCAGGTGCATCGGCCCCATCGGTGTCTCACGCGAATAGAGATTGGGGCCGTTCATGCCACTGTAGCAAAGCTCGATTCCGGCCAAGGCACCGCCTGCATGGATCGCCTCGGCGATGCGCGAGAGCATCGGCAGATCGTCGTCGTCCCAGAGGCGCAACTCGATGAAAGGCGTGATCTCGGAAGTATGGTGGATTTCCACCTGCTCGGTACACAGGATTGCCCAGCCGCCCTCGGCCTTCACCCGGCGCATGCCGGCATTGGCGGAAGGGTCGCGATAGCCGGCGCCGTTGCAATGCGGCACCTGGTAGAATCGGTTCTTGGCCGTCACCGGCCCGATGCGGACCGGCTCGAACAGGATGTCGTAGCGCGGGTCGCGAGTCATTTTTTCGGGACGCCTAGTACCCGCCGTCGTGGCTGGCTGATCGAGCCAAATGACGCTGCCCGCAACCGCCGGCGGGAGACTCATCATTGGGCAACATGTGGCCCGACTTTCGTGGAAGCACCGGAGCGTTTCATGGATCACGCCGTTTCGAAAGTTGGCACTGGCCTCAGCGATCCCCAGGCACGCCGAAATTGGGCGCCTGGGAGGGATCGAGGGCACGGGTCACGTAAGCTTCGAGCTGGGGCTCGTAGATTGCCCACAGTTTTTCCAGTTCCGCGATCGGATCGGAATCGGTCCAATCGATACGCAGATCGGCGATGGGCCAGGAAACCTCGCCGGCAATCAGCAGTCCGGCGGAATGCACCGGCCCCTCCTCGCCGCCGGCCTCCAAGGCGGCCAGCATCGCGACCAGGAGCCTATCCGCGAGATGCCCCGTCGCGCGCGTGAAAGCTTCCACCATGCGGGAAGGCACCGCCTTGTCCTTGAGTAGATTGCCGGCGGCGGCCACATTATCTCCTTGCGCCGAACCATGAATGCCGAGCGTGCGCGCGCCCGAATGCGATGCGGTCTTGCCCTCGGCATCGACCAGGACCAATTGCCGGTATTCGAGATTGGGTTGCAAGCGCCGGAGGGTTTCCAACGCTGCTTGCGCCCCGGCACCCTCACCCATCAGCGAGAGTGCGCGCGGCCCCAGGCTGGGATCGGTGATGTTCTGCGAGCAGACCGCGCCCACCTTGGCCCGCACATGGGCGCAGCGCGCCGCCACCGCCGGCGAAGACGAGGAAATCGCGATCCCGAGCATGCCGGTCGTGGGACAGCGCGCGGCGATCGAAAAGGTCATGGCCGCGCCCTTCTCGATTTCTTTCGCGCGCGCTTGTATCCCTTGGGAATGACGGCGGTGGCGTCGATCTCGACCACCCATTCCGGCCGGGCGAGCGCCTGGACGACGAGGCCGGTCGAGCACGGGAACACACCCTTCAGCCATTCGCCGATGGCGCGATAGACCGCCTCGCGATGGCGGATGTCGGTCAGATAGACCACGATCTTGACGATGTGGCCGAGTTCGCTGCCGCATTCCTTCAGCAGCATCTCGATGTTGGCCATCGCTTGGTCTGCCTGCTTGCCGGCGTCGCCGACATGTAGGGATTTCCGGGTGTCCAAATCCTGGCCCACCTGGCCCCTCAAATAGATGGTGTCGCCGGCGACGACCGCCTGGCAGAGATCGTTGTCGAGTTTCTGTTCGGGATAGGTGTCCCTGGTATTGAACTTTCGAATCCTTTTATGCGCCACTCGATCGTCTCCTTGGTCTCGATGATCCTGCTGCCTCATTCCGCGGCACTGCGCGTTGCCTCATTCCGCGGCGCTACGCGCGGGGCGCTCGGCATAGTATTTGGCCACCGCCCCATCGCCGGCCGCGCGCTTGGTCTGGACCCTCAACTTATCCGAGAGGCCCGCCGATTTGCCCGCGAAATCCAAGGCGCCCTCCCAATCGAAACTGCGATAGACCGCGCCCAGATGCGCGAAGGGTGGCGATTGGGCGAATAATTGGAAGGTCAGGCGGTGGCCGGCGTAATCTGAATTCAAGAGATCGCGCGCGAAGGCCAGCAGCCGGCGCCGATCGTCGGCGACCCAATCCGAATTGACGGTGTAGAATTTTTCCAGCCACGACCCCGCCTCTTCGTCCTTGAAGGCGGCGAAATCGGGCGTGACGCAGATCTGCCCGCCGCACAATTCGCGGGCGAGATGCATGGCCTTGGGGAGCCCGGTGCAAGCGTGCACGCGCCCGGTATAGAGCAGCGACTGGTTGGGCATGAGAAGCCCGCGCGGGCTTTGCTCGGCCAAGGTGATGGCGGCCGTCAGATGCGCGTTGATCCCCTCGCGATAGACCGCGAGTTCGGCCAGCTTCTCCTGCACCGCTTGTTGCTTGTCGAGCCCGGTCTGGCGCACGTTGAACAACGCCGCCCCGATCATCATGTCGGCCACTTTCAGGCTCCTTTGCACGAAGGCAAAGGCGCTGTAGCGGTGGAGAGTGGCGCGGATGAAGCTCGCGGCCCTGGTATGTCGGTAGAACAGCACGTTCTCCCACGGGATCAGCACGTTGTCGAACACGACCAGCGAATCCACCTCGTCGAAGCGGTTGGAAAGCGGATAATCCTCGATCGGTGCCCGCCCGGCAAACCCGGTTCGGCAGATCATGTGCACATTGGGCGAGCCCAGATCACAGATGAATCCGACCGCGTAATCGGACAATTGCGAATCGCCCCAATTGGCGATCGTCGGCTTGGTGAAGGCCTGGTTGGCGTAAGCGGCCGCCGTCTCGTATTTGGCGCCACGCACGATGATCCCCTTGTCGGTCTCCTTGACCACGTGCAGCAGCATGTCCGGGTCCTGATCCTGCGGGCGCTTGGAGCGATCGCCCTTGGGATCGGTGTTGGCCGACACGTGAAACGGGTCGCGGCTGATGACCCGGTCGATATGGCGCTTGATGTTCTCGGAGAATTGCGGATCGACCTCATTCAGGATGTCCTGGCCGTCGAACAGCGACCACATCTCGCCCACGGTCTCGTCGCCCACGCGCGTGACCACGCCCTTGATGTCCTCGAATACGGCATCGGTCGCGCGCCTCTTGTCCCACCAATCGCGCTCGGTGTGCGGCAGTTTGAGCGCGATGGCGAAGCGCTCGGCGCCCTCGGCATAGGTCATGATCTCGCTTGTCGCCACCTCGTGCTGCATGTCGTAAACGCGGGCGCGGATCTCGACCAACGGCCTGAACATCGGGTGGGTCGGGACATCCTTCACCCGCTCGCCGTTGACATAGACCAGGCGACCGTCGCGGATCGATTCGATGTATTGTTGGCCGGTGCGGATCATCGCTCATGTTCTCCCAGTGTCAGCTTTCCAAGGAGGTGATACATGACCTTCGCCCATGGCTCAACGAAAGTTGGCAATAGGCCAGCGGCGCGCGATGGGGCATTGGGTCGGACCGGACACATTGGCAATTGGCGACCCCGAGAGGATTCGAACCTCCGACCTGCGGTTTAGGAAACCGACGCTCTATCCTGCTGAGCTACGGGGTCAGCCTGGGCGGCTTTTATAGCAGCACCGATTGCCAAAGTCAGCATGCCCCGCCCGGAATCGGCGCGTTCGCCCGTTCCCTCACCGCACGCGCGCCAGCATGATTCCGTCATCGGCGGAAAGCAGCGCCCAATCGATCCTGGAATCGCCACGGATCTTGAGGTTGAGGGCGCGCAAGGCATCGGTGTCGGCATCGTGGTGGTCGGGATCGGCGACATTGCCCGACCATAGCATGTTGTCGAGCACGATCAGCCCGTGCTTGCGCACCAGCTTGAGACAGGCCTCGTAATATTGGTCATAGCCGGTCTTGTCGGCGTCGATGAAGGCCATGTCGAACTTGCCCGCGCCGCCCTCTTTCAGGAGTTTGGCAAGCGTTTCCCCGGCCGGCGCCAGGCGAAGGTCGATTTTCCCCAAGACCCCCGCCGCCGCCCAATGCCGCCTTCCGATCGCGGTCCATTCGGCGCTAACGTCGCAGGCGATGATCCGCCCGTCCTCGGGCAAGGCCAGCGCCATGGCGAGTGTGCCGCCCCCGGTAAAGACGCCGATTTCGATCACGCGCCCAGCGCCGATGAGCCGAACCATGAATTGCAGGAACGCCGCCTGTTCCGGACGCGATTGCATCATGGATTGGGGCAGCTTGGCGGTTTCGGCGCGGAGCGCGCGCGCCACCTCCCCCTCGATCGACATCGTTTGGTCGATGAAAATCTTGACCTGTTCGGAACGCGCCAGCCAATCGATCATCGATTATTCCCTTTGAGACCCTTCAATCGATCCTAAACCGGCGTAAGGGCACTGACAATCCAGCCGTCTCCCGCTAGGCTTGGCCACCATGATCAAGGTCAATCGCCATTTTTCGCTCGACGAAGGCGAGATCACCTTCACATTCATCCGCGCCGGCGGTCCGGGCGGGCAGAACGTGAACAAGGTGGCGAGTGCCGCACAACTCCGCTTCGACGCGCGTCATTCGCCATCCCTGCCCGAGGAGCTGCGCGATCGGCTGCTGGCGCTGGCCGGGTCGGCGGCGAGCAAGCTGGGGGTTATCGTCATCACCGCCAGGCGCCACCGATCGCAGGAGATGAACCGCGAAGACGCGCTGGAGCGATTGCTGAACCTCATCCGCCGGGCGGCCGAGCGCCCAACGCCCCGTCGCCCGACCAGGCCCGGTCCCGCCGCCATGCGCAGGCGTGCCGAGGGCAAACAGCACCGCGCCAAGATCAAACGAATGCGCGGCCAGATATCGGACGAGGGCTAGGCGCCAGTGGATATTTCGCGTCTCGCCGGTTCACTGATCTTGGGCCTTGCCGCGCTGGTTGCTTCGGAATCCGCCCGTGCCCAGGACCCCCCGGTCGACGTGGCGCTGGTGCTCCTGGTCGATGCCTCGCTATCGATCGAGGAGGATGAGTTCCAGTTGCAGAAGCAAGGCATCGCCCAGGCGATCAAGGATCCGACCGTGCTGGGCGCCATCCGCGGCGGCCGTCAACGGCGAATAGCACTCGCCTATGTCGAATGGGGCTCGCCGGGCCTGGCACAGACCGTGGTCGATTGGAAGATCGTCGACGGGCCCCAGGGCGCCGAGGTCTTCGCCCAGGCGCTTCTCACGGCACCCCGCTCGCGCCACACCTGGAACGCGATCGGCGACGGCATCGACCTTGCCGCCCAGATGATCGCCGATTGCCCGTGCCAGCCGCAACGCAAGATAATTGATGTATCTGGCGATAATCCCGACGCGCAAAGCCTGCATCCCGCACCGCTCGCGCGCGACCAGGCGATCGCCGAGAAGATCGTCATCAACGCGCTGGCGATCATCGAGGACGGATCGCTGGGCCCCAATGGCCGCCCGTGGCTGGTGGAAATGTACGAGCAGGAAGTGATCGGGGGGCCGGGTTCCTTCGTCCTGCCAGCCAACACGCGCGAGGATTTCACCCGCGCGCTCATGGAGAAAATGGTGCTGGAGATCAGCGGCCTCATGCCGATCGATTCAATCCAGCGGGCGGAGCGCGAATGACGATTTCAAACCGGCAACGGCTATTCGTTGTCCGTCGGCATGCATCGACGGAGAAGGTTTAGGGTGCGTCTCTTGGTCTTTCAGCACATCGCCTGTGAACATCCAGGCGTGTTTCGGCGTTTCCTCGCCGAAGACGGAATCGCCTGGCAGGCAATCGAGCTGGATGAGGGTCAGCCGATCCCGCCCTTGGAGGATTACGACGCGCTCTGGGTGATGGGCGGCCCGATGGATGTCTGGGATGTGGATGATCACCCCTGGCTAGTGCCGGAAAAACGCGCCATCCGTCGCTGGGTCGGCGAGTTGCAACGCCCGTTCATGGGCATCTGTCTCGGGCACCAATTGCTGGCCGATGCCCTTGGCGGGACCTGTGGGCCCCAGCGCCCACCGGAAGTCGGATTCCTGGAGATCGAACTCACACCCGCGGGCAAGGCCGATCCGATTCTGGCCGGAATGCCCTCGCGCCAAATCTGTCTGCAATGGCATTCGGTACGGGTCGCCCAACCGCCGGAAGGAGCAATCGTGCTGGCGAAATCGGCGCTCTGCGGATGCCAGGCGATGCGGATGGGGCCACGCGCGATCGGCATGCAATATCACGTCGAATTGGAACCCGATACGATCCCCAATTGGGGCAGTGTTCCCGCCTACGAAACGGCGCTGGCCAAGACCCGCGGGCCCGACGCCTTGCAGGGCCTGGCCAAGGAGGCGGAACCGTTGATGGATGGTTTCGTCAGGGCGGCGCGAATTCTTTATCGCAATTTCCGGGCGATGGCCGGGTAGAAATCCGGCGGGTCCGGCACCCGCCCAAGGCCCGATGATGTCTTAATCCCCCGGCCGCGCGACCGAGGACAGGAACAGCGAAAACAGCTCCGCCTGGCTGGAAAGGCCGAGCTTGGCGTAGATGTTCTTGCGGTGAATCTTGACGGTACCGGCGGCGATCCCGAGCTCCTGGGCGATCGCCACAGAGGAATGGCCACGCAACACCAGCGACACCACTTCGCCCTCGCGCCGGGTCAAACGCGGCTGTCCGGGCAGCTCAAAGCTGGGAAGCATCGCCGGATCGGGGTGGCGGGCGCCGTGCGACGCGGGTTCGGCAAAATCGCGCCAATGACGCCCAGCCAAGGCGATGATTACCGGCGCTACCGCGCGCAGATGGCGGAGTTCGCGCGTCGCAAAGAGGGTTCGATGCCCCGCCCGCATCAGCGACATGACGATGGTGGCCGCGTCATTGGGATGGATCACAAAACCTATCTCCTCGGCAAGCCCGGTCCGGATGTAATAGGACCGGTAATACTCGCTTTGATAAAATCGATCGGGCGCCAGCTCGCGCAATCGATAGAGACCGGCTTGGATGCGCTGGCGCGAAGCATGATAGAAGGGGTCCAGCAAATAGGGTCCCGATTGATACACGCTGACGAAGATGTCTCGCCGCCGGGGTCCGAAATCGTCGTAAAGGTCGGCGGGCCGGCCCGAACCCGCGTAACCAAAAATCACGCAATAATCGAACAGCGCGACATGGTGCAAGGCGGCCACCAGGATTGCTGGAAACTCGGGCATTTCCAGGGCATTCACGGCCTGGCCCAGGGCCTGATGCCATTCGGCTTCCGGAGATGCCATTCCTACCCCACTTTCCGCCATTTTTTGCTGATTCTATCACTTTGGCGGTATATACATGGATCAACCAATGCCGCAGATCATGGCGCCGGGCTAAGATGATGGAGCATTGGCCGCGTGATGCGGCCTTCAGGGAGCTTCAACAAGTTGTCGCAATCCGAGTCCAATCCAGCAATTGTCGCGCTCGACCCGGATATCCGTTTTCGCTCGGTCGGCAAGCGCTTCGGCGAGGTGCTTGCGGTCGATGGCGTCTCCTTCGAGATCGGGAAGGGCGCGTTCCATTCATTCCTGGGGCCATCCGGCTGCGGCAAGACCACAACCCTGCGCTTGATCGCGGGCTTCGAACAGCCGGACGAGGGCGAGGTCGAGATCGCCGGACAATCAATGGTCGGCATCCCCGCCTACCAGCGCCCCGCCAACATGGTGTTCCAGCATTACGCGTTGTTTCCGCACATGAACGTGGCGCAGAATGTCGGATATGGCCTGCGCCAGCGCCGGCCAAGGATGGAACGGGGCGAGATCGAGCGCCGCATCGCCGAGGCGCTGGAACTGGTGCGCCTGCCCGGGATGGACGCACGAAGGTCCTGGGAACTATCCGGGGGCCAGCAGCAGCGCGTGGCGCTCGCCCGCGCGCTCATCAACCGGCCGACGGTCTTGTTGCTGGACGAGCCGCTGGCGGCGCTCGACCGCAAGCTGCGGCGCGACATGCAGATCGAATTGCAGAACCTGCAGCGCGATGTCGGAATCACCTTTATCCTGGTCACCCACGATCAGGAGGAGGCGCTGTCGATGTCCGACACCATCGCCGTCATGCGCGAGGGGCGGATCGTGCAATCGGGCACGCCCCAGGAACTCTATGACGCACCGGCCAGCCGTTACGTCGCCGATTTCGTCGGCGAATCCAATTTCTTCACCGGCCGGGTGATCAATATCGCGGCGGGCGGGGCCGAGATCGAGATCGCCGGCGGGACGCGGCTTTCGGCGCCGGTCAATTCCAAGGCGCCGGCACTGGCGGCGGGCGAAACCGGTGTCATCGTGGTCCGCCCCGAAGTGGTCGGTTTGTGGCGCGAGGGCAGGGCACCCGGAGATCTCTCGGTCCGCCGGAAGGCGATTGTCAGGAACCGCATCTATCTTGGCGATCACAGCGAGTTCAGCCTGGCGGCCGAGGATTTTGGCGATGTGCTGGCACGCATGCCGAAATCCTCGGCGCTGGCCACCGAACTCGTTCCCGGCGACGCGGTCGAAATCGGCTGGCGTTCGGAACAGGCCTTGGCACTTCGCGAGGTGTGACGATTGCCGGCGCCAGGAGGCGCTGGTGTTGTGGGTCCAACACTTGATTCCCAATCAATACCGTTGGAAACACGACACATACCATTGAGTTTTCTAGTGTTCCGGGGCAATATTCCGGAAGCAGAATGCCGCTTACGGAACACTAGCGGAGCAAATGCAATCGGGGCGGTCGCGACGGGCGATCCCGGTTCGAACGCAACCCATGAACCCGTCGCGTGCAAATGGGAGACAAGCCATGGACCGCAAGGAATTCATCAAGCAACTGCGCCGCTACCAGCGGGGCTCGATTTCAAGGCGGCATTTCCTGGGCGTGACCGGCCTGGGAACCGCCACCGCGATGCTCGCCGCCGCGATGCCGGAACTCATTCGGCCGCGGGCGGCCCACGCCCAGGATCTGGGCGACCAGGTCAACCTCACGACCTGGCCCGATTATCATGAACCCAAGAATTTCGAGAAGTTCACCGCCGAGACCGGGGTCAAGGTCAGCATCACGGTGTTCGGCTCGAACGAGGAAATGTTCGCCAAATTGAAGGCGGGCGGCACCGGCTGGGACGTCCTGGTGCCGACCAATTACACCATCGAGCCCTATGTCAGCGAAGATCTGATCGAGGCCATGGATACCGCGCTGATGCCCAATTTCGACCCCGGCGCCTATACCGACGTCAAGTTCACCGAGCCCGGCACCATCGGCGGCCAGGTCTATGCCGTGCACAAGGATTGGGGCACCACCGGCTATGTCATCAACAAGACCAAGGTGACCGAAGGGCCGACCACCTGGAAGGAATTCTGGGACTTGGCGCGGTCGGATAAGTATTCCAACCGGGCCATGGTGCACGATTACCAGCTCACCACCATCGGCAACGCGCTCAAGTATTTCGGCCATTCCTTCAACTCGAACGACGATGGTGAACTGGCCAGTGCCGAGAAGTTGCTACTGGAATCCAAGTCGCATCTGTTCGGCATCAACAGCGATTACAAGCCCTCGCTCCTGAACGGCGACGCGTGGATGTCGATCTGCTGGAATGGCGATGCCAAGCAATTGCAGAAGAACTCGGCGGATTTCCAATACATCCTGGGCAAGGAAGGCGGCGAGATCTGGTCCGACTTCTATACCATCTGCAAGGGCGGGCCCAACCGCGCCGCCGGCTACGCGCTGATCAACTTCCTGCTCAACCCGGAAGTGAACCGCGACGAGGTGATGTTCCACGGCTTTCCGGTTGCCGACAAGCGGGTGATCGCCCTGCTGCCACCCGAAATCGTCAACGATCCGGTCATGTATCCCGCGGCCGAGCTATTGACGGCGCTCGAATTTGGTGCCGCGGCCACGCTCACCAATCCGGTGCGGGCCGAGATCATGGCCCGGTTCAAGTCGGCCTGAGCCGGGGCATCGCAAGGCACCCATCTCCGCCTTCCATGGTAGGCGGGGTTGGGTTCCGTGCGGCCTTGCACGTGACCAGCACGCCCAAACCCACCCTCTACCCGCCGCCCGCGGGACCGGTTGATTCGAGCCAAATGTCCCCGGAAGCCGCACATCGGCGGGCACTGTCAAAGCGTGGAATGCGCCAACTTTCGTGCAACGACTGGTACGATTCATGGATCAAGCATTTTCGAAAGTTGGCACTGGGGCCGCCAGGCTCTCCGGCCGGTGGTTGACCTCTCTGCTGCTGACGCCGAGCGCGTTGTGGTACTTTTTCCTGCTGGTGCTGCCGCTCCTGGTCGTCGTCGTCTACAGCGTGGGCGAGCGGGCACCGTTTGGGGGCTATCAGGCTGGCTTGACGCTGGCCAATTACGCCAATCTCCCGGCCCGATGGACGGCGTTCAAGAACACACTCACGCTTGCGCCCTTGGGGACCCTCATTTGCCTCCTGGCCGGCTATCCGCTGGCGTATTTCCTGGCGGTCAAGACCGGGCCGAAATGGCGTCTGGCGCTTCTCATCCTGGTCATCGTGCCGTTCTGGACCAGTTTCCTCATTCGCACCTATGCCTGGATCTTCATCCTGGGCGGGCGCGGCATCCCGGCCATCCTGGACCTGCTTGGCTTTTCCGATGTGCGTCTGATCAACACGCCCTTCGCGGTCCTGACCGGCATCGTCTATGCCTATCTGCCGCTGATGGTGTTTCCGATCTATGTCAGCCTGGAGAAGCTGGACAAGCGGCTCCTGGAGGCGTCGACCGATCTCTATGCCGATCCATGGGCCACCTTCCGCCAGGTGACCTTGCCGCTTTCGGCCCCAGGCGTGGTGACCGGGTGCATGCTGGTCTTCATCCTGCTGATGGGCGAATACCTGATCCCGCAGATGCTGGGCGGCGGCAAGGTCTTCTTCATCGGCAACGCGCTCGTCGATCTGTTCCTGCAATCCCTGAACTGGCCGTTCGGTTCGGCCGTCGCCATGGCGCTGGTCGCGATCATGCTGGTGATCGTCGGCAGCTATCTCAAATTCACCCGCGGCGGCAATTACGGCCGCGATTCCTCGCTGATCTGAGGGAGGAACCCGTGCCAATTTTCGCAAGTGCGCGACCCATGAAACGCCCTGGGAAACGCCCTGGGAAACGCCCTGATGCTTCGCCGAAAGTTGGCGCATGTCGGCAAATGATCGTACCCGCCGGAATGTACCCGCGGACACATGTTTCTGAATCGGCCGTCGGCGAGGGCGGGTACTAGGCATGTTCCGCGCCTATGCCTGGTTCGTCTATCTCTTCCTCTATTCGCCGATCCTGCTCATCGTGTTGTTCAGCTTCAATTCCGGCACCTCTGCCGCGGATTTTCGCGGGTTCTCGCTGCATTGGTATGGCAAGCTCCTGGGCAACGAATTGATGCTGGACGCGCTCCAGACCAGCTTGATCGTGGCCTTCGTCTCCTCGATCCTGGCCGCGATCATGGGCACCATGGCCGCTCTTGCCCTGCAGAACGTTCGGGGCTGGGTGCGAACCACTTTCGATGCGCTCACCTATATCGCGATCATGGTTCCCGGCATCGTCATCGGCATCGCCACGCTGATCGCCCTGGTCACGACCTTCGATGCGATCAACGCGGTCATGACCGCGCTGTGGCCAAGCGCCGAACCGCCGCGCCTTGCCATGGGTTATGGCTCGATCATCGCCGCGCATACCCTGTTCTCGATGGCCTTGGTCATCGTCATCGTGCGCGCGCGCTTCGCCGGCATGGACCGCAGCCTGATCGAGGCCTCAATGGACCTTTACGCCGACCCCTGGGCCACTTTCCGGCAGGTGACGCTGCCCCAGCTCGCACCCGGGATCCTCGCCGCCTTCCTGCTGTCCTTCACCTTCAGTTTCGACGATTTCGTGGTCGCCTTCTTCGTCGCCGGGTCCAAGAACACGCTGCCGATCTATGTCTTCTCCTCGATCCGGCGCGGCGTCACGCCGGAGATCAACGCCATCGGCACCGCCGTCATGGTGTTCTCGCTGACCATGTTGTGCCTGGCCCAGATCATGCTGCAGCGCAGCCGCGCTCCCACCAAACGATGAACGTGCATCTGGCGAGCCGTCTGTCCTATGATCGGCGGCGGGGATTTCGATCGCGAGGGAGATGACGGAAATGCGCCACTTTCCGTTGCTGGCTCGGTTCAGCCGCTGGGTGAACAACCATGTCTATGATTGCGTCGGGCAATTGAGCCCGGACAAGTATCGCGCGGATTGCGGCCTGTTCTTCGGCTCGGTACATGCCACGCTCAATCACCTGCTGGTGGTCGACCGGCTGTGGACCGGGCGCGTGATGGGCATCGATCGCGGCGTTCAGTCGCTCGAACAGATGCTGCACGACGATTTCGACCAGTTGCGCCGGGCGCGCGAACAGGAGGATTCCGACCTCATACGGCTGATGGACGATCTTTCCGAGGAGCGATTGCAGGAGCACCTCACCTACTGTACGATTGCGCGCGATCATCGGATGCAAGCCAGGATCTGGGACTTGCTGGCGGGCATGTTCAACCACCAGACCCATCACCGTGGCCAGATCACCGCCGTTCTGATGCGCGAGGGAATCGAGATCCCCGACATCGATCTCATCTTCTATCTGGGCGAAACCGGAGAAGCCCGTTTCCTCGATTGATGCAAGGGGTGTGAGATGAAGGCCTATGTCATCGCGCTGGTGAATGTCCGCGACCAGGGGCTTTACGACCGGTATCGCGCCAAAGTGATGGCGACCGTCGAGGCGTTCGGCGGCAGATTCCTGGTTCGCGCGGGGCACCTGACCACGCTCGAAGGGAACTGGCCCTATCAGCGCACCATCGTGCTCGAGTTCCCGTCCCGTGAACGGGCCGAGGGCTGGTACCGATCGCCCGGCTACCAGGACGTGCTGCCGCCCCGCCGAAAAGCGAGCGAAGGAAATTTGATCATCATCGATGGCGTCGAATAGACAATGAAAGCAGCCTGGTACGAGAAGAACGGCGCCCCCGACGACGTACTGGTCGTTGGCGAAATGGAGAGGCCCAAGCCGGGGCCGGGCGAGGTGCTGGTGCGCATTCGAGCCTCGGGCGTCAATCCATCGGATGTGAAGTCGCGCCAAGGTCTGCGCGCCCCGATCGCTTTTCCCCGCGTGGTGCCGCACAGCGACGGCGACGGCGTGATCGAGGCGGTAGGTGAGGGCGTCGATCCCAAACGCGTGGACGAGCGGGTCTGGCTTTGGAATGCCCAATGGCAAAGGCCGTTCGGCACTGCCGCGCAATACTGCGCGCTGCCCGCGCGCCAGGCGGTCGAATTGGCAGGCCGTGTCGATTTTGCCGCCGGGGCCTGCCTTGGCATTCCGGCCATGACCGCGCATGCGTGTCTTTTTTTTGATGGCCCGATCAAAGGGCAATGGGTGCTGGTGACCGGGGGTGCCGGCGCCGTCGGCCATACCGCGATCCAGCTTGCCCATTGGGGTGGGGCGCGCGTGATCGCCACCGCGAGCGGCCCGGCCAAGGCAGCGCTCGCCAAAGCGGCAGGGGCTGAGATCGTGATTAACTATCGTACCGAGGATGTGGCCACCCGCGTGCGCGAAGCGACGCAGGGCAGGGGCGTCGATCGGGTGATCGAGGTCGAGTTCGGCGGCAATTTGGAGACCACGCTCAAATGCTTGCGCGCCAACGGCGTGATCGCTGCCTATGCCTCGGCGGCGGAGCCCCAGCCCAGGCTGCCCTTTTATCCCATGTTGTTCGCCGGCGTGACGCTGCGCCTGGTGCTGGTCTATATCCTGCCGGAAGCGGCGAGGGTCGCCGCGATGCGCGACATCAATGCGGCACTCGCTTCGGGCGCGCTCGCGCCGCCGATCGATTCGCTTTTCCCCCTGGAACGAATTGCCGAGGCGCACGCCCGCGTCGAATCAGGCCAGGCCCTGGGCAATGTGGTGGTAACGCTGGATTAGGTGTCATTCCTCCGGCAGGCCGAAAACCTCAACCGCCTCGTCGAAGCCGCGCAACGCATGCGTCCCCATGGAAACCAGCCTGGTGCCACACGGCGAGGCGAAGGTACCCGAGGAAAGCAGCGGCTGGTCGAGTTCGCGGCAGAGACCAGAGATGCGCGCGGCCAAATTGACCGCTGGACCGATGACGGTGAAATCCAGCCTGTTGGGCGTGCCGATATTGCCGTAGGTCACCGAACCGGCATGGAGCCCGATCCCCACCTTGAGCGGCGGCTTGCCAGCACTCGCCCGCAATTCGTTGAGATCGCCCAGACCCTCCAGCGCCTGCTTGGCCGCGACCAGCGCCACCCGGCATTTCTCGTCGCGATCCAAATCGTCGTGCATCGGAAAAATGGCGAGCACCGCGTCGCCGATGAATTTCAGGACCTCGCCGCCCTGGGCCGTCACCGGCCGGGTCATGGTGTCGAAATAATCGTTCAGGAGCGCGATCACCTCGTCGCGCGGGAGGCGATTGCTGATGGCGGTGAAGTCGCGCAGATCGCAATACCAGATCGCGGCCGCGATGGTGACGCCCTCGCCCCGCTCGATGAGCCCGCCCAGGACCCGCATTCCGGCGTCCCGGCCCAGATAGGTCTCGAGCAAGGTCTTAGCGCGGCGCTGCCATTCCCGCGATTCCATGACCAAGGACAGAATCGGCAGAATGGCCCGAAAGCTGTCCAATTGTTCTTCGCCGAACCCGGCCGGGTAATCCGTAGTCAGCGAAATCGCCGCCGACGGCTTGCCGGTGAAGTCCATGCCGAAGATCGCGTAGTCGGTGGCGCCCTGTTCCTTCATTTCGGACAGAATCGGGAAATCGAGGATCGCTTGCGCCCCAATCAACCGGCGCCGGATGAAGCTGGCGGCGCCCGAATAGATGCGTTCCATCGGCGATTCCTGATACATCGCGGATTGGAAAATGCGCCGCTCGCGCGTGATGACTTCGACCTCGCCGGTTTCCCGCGACCAGATGAACGAGACGCCGCCGATCTGTGGGTGGAGCGTCTTCATCGCCATGAACAGCCGCTGCAAGGGAAAGCCGGCGGCGGTCAATTCGCCGACGAAGCCTTGCAGGAAATCCCGCGTTCCCGGCACCAAACGCCCCGGACCCAGCAACCAGCGCAAGGCCCGATCCACCGCGGGACAGGCGAGGCATTGTCCCTCCGCCAGGGTGGCGAGCGTCATCGCGGGAAGATCGTTTGCCACGTCGTAAGCTAAGTCCTTAATATGTTAGGGGTTGAAGCGGCTCCCCTCTTCGCCCATGTTCCCTAATACCCGCCGTCGTGAGACTAGCTGATTTGGCAATCAGGACCCGCCAATGCACGCCGGCGGGTACTATCTATTTGGTAACATGCGGCCCGACTTTCGTGGCAGCATCGGAGCGTTTCGTGTATCACGCTATTTCGAAAGTTGGCACTAGCACAAGAGCTTAATGGAGCCCACCATGTTCATCCAGACCGAAGAGACGCCCAATCCGGCAACGCTCAAGTTTCTGCCGGGGCGCGTCGTCATGGCAAGCGGGACAGTGGATTTCAGTAATGCCGAGGCGGCCCTGCGCTCGCCCTTGGCCGAGCGGCTGTTCCTGATCTCGGGCGTCAGCCGCGTGTTCCTGGGCGGGGATTTCATCACCGTGACCAAGGCCGGGACAACCGAATGGGCGGTCCTGAAGCCGCGGATTTTGGGCGTGGTCATGGAGCATTTCCTGGCCGATCGGCCGGCCTATGTGGGCGATCCGGCGCCGGCAGCGGGCACCGACGCTGTCGAGGATGACGAGATCGTCGCCCAGATCAAGGAGTTGCTGGAAACCAGGGTTCGCCCGGCGGTGGCCCAGGATGGCGGCGACATCATCTTCCATTCCTTCGAAGAGGGAATCGTGTATTTGCACATGCAGGGTTCGTGCTCCGGCTGTCCATCCTCCACGGCAACCTTGAAGATGGGGATCGAGAACATGCTGCGTCACTATGTTCCGGAGGTGGTCGAGGTTCGACCGGTCTGAACGGGATACTAGATAGGTTCCAGGGCGGGGCGTTTCCCGCCCCTTTTTTTCGGTCAACCCGACGATAGGGGTTTCGACATGAATGCCCTGGACGATGCCGGCCTGGATCGCCTGTTCCGAAGCGCGCGCACCCACGTCAAATGGCAGGATCGCCGCTTACCTGACGCGTTGCTGCGCCAAGCCTACGATCTGGCGAAGATGGGCCCGACCACCGCGAATTCCCAGCCGATGCGCGTCGTCTTCGTGCGCTCGCCCGAGGCCAAGGCAAGGCTCCGACCAGCGCTCATGGAAGGCAACCGCGACAAGACCATGGCGGCGCCGGCGACCGCGATCTTCGCCATGGACATGGAATTTTATGAAAACCTGCCGCGTATGTTCCATGATCCCGAAGCAAGGTCGTGGTTCGCCGGCAAGCCCAAGACGATCGCCGAAACGGCATTGCGCAATGCGAGCTTGCAGGCGGCGTATTTCATGCTGGCGGCACGAGCGCTCGGTCTCGATTGCGGGCCGATGTCGGGGTTCGACAACGCCACGGTGGATGCCAAATTCTTCGCCGGCACATCGTGGCGGTCCAACTTCTTGTGCAATCTGGGCCACGGCGATTCGGCAGCGCTTCTCCCGCGCAATCCGCGCCTGGAATTCGACGAAGCCTGCCGGATTCTCTAGAATCGGAGATCAGAGAACCATCGGCCGCGGTAACATGGCCTGGTCGATGATGGGATAGTCGCGCGCCTTGAACAACTGATAGTGCCACCATTCGTTCCGGTAGAAATCCCAGCCGGCACTGGTCATGATTCCCATCAGCAGCAGCCGGTTGCGCTGCGCCGCCACAGTCACGTCGGCGCGGCCATGATGGGAAAGCTCGGTGAAGGAATCGAAGCCGGTTCCCATGTCGAGCTCCCGGTTCTCGGCATCGATCAGCGTCAGATCGACAGCCACGCCCCGGTTGTGCGGCCCGCCCTTGCTGGGATCGGCCAGAAATTCCGGATTGGGATCGGCGTTCCACAACGCCCATTGCGCCTCGATCGGCCGATAGGCGTCGAACACCTTGAACCGCAAGCCCAAGGGCTTGGCGATCGCGATGGCGCGCGCCAAGCGATCCGCCGCCATTGCATGCAAATAGGCCCCGGAATCGCCGCGATAGATGGCGCGGCCGGCAACATTGTTTGGCGTGGCATAGGCAAGCTCGATGGCGACATCGAAGGTTGGTGGGGAAATGGCAACGAGGGTCATGGCGGCTTGAATGCGGGGTTAGGGAAAGCTAGTGTCGTGGTTTTTAAAGTTCGCCAGATCACGCGGCCAGGGAGCTATGCGCGGAAGTTGGTGACGGCGTGAGAGGGTAAGGCGGCGTATCGTGGGGGTGTTCGACGCCTCCACTTCTCCAGCAAAGGAGTGATACGC
>CAZIUB010000043.1:0-11797 GCA_964542425.1 uncultured Rhodospirillaceae bacterium | reverse complement strand
GACAGCCAGAGCGTGAAAAGCGCCGAAAAAGGGGGGCTTGCATCGATCCGCACGGCTTCGACGCGGGCAAGCTGATCAAGGGCAAGAAGCGGCATGTTCTGGTCGATACGCAAGGCTTGCTGCTGCACGGCATCGTCACCGCCGCCGACGTTCAGGATCGCGACGGCGGCCTCGCGTTGCTTGCGACCTTGTTCGGCCTGTTTCCCTTTCTTGGAAAACTGTTCGCCGACAGCGCCTATGAAGGCCCGATCTTTCACGGCGCCCTGGCCAGCATCCTCCCGCATCTCGAAACCGAGATCGTCAAACGATCCGACCGGGTCAAGGGCTTCGTCGTTCAGCCGAAGCGTTGGATCGTCGAGCGCACCATCGCCTGGCTCAATCGCTGCCGCCGATTGGCCAAGGACTGGGAATGCCTCAACCGCAACGCGCTTGCCTTCCTCAAGCTCGCATCCATCCGCCTCATGCTGCGGAAACTCTGTAACCCCTCATAAAGTCTCCGGACGGACTCCCAGGGATGGCTGAATCACCGATATGACCCCACCAGGACAGGCCGGCGGGTGCTCTTATTTGGTACCATGGGACCCGACTTTCATAGAATCGTGGGAGCATTTCATGGATCACGCTTTTTCGAAGACTGGCATTGGCGCCTTGTCGATCACCCCCGTTCCGCCGCGAACGCCAGCGCCAGCCGCCGCGCCACCCGGGGCGATACGAACTGGCCGATGTCTCCCCCCAGGCGCCCGATCTCCTTGACAAAGCGGGAGGAAATGAATTGGTTGCGCTCGGAGGCCATGAGGAAAACGGTCTCGATCCGGGGGTCGAGTCGTGCGTTCATACCGGCCATCTGGAACTCGTACTCGAAATCGGAGACCGCCCGCAAACCGCGGATGATGACCCGCGCGCCCTGTTTCTCGACGAAATGCATGAGCAGGGAATCGAAGGGTACGACATCGATGTCGCCCGCCACCAGCCCTGAATTGGCATCCGATATCTCCTCGCGAAGCAGGCGCACGCGATCCTCCAACGCCAGCAATGGCCCCTTGCCGGGGTTGATCGAAATGGCGATCACCAGCTTGTCCACCAGCACCATCGCCCGGCGCACGATATCCATGTGACCGTTGGTCACTGGATCGAAGGTCCCGGGATAGACGCCGATGCGCGTTCCAGCCATGCCCTGTCCCCGCTTCCCCGCCTATCTCGTTTTCCGCAACCGACATTCCGCTCCAGGGACAATTCGCTCCGGAACCCTGGCAAACACGAATGGCATGTGTCGTGGTTCCAACGGGATTGATTGGGAATCAAGCATTGGTACCACAACACTAGTGTCGTGGTTTTTAAAGTTCGCCAGATCACGCGGCCGGAAGCGCCAAGCGAACTTCGAAACCGAATACGACACTAGACTCAATAAGTTGCTAGTGTCCTGTCGATTCTGAAATTCGCTCGGGTGTCGCCGGGTGGTCTGGCGAATTTCAGAATCGGGACACTAGGCGCCGGGCTGATCGCCCAGGCCGCTCGCATCGCCTTCCGGCGCGCCATTCGCTTCCCCGCCATCCTCGCCGAAATCCCGCATATGGGCGACGGCGACCACTTTCTCGTCCTCGGCCACCTTGAAGATGGTGACGCCCTGGGTCTGGCGCCGCGCGATCCTTATGTCGTGCACCGGGCAACGTATCAATTGCCCGCCATCGGTGACCAGCATGATCTGATCGGAATCGGTGACCGGAAAGGACGCCACGACCGCCCCGTTGCGGGCCGAAGTCTCGATATTGGCGACGCCCTGCCCGCCCCGCCCGGTGACACGATATTCGTAGGTCGAGGTTCGCTTGCCATAGCCCTTCGCGGTGACCGTGAGCAGGAATTCCTCCGCCGCCTCCAAACCCGCCAGCCGATCCGGCGATAGATCGATCATCGGGACCTCGGCGGGCTCCTCGCTCTCCGCCTCCTCGCCGGCCTGGCGCCGCTTGGCATTGGCGAAACGAAGATAGGCCTCGCGTTCCTCGACCGAAGCCTCGACGTGGCGGAGCATCGACATCGAGACCAATTTGTCGCCGTCTTCGAGCCGGATGCCGCGCACGCCAACCGAATCGCGACCGGCGAAGACCCGCACGTCGGTGACGGGGAACCGGATCGCCTTGCCGCTCATGGCGGCCAGCAGCACGTCCTCTTGCTCGTCGCACAGCGAAACGCCGATCAGCCGATCGCCCTGCTCCAATTTCATGGCGATCTTGCCGTTGGCCTTCACGTCGGCGAAATCCGACAATTCGTTGCGCCGAACATTGCCGCTGGCGGTGGCGAACATGACCTGGCGTTCCGACCTCGCGGCCTCGTTCTCGGGCAAGGGCAGGACCGTCGAAATGGTCTCGCCCTCCTCCACCGGCAGCAGATTGACCAGGGCCTTGCCGCGCGCCTGCGGATTGCCCAGCGGAAGCCGGTAGACCTTCGACTTGTAGACCATGCCGCGGGTCGAGAAATACAGGACCGGGGTGTGGGTGTCGGCGACGAACACGCGATTGACGAAATCCTCCTCGCGCGTGGCCATGCCGCTGCGGCCCTTGCCGCCGCGCCGTTGCGCGCGATAGGTCGAGAGCGGTACCCGCTTGATGTAGCCGCCATGGGTCACGGTCACCACCATTTCCTCGCGCTGGATCAAATCCTCGGCGGTCTGCTCGAATTCCACCGTCTCGATAGTGGTCCGGCGCGGCGAATCGAATTGCTGCTTCACCTCGATCATTTCGGCGCGCAGGATGGCGAGGCGCCGCGACCGCGAATCCAGTATGCCCAGGAAATCGACGATCCGCGCCGCCAGTTCCTTCATTTCCGCGGTGATCTTGTCGCGCTCCAGCCCGGTCAGGCGCTGCAGGCGCAGATCCAGAATCGCCCTGGCCTGCGCCTCGGAAAGGCGATAGGGCGCGTCCTCGGACTCGATGGGAAAGGCCGGGTCGTCGATCAGGCGCACCAGCGACAACACATCGCCGACCGGCCAAACCCGGGCCAGCAAGTGCTCGCGCGCCGCTTGTGGATCGGGCGCCCGCCGGATGATCTCGATCACCGCGTCGATGTTGGCGACCGCGATCGCCAGGCCCACCAGGACATGGGCGCGGTCGCGCGTTTCCGCCAAGAGAAAGGTGGTGCGCCGCGTGATCACGGTTTCGCGGAACGCGACGAAGGCCCCGATCACGTCCCTCAGATTCATCAGTTCCGGCCGGCCGGCGCGGAGCGCCAGCATGTTGACGCCGAAACTCAATTGCAGCGGCGTGAAGCGATAAAGCTGGTTCAGGACCAATTCGGCCAAGGCATCGCGCTTCAGCTCGATCACCACGCGCACACCATCGCGGTCGCTCTCGTCGCGGAGATCGGCGATGCCCTCGATCTGCTTGTCGCGTACCAGTTCGGCGATACGCTCGATCATCCTGGCCTTGTTCACCTGGTAGGGGATCTCGGTGACGACGATCGCCTCGCGATCCTTGCGAATGACTTCGATCGCGGTACGCCCGCGCATGGCGATGGAGCCGCGGCCGGTGTGATAGGCCTCGCGGATGCCGGCGCGCCCGAGGATCAGGCCGCCGGTCGGGAAGTCCGGGCCGGGCACATGGACCATCAGCCGATCGATGGTGATCTCCGGGTCGTCGAGATAGGCGCAGCAGGCGTCGATCACTTCGCCCAGATTGTGGGTCGGGATGTTGGTGGCCATGCCGACCGCGATCCCGCCGGCGCCGTTGACCAGGAGATTGGGGAAGCGCGCGGGCAGCACGGTGGGCTCGCGCTTGTTGCCTTCGTAATTGGGCTGGAAGTCGACGGTCGCCTTGTCGATGTCGTCCAGCATCGCCTCGGCGGCGCGGGTCAGGCGCACCTCGGTGTAGCGCATCGCCGCCGGCGGGTCGCCGTCCAGGGACCCGAAATTCCCCTGGCCGTCGACCAGCATCAGGCGCAACGAGAAATCCTGCGCCATTCGCACCATGGCATCGTAGATCGCGTCGCCGCCATGGGGATGATAGCTGCCCATCACGTCGCCGACCGCGCCCGCGGCCTTGCGATGCTTGCGATTGGAGGCAAGCCCCATTTCCGACATGCCGTAGAGAATGCGCCGGTGCACCGGCTTCAAGCCGTCGCGCACATCGGGGAGCGCGCGGCTGACGATCACGCTCATCGCGTAATCGAGGTAGGAGCGCTTCATCTCCTCTTCGATGGTGACCGGGACGATATCGAAGCGCGGGCTCGTTGGAATGTCGTTCACGGTGATCCGATGATCGCGGCGGGGCAAGACTTGGGTAGGGACATGGAGTTGTCCGGAGCGCTTTTAGGTATCAGATTCGCGGCCCCGCCACAACATTCGGAAACTCTTATTTTCCATTGCTAGATCAATGTGTTGGCTGCCGGCCTGTGGGCTCGCGCCGGGGGTCGCGTCCCTGGCCCTACATCTCGTCCAGGCACTCGCCGATTCGGGTCCTCGGGGCGCCGATCGAGGGGCCTGGCGAGCCCGGCCCGAGAGGGGGCCGGCCACCCTAGCCTTCGGACCTTCAATACGGCGTGCCGTCCTTGTGCGAGAACATCCAGTTTCCGTCGGGGCCGAGCGTCGCCTGGATGTCGTCCGAGGGATAGAAGCTCTCGTCGCCGGGAGTGCGATCGCCGATTTCAAGATAAATGACGTCTTGGCGCGTCCGGTTGACGAGCTGATGGGCCTTGCCGCCGGCGGCGAACCCCGCGCACATGCCCGGGCGCAAAATCTCTTCGCCATCCTCGGTGACGAGGGTGGGGATACCCTGCAAGACATAGATGAATTCGTCCTGCTTGCTGTGGCGATGGAGGAGCGCCGATTCGCCACCAGGCGCCAGCCGCGTCAGGTTGACGCCGAAATTCTTCAACCCAAAGAGATCGCCAAGCGGACGCTTCTCGCGGCCCGCCATGCGCGAAAAGAAAGGCTCGGGATAGTTGGAAGGCCTGGCGCGAAGGGGCGCCGACGCCGCCTCGATCGCGCATGTTCCGAGTTTTTCTTGCATCGCGGAAGCGCCGTCACCGCGCAATTTCGAAGGAGAACGGATGGCGAGGGAGGATACGCGGCCTAGAACGGAATATCGTCGTCCAGATCGCCGCCGGAGCGCTGAGCACCGCCGCCGGCACCGCCACCACCGCCCGCGCCTTGGCCGCCTGAAGCGCCTGCCTCCGACGGTGCATCGGTATCACCGGCGGCCCCGCCACCGGCCCCGGCGCCGCGAGCGTCCAGCATGGTGATCTCGCCGCGGTATTTCTGCAGCACGATTTCGGCCGTGTAGCGCTCCTGGCCCGATTGGTCGGTCCATTTGCGGGTCTGCAACTGGCCCTCGATGTAGATTTTCGAGCCCTTCTTCAGGTACTTCTCGCAGACATCGACCAGGCGGTCGTTGAACACCACCACACGATGCCATTCGGTGCGCTCGCGCCGTTCGCCGGAAGTGCGGTCGCGCCACGTTTCCGAGGTCGCCAGCGAAAGATTGCCGACGCGGGTTCCATCCTGGGTCGAGCGGATTTCCGGATCTCGCCCCAGATTGCCGATCAATATGACCTTGTTGACACTGCCTGCCATCGTTGCCGCCCCTGTTTCGACGATATTGCGCCGGCCGCGTTCCCATTGGCCGCAGTCTGGCGACACTTAACACCCTTCGCCAGGCCGTGAAAAGGGGTCTCGCATTGATCACGGGCTTTACAGGGCGCATGAATCCGCGCTAGCCAATTCAGCCTATCCGGGAACGTATGGAAAATGGTCAGGCCAGGCGACGAAACCGCGTTGTGGGCGCATGGGGCCATTTCGGTCCGGGGCGCGCGCGAGCACAATCTGAAGAACATCGACGTCGACATGCCGCGCCAGGCGCTGGTGGTGATCACCGGGCTCAGCGGTTCCGGCAAATCCTCGCTCGCCTTCGACACCATCTACGCCGAGGGCCAGCGCCGCTACGTCGAATCGCTCTCGGCCTATGCGCGGCAATTCCTGGAATTGATGCAAAAACCCGAGGTGGATTCGATCGAGGGTCTGTCGCCGGCCATCTCGATCGAGCAGAAGACGACCTCGAAGAATCCGCGCTCGACCGTGGGCACGGTGACCGAGATCTACGACTATTTGCGCCTGTTGTTCGCCCGGATCGGGATTCCCTATTCGCCGGCGACCGGGTTACCCATCGAAAGCCAGAGTGTCAGCCAAATGGTCGATCGGATCATGGGTGTGCCCGAGGGCACGCGGCTTCATTTGCTGGCCCCGATCGCGCGCGGGCGCAAAGGCGAATACAAGAAGGAAATGGCCGACCTCCGGAAGCGCGGGTTCCAGCGCGTGCGGATCGATGGCAAGCTCCACGACCTCGGCGAGGTTCCTCCGCTCAACAAGAAATTCAAGCACGACATCGAGGTGGTGGTGGACCGGCTGGTCCAGCGCGCCGGCCTCCAGACCAGGCTTGCCGGCTCAATCGAGACCGCGCTGGAATTGGCCGATGGGCTGCTCTTCGTCGATCTGGTGGACAAGGAGGGCGAGCGGATCATGCTCTCATCGCGCTTCGCCTGTCCGGTCTCGGGCTTCACCATCGACGAGATCGAGCCAAGGCTGTTTTCCTTCAACAATCCCTTCGGCGCCTGCCCGGCCTGCGACGGATTGGGCAACCAGTTGTATTTCGACTCCGAACTGGTGATCCCGGACGAGCGCAAGACCGTGCGCGAAGGCGCGGTGGCGCCCTGGGCCAATTCCACCTCGCAATACTACATCCAGGCCCTGGAGAGCCTGGGGCGGCATTTCAAGTTCAGCCTGACCGTCCCCTGGCGCGATTTGCACAAAAGAATGCGCGACGTGATCCTGCATGGTTCCGGCGAGGAAGCCGTGACCATGAATTTCGACGACGGATTGCGCGGCTACAAGACCACCAAGCCCTTCGAGGGCGTCATCACCAACATGGAGCGCCGGTTCCGCGAGACCGATTCCGCCTGGGTGCGCGAGGAACTGGGGCGCTACCAATCGAGCGCGCCTTGCGAAACCTGCCAGGGCCAGCGGCTGAAACCCGAAGCGCTCGCGGTCAGGATCGGCGGCCTCAACATCGCGCAATTGACCGATTTATCCATCTCCCAGGCCGGCCAGTGGTTTGGCGCGCTGCCGGCGAAACTGTCGCCCAAGCATCGCGACATCGCCCAGCGCATCCTGAAGGAGATCAACGAGCGGCTCGGATTCTTGAACAGCGTCGGCCTGGAATATCTGACGCTAAGCCGGGCCTCGGCCACCTTGTCGGGGGGCGAAAGCCAGCGCATCAGACTTGCTTCCCAAATCGGGTCGGGATTGACCGGCGTGCTCTATGTGCTGGACGAGCCCTCGATCGGCCTCCACCAGCGCGACAACGCGCGGCTGCTGGCGACGCTGAAGCGGCTGCGCGATCTGGGCAATACGGTCCTGGTGGTCGAACACGACGAGGACGCGATCCGCAACGCCGATTACCTGATCGACATGGGCCCGGCGGCGGGAATCCACGGCGGCGAGGTGGTGGACAAGGGACGACCGGACCAGGTTCTTCGCGGCGACGGTCTGACCGCGCAATATCTGAGTGGCAGGCGGGAGATCCCGGTGCCCGTGGAACGGCGCAAGGGTGCATCACGCGAGGCCAAGGTCACGATCCGGGGAGCGCGTGCCAACAATCTGAAGAATGTAAGCGTGGCCATCCCCTTGGCGACCTTCACCTGCGTGACCGGGGTGTCGGGCGGCGGCAAATCGACCCTCATCATCGAGACGCTCTATAACGCGCTCGCCAGGCGGCTGCACGACGCGCGGCTGCACCCGGGCGATCATGACGGCATCGACGGCGTGGAATTCCTGGACAAGGTCATCGACATCGACCAATCGCCGATCGGGCGCACGCCGCGCTCCAACCCGGCGACCTATACCGGCGCCTTCACCCCGATTCGCGACTGGTTTTCCGGACTACCCGAGGCCAAGGCGCGCGGCTACAAGGCCGGGCGATTCTCGTTCAACGTCAAGGGCGGCCGCTGTGAAACTTGCCAGGGCGACGGCGTCATCAAGATCGAGATGCATTTCCTGCCCGACGTCTATGTCCAATGCGACCAGTGCAAGGGCAAGCGCTACAACCGCGAGACCCTGGAAATCGCCTTCAAGGGCAAATCGATCGCCGCAATCCTGGAGATGACAGTCGAGGAAGCGGTCATCTTCTTCAAGGCGGTGCCGGCGATCCGCGAAAAACTGGCGATGCTGGAGCGCGTGGGACTAGGCTATATCCATGTCGGCCAGGCGGCGACCACGCTTTCCGGGGGCGAGGCGCAGCGCGTGAAGCTGGCCAAGGAATTGGCCAGGCGGGCGACGGGGCGCACACTCTATATATTGGACGAACCCACGACGGGCCTGCATTTCGAGGATGTGCGGAAGCTCCTCGAGGTGCTGCACGAATTGGTGAGCCAGGGGAACACCGTGGTGGTAATCGAGCACAATCTGGAAGTGATCAAGACCGCCGATTGGATCATCGATCTGGGTCCAGAGGGCGGCGACAAGGGCGGGCGGGTGATCGCGACCGGCACGCCGGAAGCGGTCGCCGACAATCCGGCGAGCTATACCGGGCGGTATCTCGCGTCCCACCTCGTGCTCCGACGACCGCGCAAGACGGCGCGGGCATAATTGCCATGGGAGAGGGGCCACGCATGTACCGCCTGTATTGGTCACCCGGGGGCGCCAACATGGCCCCGCACGCAGCACTCGAGGAAATCGGCGCCGAGTTCGAACTGGTCAAGGTCGATCTCGATCATGGCGGACAGCTTGAGCCCGATTATCCGCGGCTCAATCCCCATGCGCGGGTGCCGACGCTGGTCCACGAGAAGGATCAGGTGATGCATGAATCGGCGGCGATCTACCTGTTCCTGGCCGAACGCCACCCGGAGGCCCGGCTGGCGCCCCCGCTTGACAGCCCGCAGCGCGGTCCCTTCCTGCAATGGATGGCCTATCTCACCAACACCGTGCAGGAGGCGTTGATGCAGTATTGGGAAACCGATCACTACATCGCGGGCGAAGCCAAGCAGGCGCAACTCAGGCAGAAGGCGCAGGATCGCCTCGATCGCATGTGGGAATTCCTGGATTCACGCCTGGTCGCGCAGGGGCCGTATTTGTGCGGCGCCGATCCCTATGTCTGCGACATCTATCTGGCGATGCTCGCGCGCTGGACCCGAAAGATGGCCCAGCCGGCGATCACGCATCTCAATCCGCGGCAATTGGTGGCGACCATCGTCGCCCTGCCGCCCTATGCGCGCATGCTCGCCGCCGAGGGGATCGAGCAAGTGGTCTAGTTCTGGTGGTGTGGTTCCGACAAATGAATCCCACGGCGGATTCATCTGCCGGTAGCTGAATACCACTGGCATAGTTGGTTCTGTGGGCCGATTCACCTGTGAGACGCGTACCTTTCAAGGGTACGCGTCTCACAGAATCGGACCACTAGGGATCGAGGAATTTGACCCCGAAGACCATACCCTGGCCCCAGCGCAATTCGCAGCTGCGCACATTGCCGTCCATGAATTCCAGCTGGAAGTTCCTGGGCAGGGATTGCGGGCTCATGGTGGTCAGCTTGGCACCGCCAGGGGTGAGATCCCGGATCGAGCAATCGATCACGGTCTGGCGTTTGTTGTAAACGATCTTGCCGCCCTTGATCACGCGGCGCCGGAAATCGGCGCGCCGGCTATCGCCTTCGGCGGGTTTCTGTGAATCGTCGGTCATGTCGCGGCTTGGGCAGCCACCCCCTCTACTTCGATCAGCATGTCCGGTCCGGCCAAGCCGGAAATGATCATCAAGGTACTGGCCGGTTCCGCGTCCCTCAACGCTTCGTCGCGGATCCTGCGCGAGGCGGCGACATCCTCGCGACGTGTCAATAGAACATTGACCTTGACTAAATCAAGGAGCGAAAACCCGGCGGATTCGAGGACGACGATCAGATTGGCCCAGGCCAACCGCGCCTGCGCCTCGAAACCATCGGCAATCCGTTGTTCCTGGTCGCAGCCGACCTGCCCTGAAATGTGCAACCACCGATAGCCGCCGGGGGCAAGCACGGCCTGGGAATACCGGCTGAAGGGCGGCGGCGCGCTGGCCGGATTCAATCGCTCGACGGGCATTCGTTTGCCTTAGATTCGAAGCAAGATGTTGAATCATTGCTCAAATCCCCCGGAAAGTCCATCCTGCCGCATTCTGTGAGCTCTTGCTATCAAACCCCGGCGCTTAAAGCAATTCCAGGCATCCCGACCGCATTTTCGCCAAATCCGAAACATCCCTTGCCGCCGGCCCCTTGCGTCGGTAAGCCAGCCTGATGAGCGCTGAACAACGTGGACGGCCCGTTCACATCATCGGCGGCGGCCTTGCCGGCTCGGAGGCCGCCTGGCAATTGGCCAAGTCAGGTATCGCCGTTCGGCTCCATGAAATGCGGCCCAAGCGCCCGACCGAAGCCCACCAGACCGGCGATCTGGCCGAACTCGTCTGTTCCAATTCGCTGCGCTCCGACGATTTCATGAACAACGCCGTCGGCTTGCTGCACGAGGAGATGCGCCGCGCGGGCTCGATCGTGCTGGAGAGCGCGGATCGGCACCGGCTGCCGGCGGGCGGCGCGCTGGCGGTGGACCGGGTCGGGTTCGCGGCCGAGATCACTAGCCGGATCGCCGGCCACGGACTGATCGAACTCGTGCGCGAGGAAGTCCCCGGCCTGCCGCCCGAAGAATGGGAGAGCGTAATCGTCGCCACCGGACCGCTCACTTCGCCCTCGCTGGCGGCGGCGATCCGGCACTTGACCGGCGAGGAAGCGCTGAGCTTCTTCGACGCCATCGCTCCCATCGTGCATCGCGACTCGATCAACATGGACAAGGCCTGGCGCCAATCGCGCTGGGACGAGAGCGCCACCGGCGATACGGGCGGCGATTATATCAATTGCCCGCTGGACAAGGAGCCGTATCGCGAATTCGTGGCCGCCCTCCTTGCCGGCGAGAAGGGCGAGTTCAAGGAATGGGAGAAATCCACGCCCTATTTCGAGGGCTGCCTGCCGATCGAGGTGATGGCCGAGCGTGGGCCGGAGACTCTGCGCTACGGGCCGATGAAACCGATTGGCCTCTTCGACCCGCGCGCACAAAGGCGGCCCTATGCGGTCGTGCAACTTCGCCAGGACAACGCGCTCGGCACACTTTTCAACATGGTCGGGTTCCAAACCAAGCTGAAGCACGCGGAGCAGGTGCGGATTTTCCGCATGATCCCGGGATTGGAGCAGGCGGAATTCGCAAGGCTTGGGGGCCTGCATCGCAACACCTTCATCAATTCGCCGCGCCTCTTGGATGGAACCTTGCGCCTGAAGAAGCATCCGCGCCTGCGGTTCGCGGGGCAAATCACCGGGGTCGAGGGCTATGTCGAAAGTGCCGCCATGGGGCTGCTCGCCGGAAGATTCGCCGCCGCCGAGCGACTGGGCCACGAAATCCGCCCGCCGCCGGCGACGACGGCCCTAGGCGCGCTCTTACGCCATGTCACGTGCCACGCGGCGGCCGATAGTTTTCAGCCGATGAACGTCAATTTCGGATTGTTCCCGGAGATCGCGGCGCCCGATGGCGCGACCAAGGCCGAAATCCACGCCTGGAAATCCGAGCGCAAACCGAGGCTGGCGCGCCGCGCGCTATCGGATCTGGGATCGTGGTTAGCCCGTGAAGAGTCCAAAAAAGGGGACGCTACCCTTATTCACCATCCTCTTTCTTCGGTCGTCCCCGTGGTCGGTACCGTAGCGTTCGCCCCGTCAGCTTCTCCAGGTTCTGAATGAATTTTTTCGAACCGCAGGGC
>CAZIUB010000042.1:0-7751 GCA_964542425.1 uncultured Rhodospirillaceae bacterium | reverse complement strand
CTTCGAGGCGCTCACCCGGCGATTGGAGGATGTGGCGCGGGAGGGAAGGGGCGCCGTCAAGACCCACGAAGTGGAACCGCACGGCCGCGTCAGCCGCCTGTTTCCGAAGGATGGCTACGGCTTCATCGCCGGGGCGAGCGGAGAGGAGATCTATTTCCACGCCAATTCGGTGCTGAACCAGGGGTTCAAACGGCTCAAGATCGGCAGCGAAGTGCGCTATCAGGCGGAGCCCGGCGACAAGGGCGAACAGGCAAGCATCGTCAAGCCGATCGGCAGGCACCATCCGATTCCATGAGGCATCGGCATCAGGAGAAACCGGAATGACCCGTCCATCGCCCGACATGCGCGACGCCGCCATCGCCACCACGGAGGATGTCCGGCATCTGGCGGGCGATATCGACGGTTCGGTGATCGCCGCCATCCTTGAACAAGGCGCCACCTATCGCGAAGTCGAGTTGGCGGCAGAGAAGTCCGGCGGCGAGGCCGAAGGCGAGGCCGCCCGTGACACCGAACTGGACCCGATTGCCCGCGCGGTCCGTGATATTCTGATGGCCGATCCGATCTTCAATCCACCGGTGGAGCGGTAGGGCCTCGATCCACGACGGATTTGTTGGCTCTTGACAGGCTGCCTGTCGGTCACTGAAATCCTGGACCAACATTTCGATGTTCCCCTATGTCGGGGAGCGAGTTATTGTTCTATTTGATGCCATCCCATCAGCGAACGGACATCCACCATGACGCTCTCCATGTACGACGCCTCCATACCCGGCCTGGTCCGGATTCTCGGCAATCTCTCCGCCATCCTGGACAAGGCGGCCGCGCATTGCGCCGAGCGCAAGATCGACCCCGCGGTGCTCCTGGGCATGCGCCTTTATCCCGACATGCTGGCCTTCACCCGCCAAGTGCAGTTGAGCGGCGATTTCGCCAAGGGCGCGGGCGCGCGCCTGGCCGGAATCGAAGTCCCGAAATTCGCCGACACCGAAGCCAGTTTCGATGAGCTGCGGGCACGCCTCGCCAAGACCACCGCCTTCCTGAAGACCCTCAAGCCCAAGCAACTCGAGGGCGCGGAAACCCGCAAGATCGTGGTGCCGCTCGGCCCCAAGAAGGCAAGTTTCAATGGCCGGGATTTCCTGTTCAATTTCGCGCTGCCCAATTTTTATTTCCACGTCACCACGGCCTACGCCATCCTGCGCCATTGCGGAATCGTGATCGGCAAGACGGACTTCGCGGGGCCGCTCAAGCTGCGGTGACTGGGAGCGCGCGCCGGCCGGGACCGCCCCTTCGAAGCGGTACTCGACCGAAGGGGAAAAGGGGACGCTACCCTTTTCTATCCGCCTTCTATCCTCGAAAAGGGTAGGAAAATAGTTGCAGCGTGAAAAGGGTAGCGTCCCCTTTTGGTAATAGCTTGAAATCCGTCTTATCACCAGGCGCCAAGTATTTCCGCCACCCGCGCCATGCGGATCTGGGGCGTGAGCCGCGGCATCAATTGGTCGAGCATCGCGCGGTGGGCCTTGAGATCGAGGCTGGTCATGGCATCGGCCGCCAGCACGACGAAAAAACCCAGATCGATGGCGCTGAGTGCGGTCGAGAGCACGCAGATATCGGTTTCGGCGCCGCTCAGGATCAACGTGTCGGCGTCCATCGCGCGCAAGCGCTCGAGAAATCGAGGATTGCCGAAGCCCGAATAGCCGGACTTGTCGAAGATCGCATCGGGCGCGGCCAGGGCTCGAAGTGCCGGCACGATGTCGATCTTGGCCCCGCCCTCGATGGTAGCGCGGGGCCAACGCTCGTAATAGGGACGCCAGCACCCTTGCGCCAGGTTCGCGTTCCGGGCCGGGATGAACCGGGTCCACAGATTGCGCTCCGGCCGATGGCGCGCCAGCGCCGCCACGCCATCGACGATCGATCCGGCGCTGGGGATGCCCCAATCCGGGTGATCCACGAAGAGTTCCTGCATGTCGATCACAACGTGCACGCTTCTTGCCGTGATGGGTAATGGGCCGGATTCCATGGCGTTACTTTCGAATTGTCGGCCGGAACAAGGCGCCGGTTCGGGTCTTGAGGAACCCATCCAGGGGAATGGTCTCCTGTTTCAGGAACCCCTGTGCCGGGAGCAGGCGCTCGCGCGCCATCTCGATCACCGCCACCACCGAAGCCGACGTGGTCCAGGCGATCGCGGTCCTCCGAGCACCCGCGATCTCGATCGGGTAATAGGCGTTCACGAACTCCATCCGCCGCAAGCGGCCGGCGATCGTGCCCTCGGCCGAGACATGGACATAGACCACATCGTCGGCGACCGGGGGCTTGGCATGGGTCAGGATCTCGCCCGCCAGCGGCCGGCGCTCGCGCATCAGCAATTCGTGAAAAAAGAAATTCATCAGCCTGGCGTGGCCGGGATAGCGCATGGTCTTGTAATCGATGTTGTCGACTTGGCCATGAAAGGTGTCGCACATGGTCCCCAGGCCCCCCGAGGTGGTGAAGGCCTCAAGCTTCACGCCATCGACGTAGACGGTCTCGATCCATTCCATCGGCGAGACAAATTTGCGCACGCCTTCCTCGATTACCTCGCAATCGTTGAGGTATTCGTTGACCACGCCCTCGGGCGACCAGTTGAAGGCGTAGCCGAGAAGGCCGGTGGGGTGCTGCGGCAGCGCTCCCACGCGCATGCGGATGGAGCGGCACTTGTCGAATTCCTTGGCCAGATCCGCGCCAAGGATGCCGACAAAACCCGGCGCCAGGCCGCATTGCGGCGCCATCAGCCTTTTCCCGCTGGCGCTCATCAGGATGATGGCCTTGGTGGTCGGCACGTCCTCGGTCAGGTCGAAATAATAAAGCCCCAGCGAATGCGCGGCCTTGGCCACCTCCAGATTGAGGTGATAGGGCAGACACGAAAGCACCGCCTCGAATTGCGCGAGCTTGGCGCTGAGTTCGGGGGCCGAGGAAAGATCGCCCTTCTCCAGTGCGAAGGGAAGCGCGGCCCGCGGCGCGCTTGTGTCAAAACCGGTGACCTGGAAGCCGCTTTCGTGCAGCAGCGTGGCCGCCAGCGCGCCGACATTGCCCAGACCCAGAATCGCTATTTTCGAGAACGACATTGATCCTACCAGTTCCCCTTGTGACCGACTTGTCACCCATGACAACCCTCCCCCAATTTGGGGGAGGGAACGGGAGTGTGTGGCTCATCCCCGAGGAGGATCGGCATGACCCCGCGCTCAGGCCACTCGCCCCCGGCGCGCTCGAGGAATATTAGCCGGTATCCGCAAGAGTTGGAACCGCGAGAACGCGACTGCCGGGCAATCGGCCGATCCGGGCCTTTACGCCCCCTCTCCGTCATGCAGCTTGGCGGCCAAGGCGGCGGAAAGAAACCGGTCGATGTCGCCGTCGAGCACGCCCTTGGTGTCGCTGGTTTCGATGCCGGTGCGCAGATCCTTCACCATCTGATAGGGCTGCAGCACGTAGGAGCGAATCTGGTGGCCCCAGCCGATATCGGTCTTGTTCGCCTCCTCGGCCGCCGCCGCGGCTTCGCGCTTTTTCAGCTCCATCTCGTAGAGGCGCGCCTTCAGCATCTGCATGGCGACGGCGCGGTTGCGATGCTGCGAGCGGTCGGCCTGGCAGGTGACCACGATGGCGCTCGGCATATGGGTGATCCTGACCGCCGAATCGGTCTTATTGACGTGCTGGCCGCCGGCACCGGACGCGCGGTAGGTATCGACCCGCAAATCCTTGTCCAGGATCTCGATCTCGATGTTGTCGTCGATCACCGGATAGACCCAGGCCGAGGCGAAGCTGGTGTGGCGCCTGGCGTTGGCATCGAAGGGCGAAATGCGCACCAACCGATGCACGCCCGATTCCGATTTCAGCCAGCCATAGGCGTTGGCGCCCTTGATCTCGATGGTGGCGGATTTGAGGCCGGCCTCCTCGCCCGAGCTTTCCTCGAGCCATTCCACCTCGTAGCCGTGCTGCTCGGCCCAGCGCGCGTACATGCGCAACAGCATCTCGGCCCAATCCTGGGCCTCGGTGCCGCCGGCCCCGGCATGAACCTCGAGGAAGCAATCGTTGAGATCGGCCTCGCCCGACAACAGCGATTCAAGCTCGCGCTTGCCGGCGATCTCCTTCAACCGGGCAAGGGCCGCCTCGGCTTCCTCGATTGTCGCGGTGTCGCCCTCGGCCTCGCCCAGTTCGGCGAGCGTGAGGGCGTCCTCCAACTCTCGCTCGAGCGCGCGATAGGCGCCGATCGAATCGGCGAGATGGGTGCGTTCGCGCATGATCTTCTGGGCATTGGCGGGCTTGTCCCAAAGCCCCGGGTGCTCGCTCAGCGCGTTCAATTCGTCGAGGCGACGCAGCGCATTGTCCCAGTCAAAGATGCCTCCTCAGCAGGTCCAGAGATCGCCGGATCTCTCCCGCCAATGTCTCTATCTCGGCGCGCATTCAAAAAACCCCAAGGCGTCGTCCATGCTGGTGTGGCTTTCGAGCAGATCTGTACTCGACTCACCGCATTCATCGCCGGCCCTAGGGACCCAAGTCCGGGGGCGATCCGGCGATCCAAGGGATGCGCGAGGGCTCAAGCCCAGGCATGACAATGTGGAATCGAACCCAGCCAGTCGAAAACCGCTCCAATCGGGCGGCGAAAATGCGCGAAACCGCGCGCGCGGTCAATAGAGGCCGCTGTCGCTGTCGCTGGGGGAAGCGCCGGGCTGAACCTTCTTGGGCGGGTCGGTTGCCGGTGAGCCGATATCGCCCAAGCCGCCTGGCGGAACGGCACCCGGATCCTCGGCGCCGAACACGCTCGAATCCGCGACGCCATCAAACGGGGCGTCGGGCGCCGGATCGCCGGTGACCGTGCCCGGCTGTTGGCCGGTCACGATTCCGCTGACGATGCCAGACCGGCCCAGATCGATCACCGAGCCGCCGGAATCGCCTTCGCCCCTACCCTCGCCCAAGGGGATGATCGAGCCATAGCCCGCATCCTCGCCGTAATCGCTGATGCCCTCGATCACCGAAAAGACCTCGTTGGGCTCGGTTCCGGGGCGGAAGGCTTCGAGGATGATACGCTCGTCTCCGGCCTGGGCGCGCTCGCCGGTGTTGAGATTGACGCGAACCAATCTGATCCCGGGCGCGACGCGGAAGGGAGTCGCGGGCTTGTCCTTCAGCGCTTCCATCATGAAGTCGCGGATGATCGGGGCCGCGTATCTGCCCCCGGTCGCCTTGCGGCCGAGCGAGCGCGGCTGGTCGAAGCCCAAATAGACGCCCGCCACCAGATCCGGCGAGAAGCCGATGAACCAGACATCGCGCGCGTCATTGGTGGTGCCGGTCTTGCCCGCCAGCGGCTTGCCGACCGGCTTCAAGGCAGTGCCGGTGCCGCGCAGCACCACGCCCTCCAGCATCGAAACCATCTGATAGGCGATCGCCGGGTCCAGCACCTGCTGGCGATCGTCGGGAACGAAGGGTGGCGGGCCGCCGTCGAACTCGGCCGCCTGACAGCCCGCGCAAGCACGCTGGTCGTGGCGATAGATGGTCCAGCCCTGGTTGTCCTGCACCCGGTCGATGAAAGTGGGCGTGATCTTCTTGCCGCCATTGACCATCATGGCATAGGCGCTGGCCAGGCGAACGACGGTGGTCTCCCCCGCCCCGATCGACATCGCCAACGTCTGCTGCAATCGGTCGGTGACGCCCAGGCGCTCGGCCATCTCCGCCACGCGCGCCATGCCGAGCGTCTGGGCCATGCGAATGGTCATCAAATTGCGCGACATTTCCAGGCCGCGACGCATGGTGGTCGGGCCGAGGTATTTCTGCTCGAAATTCTCCGGCTTCCACAAGGGCAGGCCCGGCCCCTGGTCGATGACGATGGGCGCGTCCAGAATCACCGTCGAGGGCGTGTAGCCGGCCTCAAGCGCCGCCAGATACACGATCGGCTTGAAGGCTGAGCCCGGCTGGCGCTGCGCCTGGGACGCGCGGTTGAATTCCGACTGCCGATAGGACCAGCCGCCGGTCATAGCCAGCACGCGGCCGGTATGCGGGTCGATGGCGACCAGCGCCCCGCTGATCTCCGGCACCTGTTGGAGCGAGAAGAATCCCGGTTGTTCAACCTCGTCCTTGACCAGGGACGCGACCGCCACCAGATCGCCCACCTCGAACACATCGGCGGTGCTATTGGGTGTGGGGCCAAGTCGGCCGCCGGCCTGAACCCGGCGCGCCCAAGCCAAATCCTCGAGCGGGATCTGGCCCTCCTCGCCGCCGGCAAATCCGATCCTGGCCACCTGCTCTCCGGCGCTCAAAATTACGCCGGGGCGCCAATCATAGAGCCAGGGCATCGGCTCCAGCGCCGCCAGTTGCGCCTGCCAATCCTGGGCCGCGCCGATTTTCTTGAGGGGCCCGCGATAATAGCCCTGCGCGCGATCATAGGCGACCAGCGCCCGGCGCAGCGCGTGATCGGCGATCTCCTGCAATCTGGGCTCGATGGTGGCGCGCACCACCAACCCCTTCTTGTAGAGACCATCCTCGGTGAATTTTTCGGCGATCTCGCGGCGGATCTCCTCGGCAAAGTAATCCGCGACATAGAGCTCGGTCTCGCCCCTCGCCCGCTCGACCAGTGGCTCGGCCTTGGCCGCCGCGCCTTCGGCCGGGCTGATCGCGTGGTTTTCCAGCATGCGGTCGATCACCCAGTCGCGCCGCGCCCTGGCGGCTTCCGGCCTTCGCTTCAAGTTGTACTCGTTGGGCGCCTTCGGCAGCCCGGCAAGATAGGCCGCCTCGCTGATCGTGAGTTCATCGAGCGATTTGTTGAAGTAATTGATGGAAGCCGAGGCCACCCCGTAATTCCCGGAGCCCAGATAGATGTGGTTGAGGTAGAGCTCCAGAATCCGATCCTTGGCGAACGCGCGCTCGATGCGCAGCGACAGGATCGCTTCCTTGATCTTGCGCTGGTAGGAAACCTCGTTGGTCAGCAGGAAATTCTTGGCCACCTGCTGGGTGATGGTGGAGGCCCCGATCGGGCGGCGCTCGGATCCCAGGTTCCGGAAATTGACCCAGGCCGCGCGGACAACGCTCGGGATGTCGATGCCCGAATGGCTGTAGAAGGTCTTGTCCTCGGACGACAGGAAGGCGTTGACCACCCGCTTGGGCACCGCCGAGACCGGCACATAGACCCGATTCTCGATGGCGTATTCGGCCATCAGGCGACCGTCGCCGGCGTGGACGCGGGTGACCAGGGGCGGATTGTAGCGCGCCAACTGGTAGAAATCGGGCAACCCTTGAGAAAAATGCTGATAAGCGAGCCAGCCGGCGATCACACCGATCGCGCAGAGGATCAGGACGCAACGCACCAGGAACGACAGCAATCGCATTACTGAACCGGTATTCTGAAGATCGGCATTCCAGTCGCTTTCGGCATCGGCGGCGAAATTCCAACCATGTTATCGGCTGGTGGGCCGCGATGAAAGGACAACCCGGCCGGCCTCGTACCCGCCGTCGCCCATGCCTGGCTCAGCAATAGAGCACAGCCAGTACACGCCGGCGGGTACTATCTATTTGGAAACATGCGACCCGACTTTCGTGAAATCGTCGGTGCACTTCATGGATCACGCTTGTTCGAAACTTGGCCCAGTACCCGCCGTCGCCGACGGTTGAATCGAGCCAAATGGTCCGGTCCCTGCACGCCGGCGGGTACTATCTTTTTGGCTTTTTGGAAATATGCGGCCCGACTTTCGTGAAATCTTCGGTGCATTTCATGGATCACGCTTGTTCGAAATTTGGCCCAG
>CAZIUB010000041.1:0-11880 GCA_964542425.1 uncultured Rhodospirillaceae bacterium | reverse complement strand
CACCGGCAGCTTCGTCGCCTATTCGACCGCGCCGGGCGAGGTGGCGGTCGATGGCGAGGACGCGAACAGCCCATTTGCGGTAGCGCTGGCCGAGGAGATGCGGCGTCCGGGCGCGATGATCGAGGAAGTTTTCCGGAATGTCCGCCGCCGCGTGATCGACGCAACGAAAGAGCAGCAGGTTCCTTGGGATTCGTCGTCGCTGACCGCGCCCTTCATTTTCGTGCCGGCCATGACCGGGGGTTCCTCCGAGACATTCGCCTCATCGGACTCGGCAATTGTCGATTTGTAGCCGAAAAACGGGGATTGGCGAATGATTCCCGCGATCCCCCGCAACCTTACGAAAATGTATTCCCCAGGTAATGAGCGCGCATGGCGCATTGGCGCCTTCTGGGGGAGACCCGGCGCCAGCGCCGGGCAGATGAAGTCGACCGATTACGAAACCAGGGAAGGGAGCACGCAATGGCTAGGACGACAGACCAGCGCCGATGGATCGGAGAGGAAGCTGCCCAAGCGACGGTCACGGGTCACCATGATGGCACGTCACCGGATGGCCCGAAATCGGGCGAGACGGGCTTCGGCAAGCCGGCGGCCAATCCGGCAATCCTCGACAACGGCGCCGGACAGATGAGCGGCGTGAAAACGGCAAACGCTGCCGCGCTGCCCGAGCCGTCGGACGACCCGTTCCTGCCGGAGTTCGACGCGGGGAATTTCACCGCCGGGCAGCCCATCGACAATCCCTATTTCCCGTTCCATACGGGAACCATTTTCAGCTATGGCACGCTTCCCGACGAGGAGGACCCGACGGCCGATATCGAGCGCAACGACACCTTTTTCACCTACGAGACGAAACAAATCGCCGGCGTCACGGCCTTTGTTGTTCGAGACACCGCGTATTTGAACGGCATGCTGGTCGAGGATACGCTCGACTGGTATGCCCAAGACGACGACGGCAACGTCTGGTATATGGGCGAATTGTCGTACAATTACCGATACGACGAGGACGGCAATTACCTGAGCACCGACACCAACGGCTCCTGGACCGCCGATGGCCAGAAGATCTTTCCCGGCTATATCATGCCCTCGCCCGAACTTTTCTCCACGCTGACCGAAGGCTATTACCAGGAATTCGCGCCAAGAACGGCCCTGGACCAGGCCGACATTCTCACCCTGAAAGCCAGCATCGAATTGGACGAGGGAGTGATCAATGGCGCGCTGGCGACGCTGGACACGACCCAGCTCGAACCGGAGGTCCGCGAGAAGAAGTATTATGAGCCCGGCATCGGCCTGGTCCTGACCGAGGATTTCGAGAACGGCGTGGTCGAGCAGACGACCGAACTCCTCGGCGTGCGCCTGGTTGGCGGCGAACTCATGGCCGAGCGAAGTGGCTTCCGCGATAAGGGCGATCTCGACCTCAAGGACTTTGCCGACAATGGCGCCAACGGATCGCCGGCGCTCGACCAGCCGGAGATCGAGGATTTCACCCAGTACCAATCGGGCGCCCATGTGACCTATCTCGGCGGCGAAACCGACAGCAACAACGCGCTCGGTGTCTATACCTATGACCTTTCGTCCGGGATCATCGAGGATGTCCGCTTCCTTTTCACGGATGCCGACGAGGTGGCCGCGGGCACGGACTTTTTCATCGATCTCGACGCCGGCGAGGGTTTCGGGCTGTTCCTGGTGCCCGACGGCGGCGATCTGGGGCTTGACCTCGGCAAATACGAGGATGGCGGCTTGTCTCTGATAAACTTCACCACCCATCAGGCGGCCAATATCAATGACGGCTTGGCCCCGCTATTCGCCGGAAAACACGGAACCATCCTGCCGATCCCGGGCTTCCATGCACTGGATACCAATACCGACGACGATTACAACCTGCTCAACCTGGATGGCGCGATCCATGCCATCGAGTTAAGGGTTCCCGAATCGCCCAACGCAACCGTGGGCGACATCGATGTGATCGGCTTCGAAGACATGTTCGCGACCGATCCCTTGTTCGATGGCGATTACGACGATCTTGTGATCGCGATCAGCCAGGATGCGCTGGCGCCAGCGACCGTGGCCGGGCTGGTGAACGATTTGACCCTGGCAGGGGGCGATGGTCTGGCTCTATGATGAAGGCAAGCTGGCCCGGCGGGGTCGACAATTGGCCGAGCCACGGTCACGGTGGGTCATGAAGATATTGGTGATAGAAGACGACACCAGCACCCGCGACTATGTCGCCGATGGCCTAGCCCGCGAGGGCTTCACGGTCGATCGCTCCGGCGACGGGCGCGATGCCTTGTTCATGGCATCGGACGGCTCCTATGATCTGCTGGTGGTCGACCGTTCTCTCCCCGGCCTCGACGGATTGAGTGTGGTCAAGGCGCTTCGGGGCCTGGGCTGCGTGTCCCCGGTCTTGTTTTTGACCGCACTGGACGGGATCGACGATCGGGTGGCTGGCTTGAACGCCGGGGGCGACGATTACCTGGTGAAGCCGTTCGCCTTCTCCGAATTGTCGGCACGGGTGAACGCTCTCCTGCGCCGGCCGGCCATCGTCAAGCAGGAAACCGAATTGCAGGTCGGAGAACTGACGCTCAATCTGCTGACCCGCAAGGTTACCCGCCGGGGGCAAGACATCGATTTGCAACCGCGCGAATTCATGCTGCTGGAGTATCTGATGCGCCACAGCGGCGAGGTGGTCACGCGCACCATGTTGTTGGAGAGCGTGTGGGATTTCCACTTCGACCCCCGGACCTCGGTGGTCGAGACCCATGTCAGCCGCCTGCGTGCCAAAATCGACAAGCCCTTCGACGGCAAGATGATCAGGACGGTGCGAAATGCCGGATACGCGATTGACGATGATCGCTAGTTTCATCCGATCCACCACGTTCAGAATCACCACCTATTGCACGATGGCGTTCGTCGGCGTGTTGCTTGGCCTGTTCGCCGCCTTTCAGTTCGGCGCGGCCGCGCTGTGGCGCTCTGAATTGCGTGAAACCGTGCAGGAGGAACAGCAGCGCCTGATGAAGGCCTATCAAGCCGAGGGATTGGCCGGGCTCAAGGAATTGGTCGAGATGCGCGCCCGCAAGATCAAGGATCAGGGGTTCATCTATCTGCTTCAGGACAAGAGTGGCGCCAGGCAGGCCGGCAATCTGGATGCGATGGCGCCGAAAGTGGGGTGGTACGATTTCGTGCCGCCCTGGCTCGACGAGGATGAGCCGTTTGTCACCGCGGGCCTCATGCTTCCCGATGGCGGATTTCTCCTGATCGGGCACGATGCCTATGAAATGCTCGAAGCGGTCGATCTGGCCGAGGAGGGCAGCGTTTGGATCCTTGTTATCGTTCTGCCGCTATCGTTACTCACGGGGCTCGCCATCTCCGCGCTCATCTTGCGCCGGCTCGAGGCCATCAACCGGCTGACACTGGAGATCAGAAGCGGCAACATCAAGAAGCGGCTTCCGCTGAGCGCTTCCGGCGACGAGTTCGACCGCCTTGCCGGGCATCTCAACGCCATGCTGGACAGCGTCGAGGATCTGACCGACGGCCTGCGCCAGGTCTCGAACGAAATCGCGCATGAAATGCGAACCCCGCTTACCCGCATTCACAGCAAGCTGGAGACCGCGCGCCGCGAGCCGATGAATGCCGAGAGATTGAACGAAACGATCGAATCCATTTCCGGCGAGTTGAATGGCCTGTTGGGGGCCTTCGCCGCCATGCTGAGGATCGCGCAGCTCGACGCCGGAACATCGCGCTCGACCTTCAGGCAGTTCGAACTTTCCGAGGCGCTGTCGAACCTCGGCCAGGATTTCGGCCCGATCGCCGAGGGCAACGGCATCACGCTCCGCGTAGAGATCGAGCCGGATCTTCGTGTTAGTGGCGACCGGCGGCTCATCGTGCAGATGATGGTCAATCTGGTGGAGAATGCGATCTCCCATTCCGGCGCCAGCCAAATCCACCTTTCCGCTTCCAAGCGCGAAGGCGAGATCATGGTCGGCCTCGCGGACAATGGAATCGGCATTCCCGAGACCGAGCGGGTGCGGGTCTTTCAGCGTTTCTACCGGCTCGAGACCGGCCCCAAATCGACCGGCTATGGTCTCGGCCTCAGTTTCGTGGCGGCGATCGCCAGGCTCCACCGCGTTGCGATCGCGCTGGTGGACAACCAGCCCGGTCTTCGGGTGGAGTTGAGTTTCCCGTCGGCCGAGGCCCAGCCGGCGCTCGAGGCCACCAGTTCCGGCCTGGGCGCCCCCGCATTCCCCGAGGCCGCGTCCAGCCGACCAGCCTGAATCGCCGGGCCGATCCACAATCGACCTCGTCAGATCCAAGCCTTCAAATCCTTCACCAATAGGAACAGGTGATAGGGATCGGTCGGACTAGATTCAAAATCGAATTGTTCGTACCACTGACGCACCTCGTCGTCCTTTGCGTGGACCAGCAGAGCCCGGATGCCGGCGATCTCGGCCGCTTGCCCGGTTCGCAGGAGTGCGTCCTTGAGCAGCGCTCGGCCGATGCCTCGGCGTTGCGCCGCGCGATCGATGGCAAGCCTCGCCAGCAACTTCACCGGAACCGGATGGCGCGCCAAGCCCTTGGATACGCGGCTGGGAGTGGTGGAATACTCGACAGCGCCCACGGCCAGGCTGTAATAACCCACGACAATCCTCTGGTCGCGGCACACCACGTAGGTTCGCGCGGAATTGGCCCGCTGATTGGCCAGTGCGAATCTTCGCGGAAATCGATTGAGCGAATCCTTGCCGCAATCGAACTGGCTGGTGTCGTGGCTTCCGGTTAGCTTTTCGACCGCCCCGAGGGCCGCCAGACTCACTCGAGCACACTTGGCTCCGAAAGCAGCCGGGCCAAACGGGGCTTGGCGCGAATTGGACGATCCAGCGCCTTCTGAAACGCGCGCCCACGCGACGCATTAAGCGCGAAAATCCGCCTCTCTGTCGGCATTTCCGCCGCCGCCGCCATACCGGCATCCAGCAGAAATTCGCTCACGTTCTTGCGGGCAGTCAAAGCCGCCGATTGCAAGGCGTGTTTGGTGGCCTGTGTCGTCTGGATATCGATCCCTTCGGTCTTGGTTTCGCCATTGGACATGGGCGCACCTCCACCACCATCATAACGTCCGGACAGTGTCATGACAGCGTTGAAATTAGGCGTGCCTGCCCCGGGGCCACGCCCAAACCCAGTTCATTCAATCGAAATCCATCGTGACCCGGCCGAGGCCCAGGAACTCCGCCGCCACTCGGTCGCCGGGGCCGATCTCGGCTGGCGTGATGCAGATACCGGTGGTGACGATGTCGCCCGCCTTCAGCCCGAGGCCGCGACCCGACAAATGGTTGGCGAGCCAAGTCAGCGCCAGAATGGGATCGCCAAGCGCGTTGGCGCCCATGCCCTCGGCGGCGATCATGCCATTGCGCCAAAGGCGTACCCGCTGGCCGGGAAGATCGAGATCGCGCCAATCGGAAATCTTGGGGCCCAGCACGAACCAGGCGGCGAAGGCATCGTCGGCGGCGATTTGGGCCGGGCCGATTTCGGCGAATCGATCGAACCTGGAATCCGGAATCTCGATCGCCAGATGCGGCGCGCCGATCGCCTCGCGCACTTCCGCCATGCCGTATTCCCCTTTCCGGGATCCAAGATCGCGGGCCATGACGAAGGCGATCTCCGTCTCCACCACGCGCATGTGCAATGGCCGGGCCTGGAGCCTGGCGCCGTTCTTCAGGACGAAATCGGCGAATAGAATTCCGGCGAGTGGCTCGCTGACCCCGATATGGCGTTGCCCGGCCTTGCTGGTGGCGGCGATTTTCCAGCCCACGACCTTCTGGCCTGTGCTCGCAGCCATTGCATCCTGGATGGCGTAGCCCTCGGAAATGTTTCGTGGGCGCAAGGAATCGGGCAACGCCTCGATCCGGCCATTCTTGACTCGGGTCCGCCAAAGCAGCGCCGCCGCTTCCGCTATCCTTGCTTGATCCATGCGAGGGCCCGTTCTTCCGTCTAGGTCGCGGTGCCGTCGGTGAAGGGTCCCTGCTCGGCCGCGGCAATGATCGCGCGTTGCCGATCCGCGAAGGAAATCCGCCGACCATCGCCGCGTGCGATCGCTCCTTGCACGTTTGCCGCGATGGCCTCGGCCACAATCACTTCCTCGCCCGGATGCAGGTTGCAGGGATCGAGATAGAAATATCCCTCCACCATGCGGTCGTCGCGCACATGGATCGAGGGCCGTCCGGCGGCCAGGCGATCGGCGAGCTCCCAGGCGCGAATTCCAGCAAGCGCCTCGTCCACGCGTATTTCCAGCCGTTCGACCGGATTGCCGGTCCAATCGGGCACGGTCGCAACGCTCAATCCCGGCACCAGGGCCAGGTGTTCCCGCCAATATCGCAGGCGCGCCGCTTCGGCATTGCGCGCGCCGCCATGGTCACGCCTGGCCCAGGCATCGAGCGCCGCCATCGCACCCAGGATGCCTTCCTTGCCGATTTTCATGCCGCGCCCGAGCCCGCGATTCTGCAAATAGGCGGCGCTGACCAGATCGCGTCGCCCGGCCACGATGGCGCCCGTGGGCCCGCCAAGGAATTTGTGCGCGCTATGGATGACCAGATCGGCCCCGGCGGCGATCGGGCCCTTGAGGTCCTGTTCGCTCGCCATGTCCACGATCGCCGGAACGCCGCGCGCATGGCAGATCTCGATGAATTCCGCCATCGGCACTTGCGCCGGGCAATTCACATGATGCGACACGACATAGAGTGCCGCCGCGATTCCCGGCGCCAAGGCGGCTTCCATTTGCGCCCGGGTGAAGGATCGCGGTTCGCCCACCGCCACCACGCGAGCGCCCGTCAGCCGGATCGCCTGATCGACCGGCGCGCCATAGGAGATCAAATGGCCTCTCGGTATCAGGATTTCGCGCTTCAGCCCGGTGGTGTCGGGCAATTGTTCGACCTTGGCCAGATCGCAGCCGGTCATCGCGCCTGCAATTCCGAGCGAGATGCCGGCGGCGGTGCAGGCGGTCATGAAACCGGCTTGCGAGCCGGTCGCGCGCGCAATTACGGTACTGGCGCGCGCCTGCAATTCGTCGATGAGCACAAACCGCGGGAGGATCGCGGCCCCGGCCGCGATCGCCTCGGGCAGGACAATCGAGGCGCCCAGATAAGTCATGGTGCCGGAGGCATTGACGATGGGTGTCAGGTCTTGCCGTTCGAACGCGTCCACTTGTCCCAGCCTCGCCTGATCTTGGTCGGCCAAGTACCCGCCGTCGCGGATGATTGTTTCGAACCAAATGACCCCGGAAGTCACGCGCCGGCGGGCGACTCGTCACTTGGCAACTTATGCCAACTTTCATCGAAGCACCGAAGTGCTTCATGTATCACGCATTTTCGAAAGTTGGCACTAGCGAGTTGAGGGTCAATCCAGGGCCCAAGTCAACTATGTCCACCCGATCAGCGGTTGGGCGGATTGACAACGCGACCGGGTGCTTCCTAACTCCCGCGCCATGACGCGCGACATCGACATCCTGGCCATGGGCGAGCCGCTTTACGAGCTGGCGCGCCGGGCGGACGGAACCTATTTGCCCGGATTTGGCGGCGACACTTCCAACTGCGTGATCGCCGCCGCGCGCCACGGCGCCAGGACCGCCTACATCTCCGCCGTGGGGTCCGATCCCTTCGGTGAGGCGCTGCTGGATTTGTGGCGCACGGAAGGCGTGGACGCGACAAGCGTCACGCGGAGCGCCCACGCGCCGACCGGCATCTATTTCGTGATCGCCACCAAGGGCGGCCACGAGTTCATCTATCGCCGTCAGGGATCGGCGGCAAGCCTCATCGGGCCCGACAACGTGCCGGCCGGACTCATCCAGCGATCCAGGATCCTGCACGTCTCGGGCATCAGCCAAGCCATCAGCCGATCGGCCCTGGATGCGGTTGCAGGCGCGATCGAGATTGCCAAGGCATGCGGGACCCTGGTTTCCTACGACACCAATTACCGGGCGCTTCTGTGGCCTATCGCCCGCGCCCGGGAGGTCGCCGCCTGGACCTTGGCCCGGGCCGATTTCGCGCTGCCGTCGTTGGAGGATATGGGAACGCTGTTCGGCGCCGCGACTCCGGAAGAAGCGGTGGATTGCTGCCTGGAGCTGGGTGCCGGGATCGTCGCCCTCACCATGGCGGGCCAAGGCGCGATGATCGCCGATCGCAGCCGGCGCCAGGCGATTCCCGCGCTTCCAGTCGAGGCGGTGGACACAACCGGCGCCGGCGATGCGTTCGACGGGGCCTTTCTAGCGGCGTATTTGCGCGAGCGCGATTTTATCAAGGCGGCGCGCTACGCTTGTGTCGCGGCCTCGCTTTCGACCCAGCGCCTGGGAGCTGTCGCCGGCCTGCCCACGCGCGCCGAGACCGAGCGCGCCTTGGGCTCGATCTCGGCGATCATCGGATCGTGACGTACGGACCCGTTGCCTTCTAGCTGAAGGTGGCAGCCGCCTCCTCGATCTGCTGGCGCGCCTTGGGCCGCAAGCCCTCCAGCGTTCCAAGGAAGTTGCGATGGCCCATGCCGAGACCGGCCGAATCGAGGAGGCACGCGCCCAAGCGCACGAGGTTCTGCGCATCGATCCCAGATTCTCGATCACCCGCCATGCCTCGATGAGCGCCTATCGCAAGGAGGAGCACAATATCCGTCGCCTGCAGGCGCTCCGCGCCGCCGGGCTCCCCGATTGAGGCATGGAGGCATCGCGGAATCTTGCGCACCTTGATTGCTGGGCTATGATCGAGTCCCGTCAGGCAAAAAAGGACGTGGAGGCTGGGTCATGGCAAATCTGGCACGGGGATTCAGGGCATTGCTGGACGAGGCCAATGCGCAGGTCGGCCGGATTTCCCCCGCCGAACTGCGCTCGCGGCTGGGGGAACCCGATTTGGCGATCATCGATCTGCGCGAGGCCGACGAGCTTGAACGCCATGGTCGCATTCCGGGATCCATCCACGCACCGCGCGGCGAGCTGGAATTCCATGCCGATCCGGAATGCCCCTTTCACCTGCCGGTCTTTGCCTCGGGCAAGTTCCTGGTTCTGCATTGCGCCGGGGGCTGGCGCTCGGCGCTTGCGGCCAAGACGCTGCAGGAGATGGGATTGCGCCGTGTGGCGCATCTGGAGGGCGGGTTTACCGCCTGGAAGGAAATCGGCGCGCCGGTGGAGAGCCTGGCCCTGGAATCCCATGAGGCCGACACGCAATCCGCGCGCGGCCCACGCGCCACCGGGATCGGCGGCGTATTCTTCAAATGCCGGGATACGAAAGCCATCGCCGCCTGGTATGCCACGCATCTGGGCCTGCCGGTCGATGGCAGCAATACCGCGATGTTCGAGTGGCGGGATTCCGGCCAAACGGGAGCGAGTGCCCAGACCGTATGGGCCCCCTTCCCCGATTCCACACCGTATTTCGGCCGCGCGAGCCAGCAATTCATGGTCAATTTCCGGGTGGCCCAATTGGATCGATTGCTGACCAATCTGCGGGCACGAGGTGTCGCCATCGAGCAAAGGATCGATCAATACGATTACGGCCGTTTCGCCTGGATCACCGATCCCGAGGGCAACCGCGTCGAATTGTGGGAACCCACCGCGATCAAGCCGCATTGACCCAGCATCGGGGATTGATCACGACAATGGACGACGAAAGACAATTGCCGCTCGATCCCCGGACCCGGATCGAGACCGTGGACATGCACACCGGTGGCGAGGCGGTGCGCATCGTGACCCACGGCTATCCCGCGATCGAGGGCGACACCCTCTTGGACAAGCGCCGCTACGCCCGCGAGCGCCTCGATCGCTATCGACGCTTCATCATGTGGGAGCCGCGCGGGCATTTCGACATGTACGGCGTATTGCTGGTCGAGCCCGATCTGCCGGAGGCCGACATGGCGGTCCTTTTCATCCACAACGAGGGCTATTCCACGATGTGTGGCCACGCCACCATCGCCCTTGGCCGCTACGCCTTCGATCGCGGCATGATCAAAGAAAAGAACGGCGTGGCACGGCTCAACCTGCAATGCCCCTGCGGCCTGGTGGGTGTGGCGGCGCTTGTCAGGCCGGACGGAAGGGCAAGCGAGGTCTCGTTCCGCTCGGTTCCGGCCTTCGCGTTTGCCCTGGACCTGGCCATCGAGGTCGCAGGCAAGGGCCGGGTCACAATCGATATCGGTTGTGGCGGCGCGTTCTATGCCTTCCTGCCGGCTTCCGTCTTCGGGCTCGACGTGCGCCGCTCGCCCACGCGCGAATTGGTGGCCGCCGCCCAATCGGTCACCCAGGCGGCCAAGGCCCAGATCGTCCTCGACCATCCCGACAGCGCCGATCTTGCCTTTCTATACGGCACCATCCTGACCGATGGCGAGACCGGCGCCGACCCCAAGCGCCCCAGCGCCAATGTCTGTGTGTTCGCCGAGCGCGAAGTCGACCGATCGCCCACCGGAAGCGGGGTGACCGCGCGCCTGGCACTGCTGGCCGCGCGCAATGCGATCGCGGACAACCAGCTCTGCCAGTTCGAAAGCGTGACCGGCGCGCGTTTCGGCGGGTCCGTGGTCGAGCGCCTCAGCCTCGGCCGCTTCGCCGCCATCCGCGCCGAAATCACCGGCCGAAGCCATTACACCGGCACCTCCGTCTTCACGCTGGAGGCCGACGATCCCCTGCTGCCCGGCTTCCTGCTAAGCTAGAAGCTGTTCTAATCAAGGAGCGAGCATGCGAATCGAGCGCGTGAGCGTGATCGGCGCCGGATCGTGGGGGACGGCGCTCTCGATCTTGGCTTCGCGGGCCGGGCGGGCGACACGGCTCAACCCGCGACGGCCCGAGGTGGGCCGCGCGCTGGTCGAGCGGCGCGAGAACAGCGATTACCTGCCCGGCATCAGACTTTCGCCCGAGATCGAGATCGAGCCCGACTTGCCGGCGGCGCTCGATGCCGATTGCGTGCTCTACGTTCAGCCGGCGCAGCATTTCCGCGAATTCTGCCGGCGCGCTCAGCGCCATTGGCGGGCCGGGACCGCGCTCGTCATCTGCGCCAAGGGAATCGAGATCGGAACCGGCAAGCTCTTGAGCGAAATCGCGGCCGAGGAGTTGCCGAGTGCGCCCACCGCCATCCTTTCCGGCCCCTCTTTCGCGCGCGAGGCGGCCTTGGGCCTGCCGACCGCGATCCTCTTGGCCAGTCCCGAACCGGAATTGAACGACGGCCTGATGCGTGCCCTGTCGCACGGGGCCTTCCGCCCCTATGGCGCGACCGATCCGATCGGCGCACAGGTGGCGGGAGCGGCCAAGAACGTGATCGCGATCGCGTGTGGCATCGTCATGGGGCGCAGGCTCGGCGAGAGTGCACGCGCGGCCCTGGTGACCAGGGGTTTGGCCGAAATCGCGCGGCTGGCCTTGGCCAAGGGCGGACGGGCGGAAACCATGATGGGCCTGGCTGGTATCGGCGACATGACACTCACCTGCAATTCCATGACCTCGCGCAACATGGCGTTGGGCTTCGCGCTCGGCCAAGGACGCGAGCTGGGCGACCTCCTCTCCGGAACCAGGCAAGTGGTCGAAGGTGTGAGCAGTGCCGGGGCGATCGAGGCACTCGCGCGCGCACTCAAGGTCGAGATGCCCATTGTCGTGGCGATGGCGGGCGTGCTGGCCGGACAAGCGGAGATCGATTCCACGATCCAGGCGCTTCTGGCGCGGCCGCTCCGGCACGAGGGATGACGGCGGGACCCAACGCCCTCTGGAAGAGGGCCAAGATCGGCCGGGCCGGTTCGTGCTAGGGAGCCTCTGATTTAATCGCTTGCACTTGATTTGTCATTCTGATTCAAGGCCACCTCTAAAAACCCGGTATTTTGAGCGGATTTTTGCGGCGGCGATGGGATGAGGTTGTTTTTGACAGGGGTTCTTCCGCCATTTTCTATTTTTTT
>CAZIUB010000040.1:0-9368 GCA_964542425.1 uncultured Rhodospirillaceae bacterium | reverse complement strand
GCAATCGCCGCCGCGATCGCGCATGAGGCCGCCGCGATCAGCAATCCAACACGGAAACCGTCCAATAGCGCGCGCGTAGTCGCCGCGCGGATCGCCGCCGCTTGGGCCTCGTCGAGGCCCGCCGGGATTTCGAGCGCACCCAGATCCAGCCTCTCGGCCGCGATTTGCGCCCTGGCGGCTTCGGGCAATTCCATGATCTCGGGTGCCGCTTCCATCGACCCGCCGAAGGCCCAGAGAAAGGCGATGCCGATGGTGGCGATGGCGATGAGGGCGCCCGCGCGCGCGACCGCGTTGTTGACGCTGGAGGCAAGGCCGCTCCGCCCCTCGCCCGCGGCATTGAGGGCGATTGCCGTCAGGGGCGCGATGCAGGTTCCCATGCCGGTGGCCAACAAGATCACGCCCGGCAGATAGCCGCTCCAATATTCGGTCCCGAATGGTGCTACGCCCAGCACGACGAGGCCAAGCATGGCGACGACGCAGCCCAGCGCCACCGCCATCCTTTCCCCCAACGCCCTCACGATGCCGCCCGTCGATCGCGACAGGATGCTGAAGAAGACGGTCATCGGCAACAGCGCCGCGCCTGCCTCCAGCACCGAATACCCATGCGCCTGGATGAGGATGAAGGGAAAATAGAAGGTCGTGGTCTGGAACCCGCCAAAGAGGAAAAACGTGGTCAGATTGATGCCGGTGAATTTGCGCTGCCGAAGCAGGCCCAAGGGCAGCATCGGGTGCGCGACCCTGTTCTCGATCATGACGAAAGCGACGAGCGCGAGCGCTGAAATCGCAACCCCCGCCAGGATGCGCGGGTCGCCTATCCCCAGCCGCGGAATTTCGAGTGCGGCGTAAACGAAGGCGCCGAGCCCGATGGTGATGGCGGCGGCCCCGCCGATGTCGAAGGCCGCTCCCTCCGGCGGGTCCCAGCCGGGGCGCTCCAATTTGCGCCCGATCAGGAGCACGGCGGCGCCCAAGGGCAGGTTGATGAGGAAGATCCAATGCCAGGAAAGAAACTCGGTCAACGCCCCGCCCAAGACCGGCCCCAGCGGCACGACCAGCGAGGTAATCGCCGCCCAGGCCCCGATCGCCTGGGCGCGGCGCTCCGGCGGAAAGCTCGCGTTCAAGAGTGCGAGGCTCGAAGGCGTGAGCAACGCTGCCGCCGCCCCTTGAAGGGCGCGCGACACGATCACCTGGAAGGCGGTTTGCGAGACCCCGCAGGCAAGCGATGCCAGGACGAAGGCCAACACGCCCAGGCGAAACACCTTCAGCCGGCCGAATCGGTCGCCCAACGCGCCACCGGTCAGGAGCAGCGCGGAGAGGAACAGGATATAGATCTCCATGATCCATTGCGCGTCGGTGACACTCGCCCCCAGCGCCTCCTGCATTCGCGGCAAGGCCGTGTTGACGGCGGTCATGTCGACGAAGGCCATGGCGCTCGCGATGGCACTCGCCCCCAGCACGCGGGCGTCGTTGGGCGAGCGGATCAGGGGCATGCGGCGTGTGCCGGCGTCGTTGTGGTGGCGGACATGGTCGATGCCCATTACCACGAGGCGATTGACTTGGGCCATCGCCCTATCATCATGCTCGCCATGAAATGGGCGAGACATTCGATTCCGACAGTGAGCGCATGAGGTCGCCGCGCAATATTCGGGGCTTTTGGCGCCGGCTAGCATTGGGAATTCCAACACTTCTGGGGCTGAAGGCGCTCGGGTTTTTCATCCCCTATCGCCATGCAGCCCTTTCGCCGGCACCTCCCCATTATCCGGCGATCGAGACCCTGTTTCGCGAAGCCGAATCCGAATTTCGCGACCGCTTGGGCGAAATCGAGGCATTGGGCCCGGCACTCCTCGCCATCGCCCCTGACGCTCCGGCGCCTAGCCCGCGCTGGAACCAGGATTGGTTCCCCTGGCTCGATGCCGCCCTTGCCTATGCGATCGCCAGGCATTTGAAGCCGGCCCTTTGGCTTGAAATCGGCTCCGGGCATTCGACACGGGTAGTCGCCCGCGCCATTGCCGATGGCAAATTGCCCACGCGCCTCGCCGCCATCGACCCCGAGCCCCGCGCGAGGCTTGCCGGCCTCAATGTGGAATGGCACCGCTCCATTGCCCAAGGCGCCGATCCCGCCCTCTTTCGCGCCCTTAGGTCAGGCGACGTCCTCTTCATCGATTCGAGCCACATCCTGATGCCGGGAACCGATGTCGATTACGTGCTGAACCAGGTGCTCCCGCTTCTCCCCTCGGGCGTGCACCTTCACGTGCACGATATTTTCCTGCCCGATGCCTATCCCCATGATTGGGCCTGGCGGGGCTATAACGAGCAGAACGCTTTTGCTCCCCTCATCCTTTCCGGCGCGTGGGCATTGCTGGGCGCCGGCCATTTCATGGCAACGCGGATGGAGAGGGCGGTGACGGCGGGAATCATGGGTCGCCTGCCGCGCGCGTCCGGCCCGGTCTCCAGCCTGTGGCTCAGGAAACGATGACCAAAAGGCATGGGCCGGCCGAAGGTCGCGCCGCCATCATGTCCCAGTGGTCTTGGATATGGTGGAATCAGCTTTCCTGTTTGTCATGCCCGTGCTTGAGCACTTCGCATCCATGGATCGCCGGATCACCCCGGGCTTGGGTCCCAAGGGCCGGCGATGGCGATTCAGAAAATTGTTCCAGTTCAAAGGAGTTTCACCCGGATGACTATTCCCGCAATGACCGAATGGGCTAGTCCCCGCCGTCGCTGACGGATGATTCGAGCCAAATGACCCCGCCATCGCACGCCGGCGGGTACCATCTAATTGTTAAAATGTGCCAACTTTCGTCGCAGCATCGGAGCGTTTCATGGATCATGCTTTTTCGAAAGTTGGCGCTAGCGAGGTCATGGATCGCCAATTGCCGGCGCCGATCCGCGACCGCATTGAGCGCCAGCAGGACATGAGCGAACGCCTCATCTCTTGGATTCAGCTCGCGATCATCGTCACCTTCGCCATTCTCTACGTGCTCTCGCAACGGAACGCGCCCCAATTGTCGGAGGCCTGGGTGCTGACGCCGATCGCGATCCTCATCTATTTCGTCTTGACCGTGATCCGCGTTGTGCTGGCGCATACCAGGCGGCTCGGCTTCTGGCTTCTCTCCGGCTCGATCCTCATAGACATGGCGCTCCTCTACGGCTTGATCTGGAGCTTCCATCTCCAGTACCAGCAGCCGGCCTCGTTCTACCTGAAGGCGCCCACCCTGCTCTACGTCTTCATTTTCGTGGCCTTGCGCGCGCTCCGCTTCGAGGTTCGCTACGTGGTCCTGGCTGGCATCGCGGCTTCGCTGGGTTGGCTCCTGATGATCTTCTACGTCGTACTGGTGGATGCGGCCCCGAACACGCTCACGCATGATTACGTCCAGTACCTGACCTCGAATTCGATCCTGCTCGGCGCCGAGTTCGACAAGGTCATTTCCATCCTGGTTGTGACCGCGATTATCGCCATCGCCATCCAAAGGGCGCGCGTGCTGCTGGTGCAATCGGTCGTGGAATCCCAAGCCAAGGAGAATCTGTCGCGCTTCTTCGCACCCGAAGTGGTTAGGCGCATCAGCGACCAGGGCGACCACATCGTGGCGGGGATCGGCGAGGCGGTGAACCTCTCGGCCAAGCTGGAAAAGCACAACAAGCAGCAGGGCTCTCGTGCGCTTACCCACAGGCACGCCTACCAGGCCGCACTCGATCAGGGCTACCGCCCGGCCACACCCCATCGCATCGTCAACGAAGTCGAGATCGCGGGCGTCGCCGGCGCGCTCGACCTGGTGGTGATCGCGGAATAGCGCCCGCACCCACGCGTGCCCTCATCCCCGCTTTCGCCTTGCGACCGCATCGGCCAGCAGGCACAGGATCTCGAACATCAGCGTGGCACCCACCAGCGCCGTGTTGCCGCTGGGATCGAAAGGCGGCGAAACCTCGACCACGTCGCCTCCGATCAGGTCCAACCCCTGCAGCCCTCGCAAAATCGTCTGCGCCTCGAGCGTGGTGATGCCGCCGATCTCCGGAGTGCCGGTGCCCGGCGCGTAGACCGGGTCCAACCCGTCGACGTCGAAACTGACATAGGTGGGGCCGGCCCCAGCCACGCGCTTTGCTTCCGCGATCACCCGATCGGTTCCGATCTTGGCGAACTCCTCCATGTAGATGACGCGCATGCCGCTCTCTTCGGCGAATTTCATGTCGCCCGCGCTATAGATCGAGCCGCGAATGCCGATCTGGATCGTGCGCTTGGGATCCAGCAGCTCTTCCTCGACCGCGCGGCGAAAGGGCGTGCCGTGGGTGTATTTGTTGTCGCCGAAATAGCGATCGTTGGTGTCGGAATGGGCATCGAAATGCACCATGCCGATGGGGCGCTGCCTGGCGATCGCGCGGAAAATCGGGAGCGTGCATAGATGGTCGCCGCCCGCCGAGAGCGGGATGGCGCCGGCCTTGTGGATCTTGGCGAAAAACCCTTCGATGCGGGAAAGCGCATCCATGAGATCGATGGGATTGACCGGCGCGTCGCCCAGATCGGCTACCCGCGCCAGTTCATAGGGGGCGATCCGGCTGACATGGTGGACCTTGCGCATGAAGCTCGACATGTTGCGGATTTCGCGGGGTCCGTGCCGGGCACCCGCGCGGTTGGTGGTGCCGCCGTCCCAGGGCACGCCCACAAGCGCGATGTCGAGCAGTGCGGGGTCCGTCAAATGCGGGAGCCGCATGAAGGTCGGGATGGCGCCGAATCTTGGCACCAGCGTCGCATCGACCGGTTGCGGATTCTCAACTTTGGAATTGGCCATGAATGTCTCCTCGGATTGAAACCCAGTCGCATGGAGAAATGCGCGAGCGGGCTCCGGCCCCATTTTCACCCGCGCTAACCCTTCCCGTGCCCGTGGCTTGATGTAAACGCAAGTCAAGAAATCGGGTCAAATCGCCGGCCCCGCCCAAGCGCGGTGATAGGAATGAAATCTGAATAAAATAACCAAAGTGTTTTTTTATTATTGTGTTTTTGCACGAATTTTGTAGGGCCATGGCGCGGTCACAGGCCCAAGATCTAGACGAGGAGCTTTAGCCAGGCGTCTTGGCCCAGGCCAAGAGTGGCGAATCGCGGAACCTCTTCCAATCCGCCTCGATCTGGCGCGACCAGTCGCGGGCAAGGGCTTGCAGCGGCCTCACCCAGGAACCATCACCGGCAAACTCGATCAATCGGTCGGCAATGGCGGCGCCCGATCGGCCCGAGGCGCGCAGCTCCGCTGAGGCAGTCAATTCGCCCATGACCGCGACGGTTTCCAAGAGATCGGCTGGATTCCACCGCTTCCCGGCGATGTTGAGTTTGTCGGCGCTGGGCTGCAATTCGCGTAGCGTGAAGGACCGGCGCCCGATCGTGGCCGAGGTCAGGAAGGCGGGCCCGATCACCTGCATGAGGGATTCGATTTCGACGACGCGGGTAGCCTCGCCGCGAAACCGGGGCTGCTTGACATGTATACACGGCGCCAGCGTCGATCCCCGCTGCGTCTTGAAATCAAGCAACGCGGCGCCATCGGGTTCGCCGTCGCCTCGGACCAGCACCACAAATCGCGGCAGGCCGAGCGCCCCCAGCCCGGCCACTCGCCAGGCCACATCCAGCACATCGAAGAACTCAGGGGCAGCGCGGCCCGCGGCGTACCGGGTCATGAATGCGCTGACCTGCCCCGCCATTCCCTTCGGGAGGGCCATCGCCTTGCCGTTGTCCAGCCGCAGCCGGCGCGACTTTCCCTTGCCATGGGTTCGCTTGATAAGCAGATCGGCCTGGGTGCGGCGCTCCAGTTCGTGCAGCAATCGGCCGATCGAGCCGCCGGCAGTCCGCCGTTCGATCCAGCGCGCCTTGCCGGCCGAGAGCGTCCGGCGATAGGCATCGAGATAAGTGGCGCAGGATTCCCGCGCGTTGCCCTGCGCGGTCCCGCCCGCCGCCAGGTTCAACCCCACCAGGAATCGCGCGAGGTCGCGGCCAGGCGGCCCCAGACAGGCATCGTCGAAGTCGCCAATGTCGAAATAGACCAGCCGATTGTCGGCCCGATAGGTACCGAAATTCTCGACATGCAGATCTCCGTTCAGCCAAACCGGCGGCCGTCCGTCCAGCCATCCGCCGCCCGGCCAATCCTCGTGGAACAAATGGTTGGTGCCTCGAAAATAGGCGAAGGGCGAGGTGGCCATCTTGCGGTATTTGAGGGCGAGCAGCGCCTTGTGCCGCCCTCGATTGAAGGCGGCGATCCTTGGAATCGGATCATGGCCGCGAATCATGGCGCAATGTATCAGGCTCGGAAGCCGGCCATCGCATATTTTGGTTCCGGGAGACGCTGGTCGCGCCGCCGCCGATTGACTTGACCCCTCGCGGGGTGGGACAAGCCAAACGATTGCACGATCAGGCCCTTGGCGCTCATGGCAATTCCGGCATCCACCTCGAAGGCGGCGCTCTCGCGGCGCGACTGGCCGCCCAAGGCCAGCGAGAATTACATCCAGAAACTGGCCGCGAGAATTGCCGGGGCCAATGCCGACGCGATCGAGAAGCGCATCGGCGCGCTGATCCGGCGCAACCGGGAGATCCACGAATGGGATTGCATCAACCTGAACCCGGCCACCAATGTCATGAATCCCCGGGCCGAGGCGCTACTGGCGCAAGGCCTTGGCTCGCGCCCGTCGCTCGGCTATCCCGGCGACAAATACGAAATGGGGTTGGAGGCAATCGAGGAAATCGAGGTGATCGCCGCCGAACTGGCGGGTGAAATCTTCCGAGCGCGTTTCGCCGAGATCCGCGTCGCCTCCGGCGCCATGGCCAATCTGATGGCCTTCATGGCGACAGCAAGGCCCGGCGATTCCGTGATCGTGCCCTCGCCCGCGATCGGGGGTCATGTCACGCATCAGGCGCCGGGTGCCGCCGGCCTCTATGGTCTGGTCATCCACGAGGCGCCGGTGGATGCAAGGGCGTACACGATCGACCTCGACGGATTGCGGAAACTCGCGCGCAAAGTCCGCCCGCGTCTCATCACCATCGGGGGCAGCCTCAATCTGTTCCAGCACCCTGTGCGCGAGGTTCGTGCGATCGCCGACGAATTTGGCGCCAATCTGCTGTTCGATGCGGCGCATCTGTGTGGCCCCATCGCCGGCCGATCATGGCCAAACCCGCTGGACGAGGGCGCCCACCTCATGACCATGAGCACCTATAAGAGCCTGGGCGGACCGGCTTGTGGCCTGGTGCTCACCAACGATCCCGTTCTTGCCAAGCGGGTGGATGCGATCGCCTACCCAGGGCTGACCGCGAATTTCGATGCCGCGAAATCGGCGGCGCTGGCGCTGACGCTCCTCGACTGGCGCGCGCATGGCCCCGCCTATTCATCGGCCATGGTGGAGAACGCCCGCGCCCTGGCCAAGGGCCTCGATCGGGAAGGGATCGCCGTGTTTGGCGAGGGACGTGGATTCACCCGCTCGCACCAATTGGCGCTCCGGGCCGAACCCTTCGGCGGCGGTCAGAAGGCAGCCAAGAAATTGCGCCGCGCCAACATACTCAGCAGCGGCATCGGTCTGCCGTTGCCGGCGATCAAGGGCGATCTCAATGGTTTGCGACTGGGCACGCCGGAGATCACGCGCTGGGGGATGGCACCGAGGCACATGCCGGAACTGGCGGCGCTCATTGCGCGCGGGTTGAAAGCCAAGGCGCCTTGGAAACTGGCTGCCGAGGTGAGCGCCTTTCGCCGCCGATTCCGGAAACTGCATTTCGTGCGTTAGCGAATCTCGCTGGGGAATTGTTCAATGAAAATCACCGCCATCCGCGCCTACCAGGTCGATTTGCCGCTCCGCGAGGGGCGCTATGCCTGGTCCAACGACAACGCGGTCGAGGTATTCGATTCGACCGTGGTCGAAATTGAGACGGATGCCGGCATCCTGGGCCACGGCGAAAGTTGTCCCCTGGGCCCTTCCTATCTGCCGGCCTATGCCGCCGGATTGCGCACAGGCCTCAAGGAATTGGCACCCAAGCTCATCGGTCTCGACCCCACGCATCTGGGGGTCCTCAACCGGCGCATGGATGCCGCATTGCGCGGGCACCCTTATGTCAAGTCGGCGATCGACGTGGCCTGCTGGGACATCCTGGGCAAGGCATCGGGCCTTCCCGTCTACGCGCTCTTGGGTGGGGCCCAGCAGGTTGCGGTCAAGCTCTATCGCGCGATCTCGCAAAGTACGCCGGAAAAGATGGCAGCCAAGGTGAAGCTCTATCGTGGGGAAGGCTATCGCAAGTTCCAGCTCAAGGTCGGCGGCGATCCCGACACCGATATCGAACGCATCCGCGCCTGTCGCAAGGTCTTGAAGCCGGGCGACGTATTGGTCGCCGACAGCAATACCGGCTGGAACCTGCACGAGGCGGCGCGCGTGGTGAACGCGGTCAAGGATATAGATGTCTACATCGAGCAGCCCTGCCGCACCTATGAGGAATGCCTGATCGTGCGGCGGCGCACGGCGCTTCCCTTCGTACTCGACGAGAGTATCGACGGCATGGACATTCTCCTGCGCGCCATCGGAGACGGCGCCATGGACGTGATTAACCTCAAAATCTCCAAGGTGGGGGGTCTCACCCGCGCGCGCGCCATGCGCGACCTCTGCATCGAGGCCGGTGTGGCGATGACCATCGAGGATAGCTGGGGCGGCGACATCGTAACAGCCTCGATCGCGCATCTTGCGCGCTCGACGCCGGAGGAATTCCTGTTCTCGGCGACCGATTTCAACTCCTATGTCAGCCGCCAGATCGCCAAGGGCGCGCCCATGCGGCGCGAGGGTAAGATGACGGCCCCCGACCGGCCCGGCCTCGGCATCGAGCCCATCCGGCGCGCGCTGGGCAAACCGGTCCTGGAAGTGAAGGGCGCGCGCCGCTAATTCGTGCGCCGGACCGAGATGTGCCAGGGGACCAGCAGGCGTTCGGCCAAGGTCACTATTCCGAACAACAGCAATCCCAATCCGGTGAGCAGGAAAATCCCGGCGAAGGCGAGGTCGGGCCGCATGTTGCCGGTGACGATCTGGATATAGAAGCCCAGGCATTGTCACGTTGTTTGTCGGCTTGCGGCCCATCTGGCGGTCTGGTAGCCAAGTGAATGAACAGAATCAGCTATTCCGGCTACCGGTTTCCGCCCGGGATCATTCATCGGGCGATCTGGCTCTATTTCCGGTTCACCCTCGGCTTCCGAGACGTCGAGGATCTTCTGGCGGAACGCGGAATCACGGTCTCTTACGAGACCATTCGGCGTTGGGTGAGCTATTTCGGGCCGATGATAGCGGCGGACTTGACCCCAGCGCCGGCCAAAGCCCCACACGACCTGGCATCTGGACGAGGTCTATCTCAAGATTGATGGCCGCATGGCCTA
>CAZIUB010000039.1:0-43021 GCA_964542425.1 uncultured Rhodospirillaceae bacterium | reverse complement strand
CCCGGTAGCCGCGCAGGCCCAGCGTGCGCGCCGCCTCGAGCCCGGCCGGGCCGGCGCCGATGACGAGAATCCGTTCGTCGGCATGGCGCGCCGGTGCCGTCTCGGGATGCCAGTCGCGCCGCCATTCCTCGCCCATGGTTGGGTTCTGCGTACAGTGGATCGGCGTGATCATGCTGTCGCCGGTGACGCAAATGTTGCAGCCGATGCATTCCCTGATGTCGTCGATTCTGCCCTCCTCGATCTTCTTCGGCAGAAACGGGTCGGCGATCGAGGGCCGGGCGGCGCCGATGAAATCCAGGATCCCGCGCCTGATCTGCGAGACCATCGAATCGGGCGAGGTAAAGCGACCGACGCCGACCACCGGCTTGGTCGTCAGCTTCTTGACGAAACCGACGAACGGTTCCTGATATCCCTCTTCCCTAAAACGGGAGGTGGCGGAATCGTGCTTCCAATCGCTCAGATTCACGTCCCATAGATCCGGCAATTCGGCCAGCATGGCGACGATGTCCGGCGCCTCGCCATCGCTGGCGATGCCATCCGGACCCATCATCTCTTCGACGGCGAAACGAATGGCGATGGCGCAAGCTTGCCCGGCCATGTCCTTGGCGTCCTCGATCATCTCGCGCAGCAGGCGCGCGCGGTTCTCCAGCGAACCGCCGTATTCGTCATTGCGGTGGTTGCGGCGGCGCTGCAGGAAATGCATCGGCATCGACAAATCGTGCCCGGCATTGACATAGAGGATATCGAATCCGGCCTTCATGGCCCGCCCGATCGCTTCCCGGTGCCAGCGCCGGAATTCGCGAATGTCCTCGCGGTCCATGGCGCGGGCCTGCCAGGGAAAATAGCGTGACATCTGGTCCGAGGGTGCGAGCAGCGTCTCGCGCGAATAGAGATTGGACGCCGACAATCCGCTATGCGTCAACTCGACCGCCGCCAGCGCGCCGTGGCGATGCACCGCCTCGCAGATCATGGCGTTTTGTGGAATGTCGTGATCGTCCCACAGCCGTGCCTCGACATAGGGAGAGAAATCGCTGGTGTGGTGAAACTCGCATTCCTCGGTGGCGACCACCGCCCATCCGCCTTCGGCCTTCATGCCGCGCATGGCGGCATGGGCGTGGGGATGGCGGTGCCCCATGCCGTTGCAATGCGGCACCTGAAAGAAGCGGTTCCTCGCGGTGACCGGGCCGATCTTGACCGGCTGGAACAGGATGTCGTAGCGCGGATCGCGGGCCATGCAGTTTTCCCCTGGAAAGCGGTGGAGCGATCCCAAGTTGGATCAGCCTAGTGCCAACTTTCGGAAAAGCGTGCCTCATGGATATCGCCAGCGCCTTCACGAGAGTTGGCACATTCTATAATATGATAGTATCCGCCGGCACGCACTGGATAGTCATCTTGCTGATTCGATCTTCAGTGACGGCGGGTACGGCTAGGCAAAGTCAAGCCCCGCTGATAGTTTCGGTGCAATGAAGAATATGGCCGAATTGCCCGATCTGGATTCGATCCTCGAAGTCGAAATCGAGGCCAGGGAGCGTCTTTACCAGGGCTTCATCGCGCTTGACCGCTATCGGCTGCGCCACCGGCGCTTCGATGGCGGCTGGGCAGGGCCGATGATTCGCGAGGTAGTAGTCCGGTGCCCGGCCGTGGGCGTGTTGCCCTATGATCCGGCGACCGACCAGATCCTGCTGATCGAGCAATTTCGTTTGCCGGCCCGCGTTGCCGGGCTTCCGGCCTGGCAGTTGGAGATCATCGCCGGCATCCAGGACGGCGAAGAGAGCCCGGAAGCGGTCGCGCGGGCCACGAGGCGCGGGAGGAGGCTGCTTGCGAATTGACCACCCTCGTTCCGATGTGCCGGTTCCTGACCAGCCCGGGCCTGACGACGGAACTGACCAGCCTGTTCCTCGGCCGCTTCGATGCGACGCGTGTGGGCGCCTTCGGCGGCTTGGCGCACGAGCACGAAGACATCCGCATCTCCTTGTTTCCCGCCGATTGCGCGCCGGCGTTGATCGACAATCCACGGGCCGAGAACGCCGCCCTGGTCGCCGCCCTGCTCTGGTTCCAGTTGCATCGCGAGCGGGTGCGGAGCGAATGGCCAGTACCCGCCGTCGCGGATGACTGATTCGATAGTCTGGCCCCGGAAGTCGCACCCCGGCGGGTACTATCGTTTTGCAACCTGCGGCCCAACTTTCGTGGAAGCATCGGAGCGATCAATGTATTGCGCTTTCTCGGAAGATGGCGCTGGGCGTGTGATCCCATGACCCGGCGCATCGCCGTGGCCCGGCTTTGGTACGAGGCCAATTCCTTCTCGCCGGTCCGGACCGGGATCGATGCATTCCGCGCCCGCGAATGGGCTAGCGGCGAGGCGGCGCGGGCGTTTTACGCCGGCACCGCGACCGAAATCGGCGGAATCCTCGACTTTGCCGAGCGTCACCCCGACTGGCGCGTGGAATTGTTGCATTGCTGCGCCGCTCCGCCCGGGGGTCTCGCCGAGGATGCCGCGATGGACGAGATCGAGGGGTTGATCCTGCGCGGGCTGGAACAAGGAAATTGGGACGCGGTGTATTTGTCGCTGCATGGCGCGATGGCCTGTGTCGGCGACCCGGCCCCGGAATTGCGCCTGCTCAAGAAAGTGCGCGCCGCCATCGGAACAAATCCCCTAGGCGCCAGCTTCGATCTCCACGCCCATTTGTCGGCTGAAATGATGGCGCCCCTGGACGCCCTTTCCGGCTATCACACCTATCCCCATGTCGACATGGATCGAGCGGCCCAGCGCGTGCTCGACCAACTCGGCCGCATCCTTGTAGGCGATCCCCGGCCCCGGCTCGCCATCGCCAAGGTGCCTTTTGTCCTGCCCAGTTTCAACATGCGAACCGATTCCGGCCCGATGGCGGATCTGCAACGCCTGGCCGATGATTGGCGCCGGCGCGAGGGCATGGTGGATGTGAGCATCTTCGGCGGTTTCGCCTATGGCGATTCGCCCTTCGCCGGACCCAGTGTGACCGCACTGGCGGCCGGCGATGGCTTGGCCCAGGCGGCGGTCGCGACACTGACCGACGAACTCACCCGCCGGCTCGACCAATTCCTGCCGCGCCTGCCCGGGCCCGAAGAAGGCCTGCGCCTTGCCCTTGCGACACCGGGCAAGGGGCCGGCCATCGTTCTCGATCCCGCCGACAATCCACTTTCGGGCGGCATCGGGGACACGCCATCGCTCTTCCGCGCGTTGATGTCCTCGTCCCGGCCGGAGCGAACCGTGTTTGCCTTTTTTCATGATCCGGCGATGGTCGAGCGTTGCCACATCCTTGGGCTTGGCGCCGAAATCAGCGCCGAATTGGGTGGGCGCGTGAGCGCGCTTTACGGCCCGCCGGTGCCGATGGATGCAAGAGTTCTCGCCTTGACCGACGGCCATTTCCACAACCAGGGACCGATGGAGCACAATCTGGCGGTCGATGTCGGGCGAACCGCGATGCTGGAGGTCGTGGGCGTGTGGGTGATCGTGACCGAAACCTGCCAGACACCCAATGATCCCGCTTATTTCCGCATGCACGGGATCGAGCCCGAGGCGCTTGACCTGCTTTGCGTCAAGGCCAAGAACCACTTCCGCGCCGCCTTCGCGCCGATCGCGCGCTGCCTGATCGATATCGACGCTCCGGGACCCGCAGCCGCGCAACTGGACCATTATCAATACCGATATTTGCCTCCTGGCGTGCGTCCATTGACCGCCGCAATCATTGCGGCTTGATCCCCACAGCCCGAACCCGCTAGGTTCTCCGTATCAACACACCGAGCATGAATTTCACAAGAAATCACGGGCATAGTCATGGATATCCGAGACGGGTTCGTCGATTCCATCGGCAATACGCCGCTGATCAAGCTCAAGGCCGCCTCGGAGTTGACCGGCTGCACCATCTTGGGCAAGGCGGAGTTCCTCAATCCCGGCGGCTCGGTCAAGGACCGCGCCGCCTTGGCCATCGTCGAGGACGCGGAGCGCCAGGGCCAGATCCGTCCTGGCGGCCTGATCGTCGAGGGCACCGCTGGAAATACCGGCATCGGTCTGGCGCTGGTCGGCAACGCGCGGGGCTACAAGACCCTGATCGTGATTCCAGAAACCCAGTCGCAAGAGAAAAAAGACATGTTGCGCCTGGCTGGAGCGCAATTGATGGAGGTCCCGGCACTTCCCTATCGCGATCCCGGCAATTATGTCCGGGTCTCGGAGCGCTTGGCGCTCGAGCTCAAGGACAGCAACCCCAATGGTGTGATCTGGGCCAATCAATTCGACAATGTCGCCAACACTGACGGCCATTACCGCACCACCGGCCCGGAAATATGGAATCAGACCGAGGGCAAGGTCGATGGCTTCGTCTCCTCGGTCGGCACCGGGGGCACGCTGGCCGGCGTGTCGCGCTTCTTGAAGGAACGCAAGCCCGCGACCCGCATCGCGCTTGCCGACCCCGAAGGAGCGGCGCTCTATTCCTACTACACGACCGGCGAGTTGAAGGCCACGGGCACGTCCATCACCGAAGGCATCGGCCAGGGACGCATCACCAAGAACGTGGCCCAGGCGATCGTCGATGTCGCCTATCTCATTCCCGATTCCGAGGCCCTGCCGATCATCTTCGATCTGCTGAAATACGAGGGCCTGTGCATGGGCGGATCGACCGGGATCAACGTGGCCGGCGCGATCAGGCTGGCGCGCGAGATGGGGCCGGGCCACATCATCGTCACCCTGCTGGCCGATTTCGGCACTCGCTACCAAAGCAAGCTGTTCAATCCGGAATTCCTTAGATCAAAGAACCTTCCGGCGCCCGATTGGCTGTGAGGCCGGCGTGCCCGGATTTGCCACGTCAGCCCGACTTGCGACGACGCGATTGGCGGACCGGATCGTTCCGCATCAGAAACTCCGCGCCCGCCGCCATGACCGCCGATCGGGTGAGGCCGCGCCGCTTGGCATAAGTGTCGATCGCATTGAGGACATTGGAATCGACGCTGATCGTCACCCGTTCGGGGCGTCCAATCGCCGGACGAACCGCGATCGGCGCCGCCATCGCGCGCCGCCAATCGACGGCATTTTCCTTAGCCCAGGGGCGGTCGGCCATGATGGCCTCCACGCCTCGCGGGCGCGGGATCCGCGCACCCAACTCGCGCGAAACCTCGACATGGCCGGCCAGCGCGTCGCCCGCCATGTCCATCGCTTCGTCGATTGTGTCGCCACAGGTGGAACAGCCGGGGAAATCGGGAAACAGCACCGACCAGCCCCGCTTTTCCGGAATCAAGACCGCGATGTAACGATTCACCCTAATCTCCTCGCCGACCACGATCCTCGCCCGCGCTAGGCAGGCCGGCCTGCCGAAGGATGGCATGGGCGCTTCCCGGCTTGGCGTCCTTCCTGGGGCGCGGCACGGTCACAATTCCCGGTCTGGCATCGTGCCGAAAGTGGTGATGGCTGCCAACAACCCGCGCCAGGCGCCAACCAGATTCTTCCAGAAGTGCCATCAATTCCCGGCTGGAATAGCTTTTCATCGGTCCAACCTGATTAAATATTTACGCGCGTGCCGTGCCCAGGTCAAGCCGTTCCCCGCCATATGTTGAACCATTCCTCCTGCATAGGTCGGTTCGATCCCGCGCATCTCGCCCCCAGGCAGCCGATCCTTGACCATCGGCGCCAGGGCCCCCATAGTTCGGGCCGGGGCGACGGGGATTGGCGATGGAATTGATATTCAGGCAGGACGCCTACGAACGCTTCTGCGATGCCGTCGTGGAAAGCGCCATCGAGGGCGCGATCCGGCTCGACCGCGCCGTGTTCTATCCGATGGGCGGCGGCCAACCGGGCGATTGCGGAAATTTGATCCTCGCCGACGGCACAAGGATCGAGATCGTCGACACCGTCAAGGGTGCCAACCTCGACGATGTGGTGCATGTGCCCAAGCCCGGCGCGGCGCTACCTTCCGCCGGAGCCAAATTGCGCGCGGAAATCGACTGGGCGCGCCGCCACCGCCTGATGCGCATGCACACCTGCCTGCATTTGCTTTGCGCGGCGGTTCCCGGCGAGGTCACCGGCGGCCAGGTGGGCGACGGCAAGGGACGGCTGGATTTCAACCTGCCCGATACCCAGCTCGACAAGGCGGCGATCACTGCCGCCCTCAATCGGCTGGTTGGCGAGGACCACAAGGTCAGCCCGCGCTGGATCAGCGACGAAGAACTGGTGCAAAAGCCCGATCTGGTGCGCACCATGTCGGTGAAACCGCCGATGGGCCAGGGCCGGGTTCGCCTGCTCGAGGTCGAGGGTGTGGATTTGCAGCCCTGCGGCGGCACGCATGTGCGCCGCACCGGCGAGATCGGAGCAGTCGAGGTTACCAAGATCGAGAACAAGGGCAAGATGAATCGGCGCGTCAACATCGCCTTCCGGGCCTAGTGCCGAGTTTCGAAAATGCGTGATCCATGAATTGTACCCATCGTTCCACCAAAGTTGGCACAGTGGACCCAATGATAGTATCCGCCGGCGCGTATTGGCGGGGTCAATTGGCTCGATCAGCCAGTCTCGCGACGGGCGGGTACTAGGGAGCGCGCCGCCATGGATCGGGGCTACGCCAATCCGCAAGACCTGGTGACGACCGAATGGCTGCACGAGCATCTGAGCCAGCCGGATTTGCGCATCATCGATGCCACCTATTACCTGCCGATTCAAGGCAAGGACGCGCACGCCGGATACCTGGCGGGCCACATTCCGGGCGCGGTCTTTTTCGACATCGACGAGATCGCCGACACGGCCAGTCCGCTCCCCCACATGCTGCCCGCGCCGGAGAAATTCGCCTCGCGCATGCGTAAGCTTGGCATTGGCGACGGCAACCGCGCGATCGTCTACGATTCCCAGGGCATGATGAGTGCTGCCCGCGTGTGGTGGATGCTGCGCATCTTCGGCGCGCGCGAGGTGGCGGTACTGGATGGCGGGCTACCGAAATGGCTGGTCGAGAATAGGCCGGTCGGGGACGAGCCGGTGGCGCCTCGGGAACGGCATTTCACGGCGCGGCTCGACAACACGAAGTTGCGCCTCAAGGACCAGATGAAACGCAACTTGGCCCTGAAACGCGAGCAGGTTCTGGACGCGCGTGGCCCCGGGCGCTTCAACGGCACCGAGCCGGAGATCTGGCCCGGGCGGCGCGCCGGCCACATTCCGGGCTCAGTGAACTTGCCTTACACGCGGCTGCTGGAGGCCAAGGGGGCGACCTTCAAACCGGCCGAGGAATTGCGCGCGCTGTTCCAGGGCGCGGGCATCGATCTCGCCAAGCCAGTGGTCACCACCTGCGGGTCGGGCATCACGGCCTGCGTGCTTGCGCTCGGGCTTCACCTTATCGGGCACCGCGATGTCGCCGTCTATGATGGTTCCTGGGCCGAATGGGGCCTGCCCGGCGACACCCAAGTAGAGGTTTGAGGCCAGTGCCGACTTTCGGAAAGCGTGATCCATGAACCGCTCCCGTGCCGCCACGAAAGTTGGCACATGCCACAAGATGATAGTACCCGCCGGCTCGTACTGGCGGGGTCGTCTTGCGGAATCGGCCATCAGCGACGGCGGGTACTAGGGCCATGCAGGTCCGGGCCTACGCGGAGCGGGATTTCGCCCAAGTAACCGCGTTCTGGGATGCGTGCGGAATCTCGGTCGCCTATAACGATCCGGCCAAGGACATTTTGCGCATGCAGGCCGCGCCGGATTGCCAGCTCTATGTCGGCCTGGAATCCGGGCATCTGATGGCCAGCATGATGGTCGGTCACGAGGGCCATCGCGGCTGGATCTACAAGCTTGCCATTCTGCCGGAGTTCCGGGGCAAGGGGCTCGGCCGCGACCTGGTGCAACTCGCGGAGCGCTGGCTGATGGCGCGCGGCCTGCCCAAATGCCACGCCATCATCCGCGACACCAACGCTCGGGTCCAGGGCTTCTACGAGCGTCTGGGTTACGAGGTCCAGCCCCGGCTTGTCATGGGCAAGTGGCTGAACGCCGAGACTATCGACATGGGGCCGGCGGAAATCGAGATCGTCACCACCTATCTGGAGATGACCGAACGACCGAGCCGCCCGGCGACACCGATCTCCTTCGGCGGCCACGCGCTGATGCGCCTGGAGAAGCCGTCAGTCCACTTCTACCGTTATCTCTACAACGTCGTCGGCGAGCCCTGGTTCTGGGTGGACCGGCGCGGAATTCCGGATTCGGAATTGACCGCGATGATTCAGGCCGAGGGGGTGGACATCTTCGTGCTCTATGCCGGGGGTGCCCCGGCCGGCTTCACCGAGATCGATCGGCGCCGTCTGCCCCTTGTCAATATCGCCTATGTCGGTCTGGCGCCGGATTTTATCGGTAGGGGTCTCGGGCGCTATCTGATGAATTGGTCGGTCGATTGCGCCTGGTCGTTTGCGACCAAGCGAGTTACGGTCGATACCTGTACGCTCGACCATCCGCGTGTGCTCGCCATCTATCAACGCGCGGGCTTCCGACCCTATCGCCAGTCGCGCACGCGGATTCTCGATCCCAGGCTGGTGGGTCTGATCCCGGCGCACCTGGAGCCGCGCCTGCCGGCGCATATTCCCGGAGCCAAAGCCGGATGAGCGCGCCGCAATTCCTGCGCCTCAAGGAGAAGGCGCGCCGTTGGGTGGAATTCCATGTCGATGGCCGGCCGCGCCAGACGCTGCTGGGCGACACCATCATGACCGCGCTCCTCACCCAGGGCACGAATCTCCGCGACGGCGATTTCGGCGATCATCGGCGCGCCGGCTTCTGCCTCATGGGCGCCTGCCAGGATTGCTGGGTCTGGCTGGAAGACGGCGGGCGCTTGCGCGCCTGCACCAGTTTCGTCGAGCCGGGAATGCGGATCCGCACCACATGGCCGGTACGAACCCTGAAATCGTGATCGTGGGCGCCGGCCCCGCCGGATTGCGGGCCGCCCAGATTGCGGTCGAGGCGGGGTTGCGTCCCACACTGATCGATGAGGCGCCAAGGGTGGGCGGCCAGATTTACCGTCAGCCGCCATCCTTCCCCGGCTTCGTGCGACCGCTGCGCGAACTCTATGGCGTGGGCGAGCGCCGCGCCGCCGCCTTGTTTCGGGATTTCGAACGCATCCGCCCCAGCCTCGATTATCGCCCGGGCTGGCTCGCGTATGACTTGGTCGATCACTGGATTCATGCAACCGATGGCCAGCAATCGAAGGCGATCCTGTGGGACGCGCTCATCTTGGCGACCGGCGCCACCGATCGGATCATCCCTTGTCCTGGCTGGACCACGCCGGGGGTGTTCGGCCTGGGTGGCGCGCAAATCGCGCTCAAATTTCAGGGTTGCGCCATTGGGCACCGTGCGATCTTCGTCGGTACCGGGCCGTTGCTGTTTCTCACCGCCTATCAATACGCCAAGGCCGGCGCTCCGCCCGCGGCGATTCTGGTTCCCACCCCCCGTGGTCCCCTGTGGCGAGCCCTACCCAGCCTCCTTGGCATGCCCCTTGCCATGCAGCGCGGCCTTCGCTGGATTGCCAGTTTGCGGCGCATGGGCGTTCCGATCCTGTTCGGGCATCGCCTGATACGCATCCTTGGCGGCGCGCATGTGACCGCGGTGGATGCCACCGAGCCCGGCGGCAGGGCGCGGCGATTCGAATGCGACGCGGTGGCGCTGGGCTACGGGCTCGAATCGGAAACCCAGCTCGCGGATCTCGCGGGCGCAAGATTTCTGTTTGACGCCGGCCAACGCCAACATCTGCCCGAAATGGACGCGATGGGCCGCGCCGCCGGCGTGCCGGGTCTCTATCTGGCCGGAGACGGCGCCGGCATTCTTGGCGCCGACGCGGCCGAGGCGCGCGGCCGCTTGGCCGCCTTGGCCGCACTCGAGGATCTGAAGCTGCCCTTCGATTCCGACACCAGGGTGGCCGATTTGCGGATTGTCGCCAGATGGGCTTCGTTCCAGGCCGCCATGCGCCAGGCTTTCCCCTATCCCGCCAATCTGGCCGCGAAATTAGCCGACAATGTCGTCATTTGCCGCTGCGAATTGGTCCGTGCCGGCGATTTGCGCGAGGCCGCCGGTATCATGGGCGCCACCGACATCAACCGCGTCAAGGCCTTGACCCGGCTCGGCATGGGCCGCTGCCAGGGCCGCCTGTGCGGCCTGGTCGCCGCCGAAATTCTGGCGGCAAAGCTCGGCCTCGAACCGGCCGCGATCGGGCGCCTGCGCGGCCAACCGCCGTTGAAGCCGGTCGCGGCCGGCGCGTTGCGCGCAGGCAACGCGCAATGACCGCTTCGCCGGCAGGTGCCCGCCGCCGCTGATGGCTGATTCGAGCAATACAACTCCAAGGGGTACACGCCGGCGGGTACTATTATCAGGTAACATGCGGCCCGACTTTCGCGGAAGCATCGGAGTGTTTCATGGATCGCGCTTTTTCGAAAGTTGGCACTAGTGCGGACGTCGCCATCATCGGCGCGGGGCTCGCCGGCTGCGCGATCGCGCTTCACTTGGCGCGCAAGGGAAAATCGGTGCTCCTCCTGGAGCGCGATCGGGCAGGCACGCGCGCCAGCGGCGTCAATTTCGGCGGCGTGCGCCAGAATGGGCGCGATCCCCGCGAATTGCCCATCTCCATGCGCGCCGCCCGGATGTGGCCCAGCATCGAGGCATTGATCGGCTTCGACGGCGAGTTTCGCCGGACCGGGAATCTGCGCCTGGCGCTTGCCGACAAGATCGCCACCCAGGAGGAATACTTCGTGACCGCGACCGCGATGGGCCTGGACCTTGTCCGCCTCGATCGGCGCCAATTGCGGGCGCGCTATCCCTGGATTTCCGCACAGATGGAATTGGGCCTGCTGTGCCCGAGCGACGGTCACGCCAATCCGCGCCTGGTCGCACCCGCCTTTGCCTTCGCGGCCAAGGAGGCCGGCGCCACGCTGATCGAGGATTGCGCGATCGAGGCCGCGGGCTTTGCCGACGGGAACTTCGCGATCGAGGCTCGTGACGGGCGCGCCTTCTCCGCGGAAATCCTGATCAACGCCGCCGGCGCCTGGGGAGCGCGCGTGGCCAGCTGGTTCGGCGAGGAGGTGGAAATCGCGGCCGAGATTCCCCAGATGCTGGTGACGGAGCCGGCCCCTTACATGATCGAGCCGGTCCTGGGCTTCGTCGGCGGCGATCTATACTTACGCCAAACCCAGCGCGGCAACATTCTGTTCGGCGGCGGGCAGGGCCGTGCCATTGAAGATTGGACGCTGAGCCGGCCTTTGCCGGACGTGACTAGAAGCGCCATCGAGCGCGCGATCCGCGTGGTGCCCGGCTTGCGGCATCTCAACATCATCCGGACCTGGACCGGGGTTGACGGCGACACGCCGGATGGTGTTGCGGTGCTGGGGCCGAGCGTGCGCCAGCCCGGCCTCTATCACGCCTTCGGCTTCAACGGCCACGGATTCCAGCTTGGCCCGGCGGTGGGCGCGGTCATTTCGGAAATCATCCTCGATGGGCGGAGCGAGACCGATATCTCCGGTCTAGGCGTGGGGCGGTTCCTCACTCTCTCCGCCTGACCCGCGCGCCCGTCGCCCTCTCGATCGGATGGTCGGAATCGGACCGCCAGCCTTGTCACCGAAACCTGCTTGGGCAAGACTGCCCCACAGGGTTTGATCATCCACATGATGATCGGCATCGGCGAATATCGTTCAAGGGATGTGAAGGCATGAACAAGGCGGCGACGAAGCAACGAGCGGCGCGCCTCTATCGCAAGGCGCTGATCTGGGACGATCACGCGGGATTTGAACCGAACCGCAATGTCGATTTGCGCGATTTGGAGCGCTGGCGCAAGGCGGGCGTCCACTATCTTTCGGTCAATGTCGGCTATGACGTTGTCGATTGGCAGGCTTGCCTTCGCGCGCTTGCCGCGTTCCGCGCCTGGCTGCAAAAACACCCCAAGAACTACATCCTGGTCCGCCGCGCGGCCGATATACGGCGCGCCAAACACGAGGGCAAACTCGCCATCGCCTTCGACATCGAGGGCATGAATGCGCTGAATGGCGATGTGAACATGGTGAACGCCTATTACGAGCTGGGCGTACGCCAGATGTTGTTCGCCTACAACCTGAACAATCTGGCGGGCGGCGGCTGCCATGACGGCAATGCCGGTCTAACCGCCTTTGGCCGCGCCGTGATCATGGAAATGAACCGCGTCGGGATGATGGTCGACTGCTCCCATACTTCGTATCGTACCACGATGGAAGCGATGCAGCGCTCCAGCGCCCCAGTCATCTTCTCGCATTCCTGCGCCAAGGCCTTGCGCAATCATGGGCGCAACATTGTAGATGCGCAGATCAAGGCCTGTGCCAGGACGGGCGGTGTTATCGGAATCAATGGTGTCGGCATTTTTCTTGGCGACAACGATGTCAGCAGCGAAACGTTTGTCGATCATGTGGCTCACGTGGCCGGTCTGGTTGGCGCCGACCATGTCGGTATCGCGCTCGATTACGCCTTCGATGCCGAGGATGTCGACCAACTGGTCGCCGTCAATCCGGCCTATTGGCCGCGCAGCGAGGGCTATGGTGCCGGCCCCACCAGATACATCCCACCCGCGCAGATCCCGGAGATCGTGGAATGCATGGTTCGGCGAGGTTTCCGTGATCGCGAAATTCTCCGCATTCTCGGCGGCAATTTCATGCGCGTGGCCGAGGCCGTTTGGAAGTAGCGGCGCCAGGTCGTATCCAGTTTCCCGATCGAGCGGCCGCCGCCCGATCCGCCCGATGCACAACAATCTCAATGGTGCAGGATCTGGCTCAGGAACAGCTTGGTGCGCTCGGATTTCGGGTTGTTGAAGAATTCCTCCGGCGTATTTTGCTCGACGATCTGGCCCATGTCCATGAAGATGACCCGGTTGGCGACGGTGCGCGCGAAACCCATCTCGTGAGTGACGCACAGCATGGTCATGCCCGAGCGCGCGAGCTCGATCATCACTTCCAGCACTTCCTTGATCATCTCCGGATCGAGCGCGGAGGTGGGCTCGTCGAACAACATCACCTTCGGGTTCATGCACAAGGACCTAGCGATCGCCACCCGCTGCTGCTGGCCGCCGGAGAGCTGGCCCGGATACTTCGCCGCCTGTTCCGGGATCTTGACCCGATGGAGATAGAGCATGGCCGCCTCCTCGGCCTCCTTCTTGGGCATCTTGCGCACCCAGATCGGGGCCAGCGTCAGATTCTCCAAGACCGTCAAATGCGGGAACAGGTTAAAATGCTGGAACACCATGCCGACCTCGCGGCGGACCTGCTCGATATTCTTCAAATCATGGGTCAGTTCCACGCCATCGACCACGATCTTGCCCTTCTGGTGCTCCTCCAGGCGGTTGATACAGCGGATCATGGTCGATTTGCCGGAACCAGACGGGCCGCAGACGACGATCCTTTCGCCCTTGTAGATTGTGAGGTCGATGTCCTTCAGCACGTGGAATTGTCCGAACCATTTGTTGACCCCGGACAGTTCGATCATCACATCCGAACCGACCTGCAAGTTGGTTTCGATGTTGCCGTTGGCGGCAGCCTGCATGCTCATAATCGTGAACCCTCCCCTAGCGCTTCTCGTGGCCGGTGTGCAGCTTGCGTTCCAGCCACATGCTGTAACGCGACATGGCGAAGCAGAAAAACCAATAGACCACGGCGCAGTAGAAATAGCCCGACATCTCGACGCCGACCCAATTGGCGTCCTTATGGCCGGCGCGAACCATGTTCAGGAAATCGAACAATCCGACCATCGAGACCAGGGTCGTGTCCTTGAAGAATCCGATGAAGGTATTGACGATGCCGGGAATCGAGATGCGCAGCGCCTGCGGCAGGACGATGAGGCGCATCATTTGCCAGTAACCGAGGCCCAGCGCCTGCGCCCCCTCGGTCTGGCCCTTGGGAATGGCCTGCAAACCGCCGCGCACCACCTCGGCCATGTAGGCCGACGCGAACAAGGTCGCCCCGACCAGGACCCGCAGCAGCACGTTCACGTCGGTGCCTTGCGGCAGGAACAGGGGCAGCATGATGTTGGCCATGAACAAGATCGTGATCAGCGGCACGCCGCGCACGAACTCGATGATGACGATGCAAAGCAGATGAATGACCGGCAGCTTGGACCGTCGGCCAAGCGCCAGCACCACGCCCAGCGGCAGCGACAGCACGATCCCGACCATGGCGATCACCAGGGTCAGCATGAATCCGCCCCATTGCTCCGTCGGCACCGGCGTGAGGCCCAGCCCGCCCGGCAAGAGCCACGCCGAGAGAATCGGGAAGGCGACGAAAAAGAACAGCGCCGATTGCCGCTTGAAACGCTCCGGCCCGGCCAGCAAAAAGTAAATGCCGCCAAAGGCCATGACGAAGCACAGCACCACGCGCCAGCGTTCGGCATCGGGATAAAAGCCGAAAATGAACTGGCCGATGCGGGCGCGCACAAAGATCCAGCAGGCACCGCCTTCGGCGCAATCGGAAACCGAGGGCGAACGCTCGCCCGCCAGCACCTCGGGCGGGAAGCTCCAGGTCGCGGAAAAGACCATCCAATCCAAAAGCGGCGGCAGCGCCAGATAGATTAGATAGGCCGACGCCAGCGTCAGCAATGTATTAAGCGTCGAGGAAAACAGATTGTCGCGCATCCACGCGATCGGTCCGGCGACCATGATCGGCGGCGGCAGATCCGGCTTGCCACCGCCAAGCGGCGGGTGGGCGGGAATTCGGGACATCGCCTGATCTGTCATCCCCGATTCCTGCCTAGCGCTCGACCAGCGCGATGCGCTTGTTGTACCAGTTCATGAACATCGAGATGAGGAGACTCAGCATCAGGAAGAACAGCATCAGGATGGCAACGCTTTCGACCGCCCGCCCGGTCTGGTTCTGCGCCGTGCCGATGATCGAATAAAGATCGGGGTAGCCGATCACGCCGGCGAGCGTCGAATTCTTGGCAATGTTCAGATACTGGCTGGTCAAGGGCGGCACGATCACCCGCAAGGCTTGGGGAACCACCACCAGGCGCAAGGTCCAGGAGTTCTTGAGGCCCAGCGCCAACGCCGCCTCGGTCTGGCCGTGGCTGACCGCAAGTATGCCCCCGCGCACCACCTCGGCGATGAAGGCCGAAGTGTAGGTGGTGAGGCCAATGACCAGCGCCGCCAATTCTGGTTGCAGCACGATGCCGCCCTGGAAATTGAACCCTTGCAGCGTCGGCGCCTCCCAGGCCACCGGGCTTCCCGCCAACAGGCTTGCCAGCAATGGCAGCCCCACGATGATTCCGATCCCGGCGCGGATCACCGGGAATTGCTGGCCGGTCGCCTCTTGCCGTTTCCTGGCCCAACGCGCGATCCAGATCGCTGCCCCGATGCCGACTAGGAACGCGCCCAGGACCAGTTCGAAATTCTCCTGCGGCAGGGGCCTTGGTGCGTAGATGCCGCGATTGCTGAGGAAGACCAGGTCCTGCAGGTTGATGGCCTGGCGGACATTGGGAAACAACTTGACGATGCCGGCGTACCAGAACAGCAATTGCACCAGCAGCGGCACGTTGCGGATGGCTTCGATGTAGACAGTGGCCAGGCGCGACACCAGGAAATTGCGCGACAGGCGCATGACGCCGAGAATGAATCCCCAGATGGTCGCCAGCACGATTCCGATCGCGGCCGCCAGCAAGGTGTTCAGCATGCCGGCGAGGATCAACTCGCCGATCTTGGATTCAAGATTGGTCGGAAACAGCGAGAAACTGACGGCAAATCCCGCCGGCGCGTCCAGGAAATCCAGACCGAGGGGGATGCCGAGCGTACGCAAATTGTCGATCAGATTGCCGACGATGAACGTGATCCCAAGCGCCACCAGCACCAAGACCAGAACTTGCCATAGGATGGCGCGCTTGCGCTCGTCGCGCCACCACGCGATCGCGGATCCAGTCTCGCCTCGGCCAATGGAAAGGTCAGCCACGCCCAGCCCCCTCAAAGCCCGCGCTGCCAAGAACTCCTAGTGGTCCGATCCTGTGAGACAAGTATCCCGCAAGTTGCGTGTCTCACAGGTGAATCGGCCCACAAACCCGATCATGCCAGTGTTGTGGTTCCAACGTTTGATTCCCAATCATTATGCTGGAACCACGACACATGCCATTCCCGTTTGCTAGTGTTCCGGGCCGACATGTCCCTAGAGCGGAATGTCGGAGTCGGAACACTAGTGGTATTCAGCTTCCGACACATGAATCGCCCTAGGGATTCATGTGTCGGAACCATACCACTAGTACCCGCCGTCGCGGATGGATGCTTCGGCAATTCAACGTCGCCGGCACGCGCCGGCGGGTACCGTCATTAGGTCACATGCGCCAACTTTCGTCGAAGCATCGGAGCGCTTCATGGTTCACGCATATTCGAAAGTTGGCACTAGCGTCACTCCCCTTTTTCGCGCCGCGATCGGCGCCCAACGAGTCACGCATTCATAGGCTAACGCCCGGGTTGTCCGCCCGGGCGTTGCCTTATCCTACCGCGTCGATCAGCGGACCGGCGGGGCGTATTGCAGGCCGCCCTGGCTCCACAAGGCGTTGAGCCCGCGCGCGAGGCCAAGCGGCGTGCTCTTGCCGACATTGCGCTCGAAGGCCTCGCTGTAATTGCCGACCTGCTTGAGGATGCTGTAGGCCCAATCGTTGCCCACACCCAGGCCCTCGCCCATCTTGTCGGTGATACCGAGCATACGCTGCGTCTCGGCATCGGCGCCGGCCGCGCCATCGGCGTTCGCGGCCACGACCTCGTCGATATTGGCCGACGTGATGCCTTTTTCCTCGCCGATCAGCATCACGAAATGCGACCAACGAACGATATCGCCCCATTGATCGTCGCCGTGGCTGACCACCGGGCCCAGGGGCTCCTTGGAGATGATCTCCGGCAGGATGACGTGGGCGGCCGGGTCCTTGAGGCCGGTGCGCTCGGCCGCGAGGCCCGAGGCGTCGGTCGTGTAGGCATCGCAACGTCCTTCGTCATAGGCGCTGCGGGCCTGATCGCTTTCCTTGAACTTCACCGGCTGGGTACCGAGGCCGTTGGCCTTGTCGAAATCGCCGAGGTTCTTCTCGGTGGTGGTGCCTTCCTGCACACACACCGTGGCGCCCTTCAGATCCTTGGCGCTGGAGACGCCGAGATCGCCGCGCACCATGAAGCCTTGGCCGTCATAGTAATTGACGGCGACGAAATCCAGGCCCAGCTGCGATTCACGCGACAGGGTCCAGGTGGAATTGCGTGACAGCATGTCGACTTCGCCCGATTGCAACGCGGTGAAGCGCTGTTCGGCGTTCAATGGCTTGAACTCGACCTTGCTTGCGTCGCCGAACACGGCCGCGGCGACCGCCCGGCACAGATCGATATCGAGACCGGCCCACTGACCCTGGTCGTTGGGGGCAGCGAAGCCGGCGAGGCCTATGTTCACCCCGCAGGTGACCTTGCCGGCGGCCTTGACCTTGTCGAGGACCGGTCCGGCACTGGCGGCGGTGGACATTCCGGCCAGTAGGGCCATTCCGGCCACGAAATACTTGAGTTGCTTCATCTGGAAATCCTTCCCTGTTTGTCTTATTTCTTGTTGGCGCCGCAACATCGGCCGAAATCCCCAGTGGTCCGTTCCTGTTAGACAAGTACCCATGCAAGGGTATGTGTCGCACAGGTGAATCGGCCCACTAAACTAACTTTGCTAGTGGTATTCAGCTTCCGACAAATGAATCCGCCTTGGGATTCATTTGTCGGAACCATACCACTAGGGCTCGTCCGGGCGTAGCCGATCTTCTACACAACTTGCCAGGGATTAACAAGCCATCGGCTTGGGCCGATCTAGGAAAATCCTGCAATTTCTTGGCCTTCACGGGAGTTTCCTGGCATTCGACGGCGGGGCCCCGCGAGAAAGAAAGGGTGTTCTAGGCGCTTTCTCCGGTACCCGCATTCGCCGTTCGACGATGCGTGCCAAATGACCCGCCGAGACGCGCCGGCCGGTACCAACATTTGGTAACACTTGCCAATTTTCGCGGATGGAGTGGAGCACTTGACACATCGCGCTTTCCCGAAAATTGGCACTGCCCGAACCCCAATGCTATACAACGCCCCAGTCCTGCAATCCGAAAGAAGCCGCCCCGAAGGAAGCCACCATGTCGCCTCCCGGTCGCAAGGACCGCACCATCGCCACCCATGCCGGCAATCATCCGTTCGATCACCAGGGTGTGGTCAATCCGCCGATCTATCGTGCCTCCACCATACTGTTCGAGCGAATGGAGGATATCGAAAAACTCTACAAGCAGCGCTTCGACTTCAATTACTACGGCCGTTACGGGACCCAGACCAGCCGTGCGCTGCAGGAGGCTTTTTGCGCGCTCGAGGGCTCCGAGCGGGCGGTCGTTCTGTCCTCGGGGCTGGGCGCCGTAAGCACGGCGCTGATGGCATTTCTCGGGCCGGGAGACCATCTGCTGATGGTCGACACCACCTATGCGCCGACGCGTGCCTGCTGTGGCGAGTTGTTGCAGCGCATTGGCATCGAGACCACTTTTTACGACCCGATGGTTGGCGCCGAAATCGTGCGCCTGATCCGGCCCAACACCAAGGTCGTCTTCCTGGAAAGCCCCGGCTCGGACACCTTCGAGGTCCAGGACGTGGCCGCGATCGTGGCGGCCGCGCGCGCGCGGAACTGCGTGACCATGCTGGATAACACCTGGGCGACACCCTTGTTCTTCAAGCCGCCGGCCCACGGCATCGATGTTTCCATTTACTCCGCCACCAAATATGTCTGCGGCCATTCCGACGTGATGATGGGCATTGTCACGTCGTCCCGGGACTTGCACCGCAAAATCGCGACCATGGGCCACTCGATGCTTGGCCACAGCGTCTCGGGCGATGATTGCTATCTGGCACTCAGGGGATTGCGCACCATGCATGCGCGCCTGGCGCAGCACCAGGAAACCGGCCTGGTGCTCGCCCGTTGGCTCGAGAAAAGGCCGGAAGTCGAGCGTGTACTCCACCCCGCCTTGCCCACTTCCCCCGGCCACGAATTCTGGAAGCGCGACTTCACCGGCGCATCGGGCCTGTTCAGCATTGTTCTCAAGCCCGCGCCCGTCGAGCGCCTAGCCGCCATGCTGGATGGCATGGCATTGTTCAAGATGGGCTTCTCCTGGGGCGGCTATGAAAGCTTGGCCGTGGTGGCGAACCCCAGGGCAGCGCGAAGCGCCACTCCCTGGACACATGCGGGCCCGGTTATCCGATTGCATGCCGGGCTCGAGGATCCGGCCGATCTGATCGCCGATCTGGAGGCCGGATTGGCGCGATTGAAAGCGATCTGACATGGCCGAGCCCAATCCCCATCCCTTCATCGACCGGATCGCCTTCAACGCCGAGGGCTTGGCCCCGGCGATCGCCCAGCAACACGATACCGGCGAGGTGCTGATGCTGGCCTGGATGAACCGCGACAGCCTGGCCGAGACGCTCGCGACCGGGCGCGTCTGCTATTGGTCGCGCTCCCGAGGCCAATTGTGGCGCAAGGGCGAAACCTCCGGGCATCGACAATTCCTGGTCGAGGCCCGGATGGATTGCGACCGGGACGCCATCCTGCTCCTGGTCGAACAGGAGGGCCCCGCTTGTCATACCCACCGCCCGTCCTGCTTCTTCACCGCCTGGCGCGAGGGCGCCCTCCAGATACTCACGGAATCCAAGCCGCAAGGCCCAGTGCCGGCCTCATAATCGAATTCAATGGCAAGAAAGCCCGGTAACATGTTGTTAGTAAATATATGGCAAGTTTCCTATATTGCCTCGCTGCGATCTGTCGCAAAGCGCCCAACGGGATTTGTTCATGGTCGAGAAACGCGCTACGGAGCAACAGGCTCTGAACATCATCGCCGGGCGCGGCGGGGCGGAAAAACCTCCCGATCCTGGGCCTTCGCTATTGGGTCCGATGGAAAGGGCCGGCGTGGCGTTTTGGCTGATGGTGGCCATGGCCGCGCTTGCTGGCGCGAGCGTCGCCGCCTTTCGCTTCCTTTACTGATTGGTCTGACTGGGCGTCGAACATTTGCCGCCGCAATCCCGGCCGGGGGAACCCGATCCTGGCCGGTCGGTCGCGCATGATCCGCGACATCTCCCAGCCGCTCAGCGTGGCCATGCCGAATTGGCCGGGCGACACGCCATTCCAGGCCGATCGCACCTGGCACTTATCGGAAGGGGTGCCGGTCAACGTTTCCAGGATCACCCTCTCGACCCATGCCGGCAGCCATGCCGACGCACCACTGCATTACGCCGCGAAAGGGACGCCCATCGATCGCGTCTCGCTGTCCTCTTATGTTGGTCCAGCCCAGCTCATCGATGCGCGCGCCGGAAAGGGGAGCGTAAAGACGGGCGATGTCTTGACCCGCCTCAAACCGAACATCTCGCGGGTACTCCTGCGCACCTATGAAAGGGCACCGCTCGATCGCTGGGACAGCGATTTTCGCGCGATCGCGCCCGACCTCATCGAATCTCTTGCCGAGCGCGGCGTGATCCTGATCGGCGTCGATACGCCATCGCTGGATCCCGAACAGTCAAAGGACATGCAAGCCCACCGCGCCATTCTGCGGCACGACATGCGGGTCCTGGAGGGGCTGGTGCTGGACGATGTGCCCGAGGGCATCTACGAATTGATCGCGCTGCCTTTGAAACTCGTCGGGCTGGACGCGGCGCCGGTGCGCGCGATTCTGCGCGACCTGGTGCCAACTTTCGAACAAGCGTGATCCATGAGGCGCTCCCATGCTTCCACGAAAGTTGGCACATGTTACCAGATGATAGTACTCGCCGACGCGCGCCAGAGGAGTCATTCGCCTCGAATCATCCTGTCCCGCGACGGCGGGTACAAATCGGATCATGACGATCACGCTTGACGATTGCCGGGCGCTGGACGCCGCCGATCCATTGGCCGGGAATCGCGCCCTGTTCGCGCTCCCCGATGGGATCGTGTATCTCGACGGCAATTCCCTGGGGGCCCTGCCCAAGGCCACCCCTTCCCGGATCGGCGATGCCATCGCCAATCAATGGGGGCGCGACCTCATCACCGCCTGGAACAGGCATGACTGGATCGGCGCGCCCGCCAGGGCCGCGGCCAAGATTGCCAGCCTGATCGGCGCCAATCCGCGCGAGGTGATGGTGTGCGATTCCACATCGCTCAACCTGTTCAAGCTGCTGGCGAGTGCCTTGGCGCTCCGCCCCGGGCGGCGCGTATTGCTGTCGGATTCCGGCAACTTCCCGACCGATCTTTATGTCGCCCAGGGCATCGCCCTCTTGCTGGGCGGAAAGCATGCGTTGCGCGTAGTGGCGCCCGAAGAGGTCGAACAATCGATCGATGGCGACACCGCGATCTTGATGCTGACCGAAATCGATTACCGCACCGGGCGCAAGCATGACATGGCGGGGCTGACGGCGCGTGCCCATGAAATGGGCGCGCTCGCCCTCTGGGACCTCGCCCATTCGGCGGGCGCCTTTCCCGTCGATCTTGCCGGAGCCGGCGCCGATTTGGCGGTTGGATGCGGCTACAAATACCTGAATGGCGGGCCGGGAGCGCCGGCCTTCCTCTATGTGGCCGAGCGATGGCAGCATGCCGTCAGCCAACCGCTGCAGGGCTGGATGGGCCATGAGGCGCCCTTTGCCTTCGACCTCGATTTCCGGCCCAAGCCCGGCATCGACCGATATTTGGTTGGCACGCCCCCGATCTTGAGCCTGCTGGCGCTGGAAGCCGGGCTCGATGCTTTCGCCGGCGTGGACATGGGCCAGTTACGCGCGAAATCCATGGCGTTGGGCGATCTCCTGATCGCTCTCGTGGCCCAGGAGACACTAGATTTGGGCCTCGCTTTGGCCTCGCCTCGCGAGGCTGGCCGGCGCGGCAGCCAGGTCTCCTTCCGGCACCAGGAGGGCTATGCCATCATGCAGGCCCTGATTGCGCGGGGCGTGATCGGCGATTTCCGCGCCCCCGACATCATCCGCTTCGGGCTGACGCCGCTCTATGTGGGCTTCGAGGAAATCTGGCGGGCGGTCCAGGCGCTGAAAGCGGTCCTCACCCACCGGGAATGGGAAAGACCGGCGTTCCGCGTACGGGCGAAAGTGACTTGATCCAGGCCCTGTTGCCGGGCTGGATTTTCTCGCCCAAGCGGGGCAACATGGGCCGTTCTTGACGGGGGAACGGAAATCCTTGCATGCGGCCGATCTTCGTGATGATCAAATGCGCACCGGGCACCGCCTATGACGTGGCGGCCCATGCGATCGACACCGTCGAGGAGGTGGGCGAGATGTATTCGATCTCCGGCCAGTACGATTTGCTGGCCAAATGCAACTTGGCCAGCGATACCGATGTTGGGCGTTTCGTCACCAGCCGGCTGCAGACCCTGCCCAGCGTCACCGACACGCTAACCATTATCACCTTCAATGCCTTCAATTGATGACACCTTAAAAAAACCGGCTGCTTCGCGCGGCCCATCACAACGGGGAGCACGAAAATGAGATACCGGAATCTGCTTGCGACCTCGACCGCGCTCGTGGCGATCGCGCTCGCCACGCCTGCCATCGCCGCGGACGTCAAGGTCGGCATCCTTTTCGATGTCACCGGACCGATCGCCAATTTCATCCCGCCGATGCTGGACGCGGTCACCCTCGCCACCGATGAAGTCAACGCCAATGGCGGGCTGTTGGGTGGCAAGATGGTGGCCGTGATCGGCGACACCACCGGCAACCAGCAGGGCGCGGTCGATGCCGCGACCAAACTGGTCAATGTCGAGAACGTGGCCGCCATCGTCGGCGCGTTGATGTCGGGCACCACGATCGCGGCGGCCAATTCCGTAATCGTGCCGGCTGGCGTGTTGCAGGTCTCGCCGACCGCGACCTCGCCCGATCTGACCACGCTCGATGACAAGGATTGGGTGTTCCGAGTTGTCCCCTCCGACGCCTTCCAAGGCGTAGCACTCGCCAAGCTGGTCATGGAACAGGGCATCAAGACGGTCGCCCTCACCTACGCCAACAACGATTACGCCACCCCCTTGGCCCAGGGTTTCGCGGCCGCCTACAAGGCGTTGGGCGGCGCCATCACGGCGGAAGTGAAGCACGAGGAAAAGCAACCGTCCTACACCGCCGAGCTTGCGACCTTGGCCAAGGACAAGCCCGAGGCCCTGGTCCTCATCGCCTATGCCGGCGATTCCGGGCTCAGCATGGTTAAGGACGCGCTGGAGAACGGCCTCTTCACCCGCTTCATCGGCACCGATGGCCTGCGCGACAATCTGTTGATCGAGAAAATCGGCGAGGAAAATCTCAAGGGCTCCTTCTTCACTTCGCCCTCCTCGCCCAAGAGCGATGCCGCCGACAAGTTCGAGCAGCTCTACACCGCCGCCTTCCAGACCACCAAGGACAAGATCTTCATCGGCCAGGTCTATGATTCGGTGATGCTGACGGCGCTCGCCATCCAGAAGGCGGGCTCGACCGACCGCGCCAAGGTACGCGACGCGCTTCGCGAAGTGGCGAGTGCCCCTGGCGAGGCTGTCGGTCCCGGCGATTGGGCCAAGGCCGTGGCCCTCATCGCCGCCGGCAAGGACATCGACTACGGCGGCGCAACCGGTGCCATGGAAATCGACCAGGCCGGCGATGTCGCGGGCGTGATCGGCCACTTTGTGGTCGAGGGTGGTTCCTACAAGGAAGTCGGGCTGGTGGAGCCGTGATTCAGCAGTCAGTGATCAGAGGTCAGAGGTCAGATTGGGCAGTGTCCATTCTGACATCTGACACCTGACATCCGGTCCCGAGCGGAATTCGACACCGATCACGAGCTTCCGGCATATTGCGGTGGCGGCTTGCTACGTAGTTACATCGATGCCGTTAACGCCATTGTGCCCTTCGACGGCGATTTGCACGCTGCCGAGGGAATAGATGTCGTATGCTCCCACTGGGCCGTCATTGGTCCAACCGAATAGTTTCAGCGTGTCGTTGTCGTCGCCCTCGATCACCAGAACGTTGGCTAGACCCACTTTGCTCAACGCGTCGGTCACTTGGCAGTCAATGGCCATTCCCAAACGAGAAGCCTAGGTCGAAAACAAACCCAACACAATGCGCCGAAACACCCAATAGCATGCATAATGGTGTGAGTTACAGAGAATTTCTCCTAATATTTCAATCCGCATTGGATCGCGGCGGGCGCTCCGGCAAAATTCCCTTGGCAAAGCGCTGCAGTACGATCTGCAGCACGATGCCGATCAGGAGCACGCGCAGATAGCTGGTGCGCGTGATCCATTCTCCGGGCAGGCGGTTGGTGAAGAGCTCAGTCACCGACCAGATGGTCCAGATGAGGAAGGCGCCGAGGATCGCACCCCTATTGTTGCCGCTGCCGCCGACGATCAGCATCACCCAGACCAGGAACGTGGTCATCAGGGGCTCGGTCGCGCCCACGCCGATGAACTTGAAGTAATGCGCCGAAAGGGCGCCCGCCAATCCCATCAGCATGCCGCCGAGCACGAAGGCCTCGAGCCGGAAGTGGGCGACGTCCTTGCCGATCGCTGCGGCCGAGACTTCGCTGTCGCGGATCGCGCGAAGCGCCCTCCCCCAGGGCGAGACCCATGCCCGCTCCACCGCCCAATAGGCGAGCATCAGCAGCGCCAGGATGATCAGCAGATAGGAAACACCACCCGGCAAGGGCGCCATTCCGTCAAAAGGCCGGGGAACGCTGGGAATGCCGCGCGTGCCGGCTGTAAGCCATTCCTCGTTCTTGAAGACGAGCCGCAGCACCTCGGCGATGCCGATCGTGGCCATGGCCAGATAATCGCCGCTCAAGCGCAAGCTCGCCCGGCCGATGGCGTAGGCGACGGCGCCCGAAAGCACCATGGCGACGATCCAGGCCGGGGCGAAGGGGAGGTCGAACCCGCCCAGGAAGTTCGGGCTCGGGGGCGAAGTGAGGATGGCGGCCGAATAGGCGCCGACCGCGAAGAAACCGGCGATGCCGGCGTTGAACAGGCCGGCGAATCCCCATTGCAGATTGAGCCCCAGGCACAGGATGGCGTAGAGCGCGCCCATGGTCAGCAACGCCACCAGGTAATTCGCCAGGCCCAGCATCGTGAGGTCCATCTACAGCACCCGCCCCTTGAACAAGCCGGTCGGGCGCCAAATCAGCATCACCACCATGACCAGGAAGGCGACCGCCGGCTTGTAACTCGGATCGACCAACGGCTCGCGTCCAATCCAGGGATAGGTCGAAAGCTCTTGCGTGAGCCCGATCGCCAGCCCGCCCGCGATCGCGCCATAGGGTCGCCCGATCCCGCCCAGCACCGCGGCCGCGAACAGGGGCAACAGCAGATCCCAGCCCATCGTCGGATGCACCTTGGTTTGAATGCCGATGAAGACCCCGGCGGCGGCGGCCAGCCCCGCGCCGATGATCCAGGTCCAGCGGATTGCTCGCTCGGTATCGATACCGGAAACCCTCGCCAGATCGGGATCGTCGCTGACCGCGCGCATCGCCTTGCCCAGGCGCGCGCGCGACAGGAACCAATGCAGCCCCACCACCAGAATGGCCGTTACCGCGACGATCGTCACCTGTTTGGGCGCGATCTTCAAGAATCCCAGGATTTCCATCGGGTGCCGGATGCCGGTGTCGTAGGTGAGCACATCGACCCCGGCCAGGAGCTGGATGAGCGAGCGCAGCATCAGCATCACCCCGAAGGACGAGATCACGACCACGATCCCGGCACTCTTGCGGAACGGGCGATAGAACCAGCGATCGATCACCAAGGCCACCAGCACCGTCCCCAGGATCGCGATCGGAAGCGACGCATAGGGTCCCCAGCCCAAGAGCACGCTCGCGCCATACGCCAGATAAGCGCCCAGCGTCATCAAATCGCCATGCGCGAAATGCGCGAACCGCAGAATACCGAACAGCAATGAAATTCCGATGGCGCCCAGGGCATAGATGCACCCCACGACCAGGCCGGGCAGAAGATACAGATTGATGAAATCGCTCACTCCAAGTACCCGCCCTCGCCGATGGATGAATGAGCGAAATGACGCCACCGATGGGCGCCGGCGGGTGCGATCGTTCCATGACATGGGCCAACTTTCGTGGAAACATTGGCGCGGTTCACGGATCGCTCCTTTCCGAAAGTTGGCACTGGCCGCCTCTAACCGCCCAGGAAGGATTCGGCCACTTCGCGATTGGCGAGAAGTGCCGGCGCCGTATCGGCAAAACGGTTCCGCCCGGTGGCCAGCACGTAGCCCCGATGCGCGATGGCCAATGCCTGACGCGCGTTCTGCTCGACCAGCAGCACGCCCACGCCGGCGCGGTTGATGGCGATGATGCGATCAAGGATCTGGTCCATGTAGAGGGGCGAGAGGCCGGCCGTCGGCTCGTCCAGCAGCAGCAATCTGGGCTCCATCATCAGCGCCCGGCCCATCGCCACCATCTGGCGCTGGCCGCCCGACAATTCGCCGGCCGCCTGGCCTAGCTTGTCGGTGAGCGGCGGGAACAGCGAGAGGACCTGGTCCACCATCCGCGCGACATTGGCCGGTTTTTGGAAGGCTCCCATTTCCAAATTCTCGCGCACGCTCAAGGTGGGGAACACGTTGCGCTCCTGCGGCACGTAGCCCATGCCCTCGGCGACCAGTTGGTCGGCCCGGCGCCCGGTGATGTCGCGATCCTCGAACAGGATGCTGCCGCCCCGCAATTGAACCAGGCCGAAAATCGCCTTCATCGCGGTCGATTTGCCGGCACCATTGGGGCCGATGATGACCACGATCTCGCGTTCGCCCACCTCCAGGCTGACACCCTGCAGGATATCGGCGCCGCCATAGCCTCCGACCAGGTCGTGCGCGCCGAGCAGGCTCATCGGTACTCGCCCGTCGAGGGACCAGGTGATTCACCGATATGGCCCCGCCGGTACGCGCCGGCGGGTACCATCATTTGGCGACAAGCGCCAAATCTCGTCCAAACGCCGAAACGTTTCATGGATCACGCGTTTCCAAAAGTTGGCGCGGAGCTTGCTCCTCGCGCCCAATTGTTTTCGCCTGGCGTCGGCCGAGATAGGCCTCGATCACCCGCTCGTCGCGGCGGATTTCGGCCATCTTGCCTTGCATCAGCACCTTGCCCTCGGCCATGACGATGACCGGGTCGCACAGCCGCGCGATCAAATCCATGTCGTGCTCGATCACGAAGAACGTGTATCCCGCCTCGCGGTTCAAGCGTTCGATTTCGCCGGCGAGTTCGCCCAGCAACGCGCGATTGACGCCGGCCGCCAATTCATCGAGCAGCACTATCTTGGGCGCCGCCATCATCGCGCGGCCCAACTCCAGCAGTTTCTTCTGCCCGCCGGAAAGGTTGCCCGCGTACTCGCCCGCCAGCGCCTCCAGCCGAAGTTGACCGAGGACCGAGGAAGCGCGGATGCGGATCTTGGTTTCCTGTTCGCGCACACGGCCCCAGGAAATCCACGCACGCAAGACGCTCTCGCCCAATTGTCCGGCCGGAACCGCCATCAGGTTTTCCAGGACCGTCATGCGCGAGAATTCCTGCGCGATCTGGAAGGTGCGCGACAGGCCCTGGTGGAACAATCGGTGGGCCGGCCAGCCGGTCACGTCCGCGCCATCCAGCTCGATGCTGCCGCCATCCGGGACGAACATCCCGGCAATGATGTTGAACAACGTGGACTTGCCGGCGCCATTGGGGCCGATGAGGCCGGTGATCGAGCCCTTGGCCACGTCGAGCGAGCAATCCTCAACCGCGTGAATGCCGCCGAATCTCTTGGCCACTCCTCGGGCCCGGATCATCGGCGTTTGGGCGACCTCACTCATGCTAAATCGGCGGCGCGTATCCGCTCACAGCTTTTCTTTCGGCAAATAGAGGGCGAATTCATGCTCGACGGCCTTGGGATCGCTGGCCAGGCCATAGGCCACACCCGCCGCCATGTCGCCCGGATAAATCTCCTCGGCCCGGATGCGAAGCCCGTGCACCAGCGCCTCGGCCACAGCCTCCGGCGCCATCTTCGGTACCGTCAGGCCCCGTGTCATATCCGTATCGACCGCGCCCGGCAGCACGCCCATTACATGCGTGCCCTTGGCCTTCAACTCCGCGCGCAGCGCCTGGGTGAGGCTGAGGAGCGCTGCCTTGGAGGCGCAAAGCGATCCCATCAAGGGCAAGTTCACATGCGACAGGATCGACAGCATGTTGACGATGGCGCCGCCGCCATTGCCGCTCAGCACCGGTTGGAAGGCGCGGCACATGGCCAGCGTGCCGAAAAAATTGACCTCCATCTCCTGGCGCGCGTTGCTGGCGCTGGCGATCGTGAAAAGGGGCGTGTTGAAATTCACCCCGGCGTTGTTGACCAGCAGGCTCACATCGCCGCATCTTTCCGCCGCCGCCCCCACCTGCACCGCGTTGGTAACGTCGAGGACAATCGGGATCAGCCGATCCTCCGCCTCCGCCACCAGCGCCTTGGCCGCGGCCATCTCGCGTGTCGCGCAATAGATTTTCCCGACGCCTGCGCTCAAAAGCGCGCGCACGATGCAGGGTCCAATGCCGCGGCTGCAGCCACTGACCAGCGCGACCGCGCCCTTCAGCAGATCCTTGCCTGGGTTCTCGGCGAACCGGCGCTGGTTGGCCTTGGCGCCGCTTTGCACCAGGCCCTGATCGTCGCACAGAATCACGAAGCCAAATCCCTGGGCGCGCCGATCGGCCGCCATGGTCCAATTGGGCGTGAAGATGCCGCTTGCCTTGCCGGCCTTGCCCGTGGCGCGGCGGACGCGCTGAACCGCCTCTTCGTGGCGCGGCCCGAAATCGGGAAAGGTCCCGAGCGAAAGCGCCAGATCGAAGGGTCCGATGAACACCAGATCGATTCCCGGCACGGTGGCGATCGCGCTTGCGTTCTCGACGCCAAGCGCGGTCTCGACCATGACGCCGACCATGATCGCCGGATTGGTGAGCGGAATGGTCGCCTTGGCATCGATCACCGGCCTGATCCCGCCGGTCGAGCGCCTGCCCTCCGGCGGGTACTTGGCGGCGGCGACAATCCTTGCCGCCTGTTCCGCGCTTTCGACCATCGGCACGATGATACCCATCGCGCCGGCATCGAGCGCCATGGCGATGGCGCTCGGGCTGTCATCGGCGGTGCGGACGAGCGGCGTCGTCTTCTGACGCGCGATGCCGATCGCCGATTCCAAAGTCGGGCGTGTGAACAGCCCGTGCTGCAGATCGAAGACGCAAGCCTCGGGCCCAGGCTCGACCATCAACTCGGCCAGGCTAGGCGATCCCAGCGTGGTCCACATCGCGCCCACGCATCCCCCCGCGCGGAGCTTTTCCAGGACAGGATTGTTCATCGTCTATTCCTAGCCAGCACTGGCCGCCCAATTTTTCATCAACGTATTCGAGGGCAGCGTCTCGTCCAGGAGCTTCTTCGCGGTCTCGATTCCGGCGACCGGCAGCGTCGCGGGATCCAGGAGCCCGATCTGCGCCAGCACCGAGGCCTGATCCCAATAGATATGCTCGTGATAGATCTTGTCGCCGCGGAAGCACACGATGGCGACCAACGGAATCTCGACCCGCTTGTTAGTAGGCGCCACGCCGGGCAACATCCAATCGATCTCCCGGTCATGGGTGAAGCGGAACAGCATCTCGTCCACCACGCGGTCGGCCCCGATCGTGCGCGAGATCGGCACCAAGCTGGTGTCGGCCGGATTGCTGTTGACGAAATGATTCCTGTAGAAGCGCGCCAGTTCCACCCCACCCACGCCCCCGGTCATGGTCGGAATGTGGTTGACATAAGGATTGGCGACCATGGTCTTCATGGTCGCCTCCACGTCCCTGGTGGCGAATTCGTGGGCACAATGCTGGTCCCACAGCGCCGAAAGATCGTAGCGCGGCCCCAGAATCTTGCGGAAGAGCGCGATCGAGCGCGAATGCGCCAAGTCCGAAGCCGGCTTGTTGTAATGCTCGCCCATGGTGCGGGCGAAGGCATGATCGACGCCCGGATAGACGTGGATCTCGACCTCGGGCCGCTCCTTGAAGAAGGCCTTGACCTGCTCGACCGCCGCCAATGGCGCGTATTGGTCTTCCGAGGCGAAATGCAGCACCATCGGGCAGCGATGCTTGGCCATGTCGCCCAGATTGGCCTCGATGCCGACGCCGTAATAGCCGACCGCGCAATCGACCCCGGCCCTGGCCGCCGCCAGATAGGCGAGCTTGCCGCCGAGACAAAAGCCGAGCGCGCCCACCTTGCCGGTGCATTCCGGCCGGCCGCGAAGCGTGGTTACCGTACTGGCGATGTCCTTCATGCCCTGATCGACATCGAAGTTCTGGAAAAAACCGAAGGCCTTCTGCCATTCCTCGGGCGAATAGCCGAGATCGACATGCTTTTCCAAACGCCAGAACAGATCGGGCGCCAGCACCACATAGCCTTCCTCGGCGTAATACTCCGCCACCTCGCGAACATAGGCGTTGATGCCGAATATCTCCTGGCACAACACGATTCCGGGGCCCTTGCCGGCGCGCGGCACCGTGAGGTAGCCCCGGAACCTGCCGCCGTCGGCCGCGATCAGCTCGATGAATTGCCCCGCCATGAACACTCCCCCCGTCCTTCGATTGGTTGGTGGTCAACCTGCCGCAATCGACCCAGGCCTGTAAACCGGGAATTGGGGCTGGAAGCGCCGGGAGTCGGGCCCAAACTGCCGGCGTCCATCGCCTTGCGCATTGGGGCGCGGCCATCCCCATATACGGAAGCGACTACGCCTTCATCCGATCGCCCTTGGGATCGTAGAACGGCCTCAGGCTGGCGTTGGCCGGGACGGCGCTTCCGGCGACCAGGATTTCGAACTTGGCCCCATCGATCATGGCCTGATCGACGCCCTCCTCGTTTCGCACATAACCCATGCCGATGGCGCCGCCCAGGCTGAACCCATATCCACCCGAGGTCAGATAGCCGACTTGGCGTCCATCGAGCAGGATCGGCTCGTTGTGATAAAGCTGCCTTTCCTTGTCTTGCAGCAGGAATTGCACCAGCCGGCGCTTCAGCTTTCCTTGCGATCTTTGCGCCAGCACCGCATCGCGGCCGATGAAAGGCACGTTCTTGTCAAAGGCGCAGACAAACCCCAGTCCCGCCTCCGCTTGCGTGTCGTCCGGGCTGATGTCGTGGCTCCAATGGCGATAGGCTTTTTCCAGGCGCAGGAAGTTCATCGCATGCATGCCGACAGGCGCCAGGTCGAATTCGCGGCCCGCCGCCAGCAATTCATCGAGTGCGCCCGCCGCGTAATCGGTGGGCAGATAGATCTCCCAGCCCAGTTCGCCCACGTAAGAGATGCGAATGGCGAGCGCGCCGGCCGATCCGAACTCGATCTCGCGCGCCGCGCCGAACGGGAACGCCTCGTTGCCAAGGTCGGTGTCCGTCAGCCGCGACAAGAGCTTGCGGCTGTTGGGCCCCATTAGCCCCAAGACCGACCAGGCGGCACTCATGTCCTCGATTCTGGCGTCGGCGCCGGGCGTGAAATGCCGGCGCATGTAATGCGCCTCCCTGGTCGCGGTCGCCGCCGCCGTCACCACCAGGAAACGATTCTCGGCCAGCTTGGTCACCGTCAAATCGGCCTCGATCCGGCCCTTGGGATTGAGCCATTGGGTATAGGCCGCGCGTCCCGTCCGCCCCACATCGGCGACCGACAGGCGCTGCAATTCGCGCTCGGCGTCCTTGCCCGTCACCAGGAACTTGGCGAAGGAGGACTGGTCGAGAAAGCCCACGTTCTCGCGCATCGCCCGGCATTCCCGGCCGCAGGGTTCGAACCAGTTCTGCTTGCCGTACGAATATTCATAGACCGGCGCCAGGCCCTTGGGCGCGTACCAATTGGCGCGCTCCCAGCCGCCCACCTCGCCAAAGCACGCGTTCATTTCCTTCAATCGCGCGTAGAAGGGCGAACGGCGTATTCCGCGCGAGGTCTCGAACTGCCGATAGGGCCAATGCATGGCGTACAGAAGCCCCAAAGCCTCCGAGACGCGGGGCACCAGAAAGGATTTCCGGCCGTGATGCCGGTTGAAGCGCCTGATGTCCACGTCCCACAGATCGAAGGGCGGCTCGCCCTCGGCGATCCAATGGGCGAGCGCCCAGCCGGCACCACCTCCCGATTGAATGCCGATCGAGTTGAAGCCGGCGGCGACGAAGAAATTCTCGACCTCCGGCGCCTCCCCCAGGACATAGCGCTGGTCGGCGGTGAAGCTCTCCGGCCCGTTGAAGAACTTGCGGATGCCGATTTTCCCGAGGCTCGGGATGCGATGCATCGCCCCTTCCAGGATCGGCTGGAAGTGGTCGAAATCCTCCGGCAATTCATCGAAGCAGAAATCTTCCGGGATGCCGTCCACCGCCCAGGGCTTGGCCTTGGGTTCGAAGGCGCCAAGCAGCAGCTTGCCCGCGTCTTCCTTGAAATAGGCGCAGGCATCCATGTCGCGCACAACTGGCAGGCCAGGGACCATGCCCTCCATCGGCTCGGTCACGACATAGAAATGCTCGCAGGCCTGAAGCGGGATGTTGACCCCGATCTTGGCGCCGATTTCGCGGCCCCACATGCCGCCGCAATTGACCACGATGTCGCTCTTGATCGTTCCTTCACCGGTGAGGACGCCGCGCACGCGACCATCCGCGACGATCACCTTTTCGACCCGCGTATCCTCGAATATCTTGACACCCTTCATGCGCGCACCCTTGGCCAGCGCCATGCAGGTATCGGCCGGATTGCACTTGCCGTCCTTCGGATACCAGATGGCGCCGATCACATCCTCGACGTTCAGGAGCGGCCATTTGCTCTTGACCTCCTTGGGGCCGATCACCTCGGCCAACACGTCGAAGGCGCCCAGCATGTCGGCGCCCCGGCGCAATTCTTCCCAGCGTTCCTTGTTGGTGGCGATCGACATCGATCCCGGCTGGGTAAACCCGGTCGCCTGTCCGGTTTCACTCTCCAGCGTGGTGTAGAGATCGACCGTGTATTTGGCGATCCGGGTCAGATTGGCGGTGTAAAGCGAGGCACGCACCAGGCCGGCTGCATGCCAGGTCGTGCCGCTGGTCAGCTTCTTGCGCTCCAGCAGGATTACATCCTTCCAGCCGAGCTTGCCCAGATGATAGGCGACCGAACAGCCGACGATGCCGCCCCCGATGATGACGACGCGCGCCGATGTGGGAAGCGCCATGAATTTCTCCTTCGCGGTCCTAGGCGCGCCTAGTATCCGCCGTCGCTGAAGGATGATTCGAGCCAACATGACCCAGGCAGTGCACGCCGGCGGGTACTATCATTGCGTAAATTGTGTCAACTTTCGTGGAACAATCGGCGCGGTCCATATATCACCCTTCTTCGAAAGTTGGCACTAGCCGCGCAGCCTGGAATTGCTGGGATCGTAGATGGGTTCGGCCACGATACTGGCGGATCGGCGCGCGCCCAAGACCTCGATCTCGAGCCTCTGTCCGACCTTGGCGAGGTCGCTGCGCACGTAAGCCAACGCAATGCTCTTGGCCGTGGCGTGCCCATAGCCACCGGAGGTCACCAGCCCGACCATCTCCGCGCCCAGATAGACCGGCGCGCAAGAAGGTGCGTCGCAATCGGCGGCCTCGTCCAGGATCAGCGGCACGAAGCGCTCGCGCGGGGTCCGGTCTCGTTCCGCAATCAGCGCAATGCGGCCCTTGAAATCCGGTTTCTGGAAGTCGACGAAGCGATCGAGATTGGCCATCAACGGCGTGTATTCGTGGGTCATGTCGCCCTTCCAGCCACGATAGACTTTCTCCAGGCGCAAGGAATCCATGGCATACATGCCGAAATCGCGGATATCGAATTCCTCGCCTGCCTGCCAAAGTGCCTCGTAGATGGCGGCCATGTGCTCGACGGGCGCATGAATTTCCCAGCCCAATTCGCCAACGTAATTGACGCGGAGCGTGAGTGCGCGGGCAAACCCGATCTCGATTTCGCGCGCCGATAGCCAGGGGAACGCCCTGTTGGAGAGATCGGCCTCGGTCACCTTGGCGAGGCACGCCCGCGCCTTCGGTCCGGCGATGATGATCGAGCCCAGGCGCGCGCTCAAATTCTCGATGCGAACCGAGTGATCGGCCGGGCGGTATTTCTCCAGCCAATCGAGATCGTGCCATTCGGCGGCGGCCGCACTGATGAGGTAGAACTTGTCGGGCGCCAGGCGGGTGATGGTGAATTCGCTGACGATGCCGCCCTTGTCGTTGAGCGCGTGGGAGAGCGTTATCCGCCCCAGCTTGGGCAGCCTGCCGCAGACGAGGCGATCAAGCCAGGCTTGCGCGCCTTCGCCCTCGATCATGAGCTTGGTGAAACCGCCGAGATCGAGGATGCCGACGCGCTCGCGCACCGCCTTGCATTCCTCGGCCACCGCCTCGTGCCAATTGGTGCGCCGGAAACTGGGCTTGCGCTTGGGATCATCGCCTGGCCTCGGGAACCAGGCGGCGCGCTCCCACCCGCCGCGGGCACAGAATTGCGCGCCCTTGGCCTTCAATTTGTCAAAGAGCGGCGTGGTCTTGGCCGGCCGTCCCGCCGGCCATTCATTGGCCGGAAACGCGATCGCGTATTCATTCTGGTAAAGCTCGATCGCCTTGTCGACCACGTATTTCCTGGTCGCGTAATCGGTGTAGCGGCGAGGATCCAGGGTCCAGAAATCCCATTCCGGCTCGCCATGCACAATCCATTCCGCGGCGGTCTTTCCGGCACCTCCCGATTGGGCGATGCCGAAGGAGAAGCAGCAGGCCTGATAGAAGTTCTTCAGCCCATGCGCCGGGCCGATATAGGGATTGCCGTCGGGCGAATAGGGTATCGGGCCGTTGATGACTCGCTGCACGCCGACCTTGCCCAGGATCGGCACGCGCGCGATCGCGGCCTCGATGTATTTCTCCAGGCGCTCCAGATCGTTGGGATAAAGCTGATTGGCAAAATCCGCCGGGATCCCGTCGAGCCAATGCGGAATCGCCTGCCATTCATAGGGACCGAGCAGCAGCCCGTCCCGTTCCTGGCGCAGATAATAGCTGACATCTGGATCGCGCAGCAGCGGCAGCTTGGCCCCATGGGCTTGGAGTTCCGGGATGGCCTCCGTCACCAGATACTGGTGCGACATGGTGACGATCGGCATGGTTTGGCCAAGCATCGCCATGATCTCGCCGGCGCGGTAGCCGGCGGCGTTGACCACGATCTCGGCCCGAATCTGGCCCTTGTCGGTACTGACCAGCCATTCCGAGCCCTTCCATTCGAGCCCGATGACCGAAGTAAATCGCTGGATTCGGCAGCCCTTGTCCTTGGCGCCCTTGGCGTAGGCTTGGACCAACTGGCTGGGATCGATGTCGCCGTCGAAGGGATCCCACAGGGCACCCAGGACGTTCTGCATTTCCATGAACGGATATCTGGACTTGATCTCGTTCGGCCCGATCAACTCGAATTCCAACCCTTGCGCGCGGGCCATCGCCGCCACGTGGCGGTATTCGTCCATGCGATCCTTGTTGTTGGCCAAGCGGATCGAGCCGGTGATGTGATAATTGATCGGATAGCCGACCTTCTCGCCAAGGCCGGCATAGAGCCGCGTCGAATGGCGCTGCAGCTTGATGACGTTCCACGAGGTGGAGAAATTCGGGCAGTTTCCAGCCGCGTGCCAGGTCGAGCCCGAGGTCAATTCGTTCTTCTCGATCAGCAGGCAATCGCTCCAGCCCATCTCCGCCAGGTGATAAAGCGTGGCGCAGCCGACCGCGCCACCGCCGATGATCACCACGCGCGCGTGATCGCTCATGTGCGTATTCTCCCCCGCATTCTGTCTCGATCCATTGTCGGTCAGGCCCCAGTACCCGCCGTCGCGAGACTGGCTAATTCAGCAATTTGTCCCCGGAAGTCGCACGCCGGCGGGCGGCTCATCATTCGGTAACATGCGGCCCGATTTTCGTGGAAGCACGGACGCGTTTCATGTATCACGCTTTTTCGAAAGTCGGCACTATGGCCGCATCGCCTCGCGCGATAGGCGCACCGGGAATCGCGCTCGGACCATGTCGTCGATCGCGTCTGGCACATGGCTCGGGTAGTGCTTGTCCAGGATGATCCTGGTTTGCTTGATCGCGCGATCGACGATGTTGGTCGACCCCTTCTCGACCCATTCCTTCGGGCTCGAACGATCGCCGACCACGGGATAGACGTATTCCCGTTGCATCAGTCGAAGCGTCTGGTCCGAACCCAGATAATGCCCTGGGCCTTCCAGGCAGACCTGGCGGATGGTCTCCAGCGAAATCGATTCGTCGGTCACGTCGATGGCGCGAATGGTGCGTTGGGCGGCGCCGATGATGTCGTTGTCGATGAGCAGGCTCTCCATGCAGAAGCCCAGCAAACTCGCATGCATGCCCGCCGATTCGTAGATGAGATTGGCGCCCGAATTGCCGACCAGCGCGTGGTTGTAGCCCTTCTCGTAGCCGGCCTGGGCGTCGGGAACCTTGGAATCGGTCATGCCCGAGGCGGTGCCCCCAGTCAGATCGTAGAAGCGCATCATCTGCCCGCAGCCAGCCGACAAGAGCGCCTGCTCCGGCGACCCGCCCGACATCGCCCCGGTGCGCAGATCGGAAACGAAGGGCCAGGTGCCGAAGATGGCGGTCGCCCCCGGCTTGATCGCGTTCACATAAACGAGGCCCGCCAGGCATTCGGCGACCGCCTGCACGATGGTGCCGGCAAGGGCGGCGGGCGAGGTGGCGCCGGCTTGGGCGGCGGAAAGAAGCAGCACCGGCATGCCCCCTCTCACCGCCACCTCCAGGCAGCGGCAGGCGTCCTCGGCGAATTTCAGCGGCGGCACCACGAAGCAATTCGATTGGCTGACGAAGGGCCGCGCGCGCCATTGCGCCTCGCCCCCGGCCACGACGTGCAGCATCTGGAGCGAGGCCTCCAATTGCTCGGGCGCCACCCAGCTCGATCCCACATGCTTGGAAGTGCCCATGATCGAGGCATAGCAGGTGTTGAAATCCATCTCGAACGGGTCGGGCAACTCGCGGCACACGACCGAGCGCTGGAAGAAATGGATGTGCTCCATTTGGTCCACGATGCGCGCGATGTCGTAGAGATCCTTGGTCGTGGATTCCCGGTATTCCCCGGTGACCGGATCGACGATATGGACGGCGGCACCCGCCGTGCCGAAATAGGCCTTGGAGCCCCAGGGCTCCAGATCGTGGCGCGGGTCCTGGCCGCAGAGCGGGAACCGCCTGGAGGCCTTCGCCACCGTATCCTCGATGAGCGAAGGCGGAAACACCAGCCGCCCCTTGTCGGTCATCTTGGCGCCGACACCCGTCAGGGCCTCGATGCAGCTGGGAATGGCATCGGCAAGCCCGATGTTTTCCAGCACGTTCAGCGAGGCATTGTGGATCTTGTTCATGTCGGCATCGGTCAGGACCCGATAGCGCCCCGCCTCCATCCCCGGCCAGACCGGGCGTTCGTTGGCCGCCAAGGGCGCCGCGCGCAAGGCACGCCGTGCTTCCCTTCCGCCCCTCCGCGGAGATTCCACTTGAACCATGCTCATGACAAGTTTCCTGCCTGTTGGAGAAAACGCGAGTTCGTTGTAATTTTGGCAGGACTTAGCTAGCCTTACAAGCGAGTGAAATTCACAGATATATGAACTGGATTCATGCATGGCGCAGCCTCGCCGCGAATTGCCACCGTTATCCGCGTTGCGTGCCTTCGAGGCGGCGGCCCGCCACGCCTCGTTTCGCCGGGCCGCCGAGGAACTGGGTCTCACGCAATCGGCGATCAGCCACCAGGTGAGCGCGCTCGAATCCCGGATCGGCGTGCGCCTCTTTGAGCGCACGACCCGCCGGGTTGCACTCACCGAAATGGGGCGGCTGTATTTCCCGCATTTGCGCGACGCCTTCGACCGCATGCAGGTAGGCACCGATCTGGTGCGGCGCTCGCGCCGGACCGCCGAACTCCGGGTCCAGGTCTATGTCACGGTGGCGGTGCGCTGGCTCATTCCGCGCCTGCATCTGTTCCAGGCCCAGCATCCCGGCATCCTGGTGCGCTTCAACACCGGCGCGCTCGATTGGGAGTTCGACCCCGACAGCGCCGATCTCGGCCTCATCTGCACCGATCGGCCCGACCGGCCCGGAGTCGAGTACCGCCACATCTTCGACCAGCGCTTGGTGGCGGTCTGCCGGCGCGATCTCATGCAGGCCGGGATGGGCCTCCGCCAGCCGGTCGATCTGGTCAATCACCGATTGCTGCAAGTCTATACCGCGACCGACGATTGGGACGCCTGGCTCAACGCGGCGGGGATTCCAGATTTGCGCGGCCGGCTCGCGACGCAATACGATTCCTATCTGCTGGCGATCGAGGCGGCGCTCGATGGCCAGGGGATCGCGGTGGCACCCTATTTCCTGGTCGCGGAGGATCTGCGCTTGGGGCGCCTCGCGCGGCCCTTCGCGGTGGATGCGCCCCAGCCAAAGCGCTGGTACCTCACTTGTCTTGCCGACCGCGCCGAGGACAGTTCCGTGGCGGCCTTCCGCGACTGGCTCCGCGAGCAAGTGGTCGCCGATCCGATTTTCGGTGTGGGATCTCCGGGGCAATAGGAGAGATCGGCGAAACCCTCATTCTTGCGGGGTCAACCGCCCACTACTTGAAGGCACTTTTCCGGGAGGTTCGGGCCATGCGCCGGGTCGCGCTTGGCCCGGTTTCTTCCCGAATGGGGCGATCTGCGATTGATCCTGGCCATGGCGCGAGCCGGCACCATGGCCAGTGCGGCCTCGGCGCTTTCGGTCAACTTCACCACGGTGTTCCGCCGCCTGCGCGCGCTCGAGCGATCAACCGGCGCGCCATTGTTCGAGAAGGAGGGCGAACTCCATCAGCCGACCGAATTGGGCCGCGCCCTCCTCGCCATCGCCGAGCGGACCGCGAACGATCTGCTGGCGGTCGAAATCAATGTACAGGCCGGCGATCCCGGATTGGTCGGCACCATCAAACTGACCTCGACCCGCGACATCGCCGGAATCCTGTTGATTCCGCTGCTGGCGGATTTTCGCCCGCGCCATCCCCGGATCGTCGTCGAGCTGGACAGCGACGACCGCATCTTCGATCTCGGGCGGCGCGAGGCCGACATGGCCTTGCGCCCGACCAGCCGACCGCCATCCAACATGGTTGGCATCAGGATTGGTGCGTTGGCGGTGACCGCCTATGCCGCGCACGGTCTCTTGAAATCGGCCGGCCCCGGCGCCCTGCCCTGAATCGGCTGGGGTGGAACCCTTGGCCCGAAGGCCGAGGAATTCTGGCTCAAGGACCGTATCAGCCCTTCCGCCATCGCGCTTCGCTGCAATGATTTCCGCGACCGGCTGTCCGCGGTCAAGGCCGGGATGGGGGCGGCACTCCTGCGCTGTTTCCTTGCCGATCCGGATCCTGATCTGGCGCGGGTCATCGACCCGCCCGAGGATTTGGGCAACGAATTGTGGGTGATGAGGCTCCCGGATTTCCGGCGCTCGCCCCGCATTCGCGCGCTGACCCGGCATCTGGCGCAAGGGCTTCGCCCGTCGCGCGACTTGATTGCGGGAAAGCGCCCCCAGCCTGGGGCCCCTCTCAGCCGGCGCCCGCGCGACCTGCCCAGGCTTGCAAGCCGGGCCTGATTTCCCTAGGTTCTCGCCCGATGGCAAGGGGCCACGGGAATCCGGGGCGTAGCTCAGCCTGGTAGAGTACCTGCTTTGGGAGCAGGGTGTCGCTGGTTCGAATCCAGTCGCCCCGACCAGGCACGCGCGCCCCGCGCCATCACCGGATGGCAATGAAATGAGGCGGTGAAGGCGATCATGCAGGCGCGCATTTATCAGCCGGCGAGGAACGCGATGCAATCGGGCAAGGCGGGTACCCGGCATTGGGTGCTGGAATTCGCGCCCGCGGACCAGCGCCAGATCGACCCGCTCATGGGCTGGACAAGCTCGGCCGACACCAGGGGCCAATTGCGCCTGCAATTCGAGACGAGAGATGAGGCCGTTTCCTATGCCGAGAAGCAGGGCCTCGCTTACGTGGTGGAGGAATCGAAGACGGCCCGACCACAGCCCAAGGCCTACGCCGACAATTTCAGGTACGATCGAATCGGCAGATGGACGCATTAGCATGGTGGCGGCGACGCGAGACGCGGCCCGCCCTCGACCCCGTAGCTCAGCCCGGATAGAGCAACTGCCTTCTAAGCAGTAGGCCGCTGGTTCGAATCCAGCCGGGGTCGCCAGCGTTTTCAAGGGGTTGCGTCATTCACTTAGGCTCCGTTGCCACCGATTTTCGGCTTCGCGTTGCCACTTTTGCTCTTGATCTGTTCCGCGCATCCATCGCCGCGTCGGCTGCTTCGGACGTGGGATTCACATAGACCTGAAGCTGCGAAACCGTGCGATGGCCGCTCATGGCTTGGAGCTGTGGAACCGTCGCGCCGCCGGCGCCGGCCTCGGTCAACGCGGTTCGCCGCAGATCGCGGAACCACAGCGAATTCGGGATCCCGGCCTTGGCCCTGATTTCCGCGAAGGCATGATCAAACCCGGTGACTGTCCAGGGCCGGCCCGTCGCCTCGTTCGTGACCATCGTTTCTGTTGTCCGCTTGGCCATGCGCAACTCGCGCTTCAACTCCGGCGCCATGCGCATTTTGACATGCGCCCCTGTTTTTGATTGCCGGATCACGATGGCGCCGCCCGCTATCGCGCTCCATGGCATCGCCAGCACGTCGGTCAGGCGTTGACTGGTCCAATAGGCCAGCAGTGTGAAATCGCGTCCAACCGTGACCCCACCGTCAGGTGATGCTAAGTCATTGATGAAAAGCCTAAATAGGATGTTTACGTGGGGTCACGGTTGGGCGCGAAACGCGACCCTGCAAATCTCGATGTTTTACAATTATATCAATGCGATGGAAGGCTTCAGGGGTGGGGTCAATATTGGGCGCGATTTCACAATCCTGGCTCCCGGCACGTCGCTCGGCGGTGCGCGCCCGAAAGCTTCGGTGCGCGACAAGGACGGTCACCTGCTGATCGCCAAGTTCCCGCGCAAGGACGACGAGTGGCCGGTGACACGCTGGGAGGCGGCGACCATGGCGCTCGCCGAGGCCGCCGGGGTGGAGGTTTCGCCATGGCGGCTACAGCTCGTATTGAAGAGGCCGGTCCTCATGGCCCGGCGCTTCGACCGGCGGGAAGGCCAGCGCATCCCTTACATGTCGGCGCTCACCGCTCTCGATGCTTCCGACAACGAGACACGTAGCTATCTCGAGATCGCCGAGTTCCTGCGCCGCGAGGGATCACGGGTGAACGAGGATCTGCACCAGCTCTGGCGGCGGATCGTGTTCAACATGCTGGTTTCCAACACCGACGACCATCTGCGCAATCACGGCTTCCTTCGTGACGCCAAAGGCTGGCGGTTGGCGCCGGCCTACGATCTCAACCCCGTGCCGACCGATGTGAAGCCTCGCATTCATGCGCTTGCGATCGACGAGATCGATGGAACGGCATCGCTCGACACGGCCTTCCAGATTGCGCCGATGTTCGGCATGACAGAAAAGAACGCCCGCGCGATAGCGGCTGAAGTCGGATCGGCGGTCGCGGGTTGGCGCGATGCCGCGGCCCGCTTCGGCATCACCTCGGATAAAGTAGAGCGGATGTCCAGCGCCTTCGATCACGAGGATCTAGAGCGATTTTCGAGCGGGATGAATCGGAAAGGGGATTCCCATTTGGGCTGAAATCTGATTCAAGCTGGCTGCTGGGGCGAGGAGGCCAGCGATGGATGGGAAAGCCTTACTCTGCTGATTTGCGGGAGCGGTTTGCGCGGGCGCTTGGTCGCGGGATGAAAGCGCGGGCGGCGGCGCGATTGCTGGAAGTGAGCGAGAGCACCGGGGTGAAATGGGCGGCGCTCTGGCGCAGCACCGGCGGCATCGTGGCCAAGGCCATGGGCGGAGACAACAGCTCGCGGATCAAGGACGCGAACGCGGACTGGGTGCTGGCTCTGGTCGCTGCCGAGCCGGACTTGACGCTGGTTGAGATCCGGGATCGGCTCGCTGATCAGCGGGGCCTGAGCGTGAGCGTGGCGGCGGTCTGGCGCTTTCTGGCGGGGCGCGATCTCCGCTTCAAAAAAAACGCTGCACGCCGCCGAGCAAGAGCGGCCTGACGTTGCTGCGGAACGGGCTCAGTGGCGCGAGATGCAGGCGAGTCTGCTGCCCGAGCGTCTGGTATTCATCGACGAAACCTGGGCGACGACGAACATGGCCCGCCGATATGGCCGAGCCCCCAAGGGCAAGCGCCTGGTCTGCGCGGTTCCCCATGGGCACTGGAAGACCAGCACCTTCGTGGCGGCTCTACGCTGCGACGCGATCACCGCCCCTTGCGTCATCGATGGCGCCATGGATGGCGAGACTTTCCTCGCCTACGTCGAGCAGTTCCTGGTCCCCGTGCTGGGCCCCGGGGACATCGTCACCATGGATAACCTGCCCAGCCACAAAGTCGCTGGAGTGCGCGAGCTCATCGAAGGGGCCGGCGCGATCCTGATCTATCTGCCGCCCTATAGCCCAGACCTGAACCCCATTGAGCTGGTCTTCTCGAAGCTCAAATCCCTGCTGCGCAAGGCCGCCAAGCGCACCGTCGACGATCTCTGGCACCAACTCGGGAAGTCCCTGCGCGACTTCAGTCCACAAGAATGCCGCAACTTCTTCCGCCACGCCGGATATGCGTAAATCAGATCGAAAATGGGTCTAAGAGCAGCGACATGAAACCGGACGGTCCACCAGCCGACTTAAAAAAGGGCAATCTGAAACGCCCATGCTCATCAAGGGGCAGCTATGATTGGTTCGTTCGAGATTTTTGCCTCGACGCGGCCAAGAAATTGCCGCTTCAATGCGTTTTCTCAACGAGAAACCGACTTCGCCATAATCGCCTAAAATAATTCCCACTCGATTGTTTCACAGCCCCTTAAGGGACTGTTTTCCTTCCGCGGATTCAAGTAGCCAGTGCATAAAGTTTAGCGGTGTCTGGAGAGAGCGTAAAAGACCTCGTTGGGCGTTTTGAATCCGAGCGATTTTCTGGGCCTGCGGTTGAGCTGGCGTTCGACCTTCGCGACCGTGGCTTGAT
>CAZIUB010000038.1:0-22389 GCA_964542425.1 uncultured Rhodospirillaceae bacterium | reverse complement strand
GGGGCATCGAGAACCGCCTCCACTGGGTGCTCGACATGACCTTCCGCGAAGACGAATCGCGCATCCGCAAGGACAACGCGCCGGCCAACGCCAGCATCCTCAAACACATGGCCCTCAACATGCTCAAGAAAACCCCATCCCAACGCAGCATCCGCCTCAAGCGCAAATCCGCCGGCTGGGATAACGAATTCCTCGCCTCCGTCCTCATGGCGGCGTGAAATGTTCAAGCGATTCCCCTGGATCTTGGCCCTTGGAATCAGGCCTTTGTCGGGTTCCCGGCGGCGTTTGGCCGGTGGGGCCGGCGATTGGCTTGCCGCTTGACCTCGGCCTCCGACCCGGGCGAAGGTCCGCGCCGCCCAAATCGCGCAAGGGTTTTTCGATGCAGATCCCAACTCCTTTTGTCGATCCCGAACAGATGGTCAAGCCCGAATCGCTGGACGAGAACGACCATATGAACGTTGGCTATTATCTGATGGCCTTCGACAATGCTTTCTATGGGGCCTTCCGCATCTGGGGGGTCGATTTCGGCGAGGTCGATAAAGTGGGCCGCTCGACCTTCGCCGTGCAAAGCAACCTCTCCTACATGGCGGAACTGCGCCAAGGCGATTCCTTCTGGGTCGAAACCATGCTGGTCGATTTCGACCGCAAGCGCCTCCGCTGGTTCATGACCATGAAGCGCGCGCCCAAAGGCGCCATCGCCGCCACCTGCGAGTGGCTGGTGCTGTTCATGGACATGCGCTCGCGCAAGGTGACGGCGATGTCCGATCCCTTGTTCGAAAGCCTGGCCCGCATCAAACATGCCCACGACTCGCTGCCGCGCCCGCTGGAACTGGGGCGGGGCATCACCATGGGCCCAAGGCGCAACGGCTGAGCGAATTCCGGCAATTCCATTCCGGTGACAGTGCAGGTGGCAATTCCGGTGACAGTGCACTTGATTCCGGTGACAGTGCACTTAATTGTCTTACCGCCACACCACGATCGGAATGCGCCCTAATCGAACAGCAGCATGCCGCTGGGATTGGGCAGTTTTTCATGCCCGATGATCATGGCCATGCCGTCGCCGGCGCCGATCGCCTTCATGTGCCGGCGCGACAGCATCAATCCGCTCGCCCGGCAGCGGATTTCCACGCGCGCGTGGGCCGGATCGTCGGCCATCGGATCGACGAGTTCGGCGATGATGTCGCCTTCCTTCACCCGCTCACCCGGCGCACGCTGGTAGGCGAGCACGCCCGCGGCCGGTGCCCGCAAGATCTCGCATTGGTCGAGATCGGCCACCTCGGCCGCCAATTCGGGGAGCGCGCCGGCCTCGCCCTTGATCAAGTGGCGGCGCTGCAGGAATCGAAACAGCGCCCGCGCATCGGCCTCCGCCAGTTGGTCGAACACATCGCCCTGGCCGCGGAACTCGACGGTTCCCGTCAGGCAAGGGGCCGGCACCGGGAATTGCGGCCCGACCGCCTGTTGCAACTTGATCCAAGGCGAAAAGAAACACTCGTCGAAGGAGAGGACGCCCGATTCCTCGCTCAGCAACACGCCCCGGGCGCCGATTTCGGCCGCCAGATCCTGGGCGTTCGGCCAATAGGTCTTGGTGGTGTAAAGGTGCAGCAGCGCCTCGTCGTCGCAATGCAGATCGAGGATGATGTCGCTGTCGTAGGCGAGGCTTGCCAATTCGCGGCGCATACTGGCCATCTCGCCCAATCCGTAGAGCCCCTGGACGATCTCGCCCATCGCCTGGCGCGTGATCGCGATGTTGGCCTTGGCATCGGGGCCGAGTTTCCCTTCGACCTTGTCCTTGAGGCCCTGGAACAAATCGGGCCAGCGGCGGTTGAAGTTGAGCCCACTCCTGAAATCGTAGCGCCCGACGAAATGCGAGTTCAGCGTTTGGGCGGCCCCGATCGGATTGGCGACCGGAACCACGATGATCTCGCCCGCGATCTCGCCCCTGGCATCGGCCGCGTCCAACAGACGCAGCAGATGATGCGCCGCCAACATGCCGGGAATCTCGTCGGCGTGGAGCGAGGCCTGGAAATAGGCCTTGGGCCGCGCGCCCTTCGCGCCATAGCGATGGGCCTTGATCTGGCGCCTGGTGCCGGGGCTCATGGCATCCAGCTCGATGGTCTCGATGATCTTGGTCATGATTTCGCGTGTCTGTTGCGGGGTGGGCGCGGCCAATCTACCGCCTCCCCTGCGAGGAATGTCAAGTTAGGCGGAAAATGTTCCCTAGGAATCCTTGGGGCCGATCGATTCCGCGATGTATAAGACAGTGCCCGGAAATGGGCGGCCCGCGCGATTCTGGGCATGATCCAGCGCTGGAATGATCGCGGCCTCGCGCCAGACAAGGTGAGCCTCATGGAAATCGAACCTCGCCGCGCCATCTGGTGAAAAACGAGATGACGCGCATCGTCCTCATTCGCCATACCGATGAACCGCTCGACGATCGGATCACGACCTATCTGCGCGAAGTCGGGGTCGAACCGGAAATCAAGCGACCCTTTCAAGGCGAGGCACTCGATCGGGTCGATGATACGATCGCCGCCAGCGTCATTTTCGGCGGACCGTTCACTGTGTTCGAGGAGGAACGAAATCCGTTCCTGTACGATGAAAATCGATGGATCGAACAATGCATCGCAAGGAACGTGCCGCTCTTGGGAATTTGTCAGGGCGCCCAGTCGATCGCCCGCGTGCTGGGCGCCCATGTCGGTCCTAAACCGGGCGGCCCTTGCGAATTCGGATACTGCGAACTTACCCCGACCGAGGAGGGACGTGAACTCTTTCCCGAAAAGCTGGTCGTCGCCCAGGTCCATTGGCACGGGTTCGAACTCCCGGCCGGAGCGACTTTATTGGCCGGGTCCCAGATGTTCCCTGAGCAAGCGTTCATGTATGGACCGGTTACGTGCGCCTTGCAGTTCCATCCCGAGGTGACGGCCACCGGCTTCCAACGATGGCAGAACGCCCCCTGGGCGCTCTACAATCGGCCAGGAGCCCAGTCGCGGGACCAACAGGACCGGCTCCTGCGGGCCCATGACGCCCAGCAACATCGGTGGTTCATTTCCTTTCTGGCGAAATTCCTGGCCCCGCTCTCGCGCGCGGGTCCTAGGGCTTCCAGCGCGGCATATTTTCGCTCTTCGCCGCGTCGCCCCAGGCCACCATGTGCCGCAGCGCCATCATCAGGGAGCGCCAGGCATCGGCCGCGCCGTCATCGCCATGATGCTTGAGCGCGCTGTCGAAGGTGGTGAAACGCGAGGCGACGGGGGCATACATGGCGTCGGCGATGGAGAAGCGGCCGAACAGGAATGGGCCGCCTTCGCCGAAGCGCTGGCGCGCCTCGCACCAGATCGCGACCACCCGGCTTATGTCGGCCTCCACCTCGGCATCGATCGCGGGATCGAGGTTGCGCTTGGAAAACTCCATCGGCAGGCCATAACGCAGCGCCCGAAAGCTCGAATGCATTTCGGCCGAGATCGAGCGCGCGAAGGCGCGGGCGCCATCATCGCCAGGCCAGAGCGCCTTCTCGGGATGGCGTTCGGCCAAATACTCCGCGATCGCGAGGCTGTCCCAGATCGCTCGCTCGCCGTGGCGCAGCACCGGGACCGCGCCAGACGGCGAATACTTCGCGATCTCCGCCCGGGTGTCCGGCTGGCGCAGCGTGATCAGGATTTCCGTGAACGGGATGCCGGCCTGCTTCATGAGAAGCCAGGGCCGCAGGCTCCACGACGAGCCCTCCTTGCTGCCGATCACCAGTGTGTAAGCGTCCTCGACCATCTTGACCCAAACTCCATTGCGGGCAACCCGGCTGGCATCATCATGAATCCGCGCCCGGCGCGCAAGAGCCGGATGGGCCGTCAAGACCGACAAATTTCGAACTGACCCAATACCGGAAAATGCCTCCACAAGAATCCTTGGGGCCGATCGATTCCGCGATGTATAAGTCGGCCCATGTCTTCCGAACTTGCCGATCCCGTCCGGCGCTATCCCTATCTCGCCCTGCTGAACGAGCGTCAGCAGGACGCCGTGCTGGCACTCGACGGTCCGGTCCTGGTTCTGGCCGGGGCCGGCACCGGCAAGACCCGCGTGCTCACCACGAGAATCGCCCATCTCCTCACCACCGGCCAGGCGCGCCCCTACGAGATTCTGGCCGTCACCTTCACCAACAAGGCGGCGGGCGAGATGCGCCAGCGCATCGCCCAATTGGTGGGCCAGCCGGTCGAGGGCTGGTGGCTCGGCACCTTCCACGCGCTTGCCGCGCGCATCCTGCGCGCCCATGCCGAGGCCGCCGGATTGCAGCCGAACTTCACCATCATCGACACCGACGACCAGTTGCGCCTTTTAAAGCAGATCGCCGTGGCCGCTGGAATCGACACCCAGAAATGGCCTTCCCGCGCGATCCTCGGGCTTATCCAGCGCTGGAAGGATCGCGGCCTCACGCCGGACCAAGTCAGCCGCGCCGAACAGGCGGAGATGGCGGGGGGCAAGGTGCTCGACCTCTATCACGAATACCAGGGGCGCTTGGCCACCCTCAACGCCTGCGATTTCGGCGATCTGCTGCTGCACAACATCCGGCTCTTCGCCGCACGGCCCGACATCCTCGAGCGCTACCGGCGCCAATTCCGCTATCTCTTGGTCGACGAATACCAGGACAGCAACGTCGCCCAATATCTGTGGCTCCGGTATCTGGCCCAGGCGCACCGGAACATCTGCGTCGTGGGCGATGACGACCAGTCGATCTATGGCTGGCGCGGGGCCGAGGTCGAGAACATTCTGCGCTTCGAGCATGACTTCCCCGGCGCCAAAATCGTGCGGCTGGAACAGAATTATCGCTCGACGCCCCATATCCTCGCCGCCGCTTCCGGCCTCATCGCGAACAACGCGGGCCGGCTCGGCAAGACCTTGTGGACCGATCGGGGCGAGGGCGACAAGGTCCGGTTGATGGCCGCCTGGGACGGCGAGCAGGAAGCCCGTGCCGTTGGCGAGGAGATCGAGGCCCTGGAGCGCCAAGGCACCAGCTTGGACGAAATCGCCATCCTGGTTCGGGCCGGTTTCCAGACCCGCGAATTCGAGGAACGGTTCATCACGCTTGGCCTGCGGTACCGGGTGATCGGCGGGCCCCGATTCTACGAGCGCCAGGAGATCCGCGACGCGCTCGCCTATCTCCGGCTGGTGAGCCAGCCCGACGATGGGCTCGCCTTCGAGCGCATCGTGAATTTGCCCAAGCGCGGCATCGGCCCGACCACGATCCGGCGCCTGAACGAGGCCGCGCGCGCGGGCGCCCTCTCGCTCCCCGAAGCGGCGCGGCGCGCGATCGGCACCGACGAGCTGAAACCGGCTACCAGGCGCGCACTCGATCTCTTGCTCCAGGACATCGCCCGCTGGCGCCAAATGGCCGAAACCACGCCCCATGGCCGCCTCGCGCAAATGGTGCTGGAGGAATCGGGCACCCTCGCGATGTGGCGCGACGACAAATCGATCGAGGCGCCGGGGCGCCTCGACAACCTCAAGGAACTGGTGCATGCGATGGAGGAATTCGACAACCTCCAGGATTTCCTCGAGCATGTGGCGCTGGTGATGGAGAATGTGGAGGGCGCGCCCGGCGCCATGGTTTCCATCATGACGCTCCACGGCGCCAAGGGCCTGGAATTCGATGTCGTGTTCCTGCCGGGCTGGGAGGAGGGCGTGTTCCCGCACCAGCGCGCGCTGGACGAACAAGGACTCAAAGGGCTCGAGGAAGAGCGGCGCCTTGCCTATGTCGGGCTGACCCGCGCGCGAAGGCGCGCAATTATCTCTTACGCCGCCAGCCGGCGCGTGCACAACCAGTGGCAAAGTGCCTTGCCCTCGCGCTTCATCGCCGAATTGCCGGCGGCGAATCTGGACCGCCGCGACGATCAGGCGTTCCGCGCGCGAGATGCGTTGGCGATCGGCGGCTGGGGCCGTCCGGCAAGTCGTGGCATGCGCCCGCGCGCTGCGCCGCGCGTCATCGACATTCGGGAACAGGCGGCGAATTCCGGCACCTCCGCCGGAAAGCGCGCCGGCGAGCGCGTCTTTCACACCAAGTTCGGTTACGGCCAAGTGTTGAGCGCCGAGGGCGACAAGCTGGAAATCGCCTTCGACAAGGCCGGCGTGAAGCGGGTGATGGCAAGCTTCATCGTCGCCGCCAGCGAAGCCGGCTAATCCAAGCCCCCGAGCACGAGAGTGGACGGAAAATTATGGTCGATCGCGCTCGATCTTCGGGTCAAGCCGGCCGAGCCCAGGCGCCTGGCGATGGAATCCGCGCTGGAGGTCTTTGGCGAATCGCTCTCCAGTTTCGAGACCGATCGGGGCCGCGCCTGGCGGATCGAAATTCTGTGCCAGACAAGGCCCAAGGGGGCAGAAGTCGCCGCGGCATTGAAGGGGCTGCGGGCTCCCAAACCCAAAATTGCCCTGCTCGCGGACAAGGATTGGGTCGCGGTCAGCGAGCGGGACCTGAAGCCGATTTCCGTTGGGCAATTCTTCATCCACGGCTCGCATTTCAAGGGCCGCCCACCCTTGGGCCGGATCGTCCTGCGGATCGACGCCGGAATGGCTTTCGGCACCGGCCGGCACGAGACCACGCTTCTTTGCCTGCGCGCCCTCTCCAGGCTCCATCGCCCCGGGCGTTATCGCCGGTGCTATCGCCGCCTGCTCGATCTCGGCACCGGTACAGGGATTCTCGCCTTCGCCATGGCGCGTCTGTTCGCGCACGTGGTCCTGGCCGCCGACAGCGATCCCGACGCGATCCGGATCGCGCGCGAAAACGCGCGCCTCAATCATTGCGCCAATCTCGTCCGGGTAATCTCGGCCGACAGCTATTCGTCGCGGGCGTTGCTTGCCGCCGCACCCTACGATCTGGTGACCGCGAATATCCTTGCCGGCCCGCTCATCGATTTGGCGCCGGGCCTGGCCCGCGTGCTGGCGCCAGCTGGAAGGGCGGTCCTTTCGGGGCTCCTACGCGCCCAAGAAGCGGCGGTACTCGACGCCCATCGCCTGGTCGGGCTGGAACTCGACTTTCGCCTGCGGCTGAAGGGCTGGTCGGCGCTGGTCTTGAAACGCGCGCGGCCAAAATAAAATCGGCGGCTGGATGAACCCCGTGGCGCGACGTCAACGCTTGAGCGCCTCTCATCGCGTTGGCGTCGCACCACAACGCTTGGAAACAGCCGGCGGTCCGGGCCGACATTCTGGGTGGGGAATGTCGGTTGCGGATCGCTAGCCACCGATTCCGTGGCTCGTGTCGAATAATCGATCAGGCGGCGCTTGGCCGCGAATACTTGGGCTGGTTGCGGTTGCCGATCTGGGTCCCCTTGCTGGCCATCCTACTCGCCAGCCATTCGATGTCGCCCCGGACCACGCCGACGTCGTTCATCGGATGGTCATCGAGCCGCGACAATTCCTTGGCGGTGACGCGCGCGCGATTCCACGCGGCGATGCCGAACACGCCATCGCTCGTTGGCGCGCTCGTGGGCGCTGGTCTGGCGCCCATCGTGGCCACGACCGCCGGGATGTCGGAGCGGGTGAGGCCAATATCCAGCAATTCCCGGTCGCCCAACCGATACAACTCTTGCGCGGCTTGGCTCCTCGCGCGCCACAGCATCAAGGGAGCGAGGATCGCGTCCCTGAGCATGATCGCGAATGCCGTGCCCAAATCGGGCTCGGCCGTATTGCCGGCCGCCCTGGCGGCCACGGTTCCAATGGTGCCTTGGCTAAGGCCGATATCGGCGAGGCTCCGATCGTCGAGCCTCGACAGTTCGCGCTCGGTTGCAACCCGCGCCAGGTCGCGGCGAACGGCCTTGAGCACGACCGCGGCAAACGTAGCTACCGCGCCAAATCCGATTTTCCGGGTGGCAATCCCTGGCGATTTTGCGCAGGCCAGTTCCACCTTCTCATTTCCTACATTCCGGTACATGATTACCTCTCGATTTCCTTTGCCCCTGACTGGGAAGACCCCGCCTTGGGATGCCCTTAATATAGGTGACGGGAGGTCGGTCAAGGAGCCATCCTGCCGCAACGCACAAATGCATGGAGCGCATGACAAATGGGAGATTCGTCATTAATTTGCATGGCAGAAATGTGGCGGGGGCGGTTGCCGGCTCCGATTCGGCGTGAGGGATCCAAGCCATGATGCCGGGGCACGAAATCTCAGCGGATGGCATTGACGAAATCCGCGATATTCTTGAAAAACACAAGAAAAACCAGGAGATATCCGCCATCTCGGCATTGCTGAAAGGTGCCCTTGCCGCACCCGAAGGCGAACAGGAAGAGGCCTGGATTTCCGTCCTCGCGCCCGAAGCCAATGAGGCCGAGCGCGCGCGCCTTGCCCGGTTCCGGGCCAATTGGCTGGCGATGCAAAAAGGTCACTCACCCTTACCGATTTCGGCACGGGTTGCTGCATTGCGGGATGAGCTCGCGGCAAGGAGCCTCGCCGGGTTCCTGATCCCGCGCGCCGACGAGCATCAAGGCGAGTACGTGCCCCGGCGGGCCGAGCGTCTGGCCTGGATTTCCGGCTTCACCGGATCGGCGGGTTTGGCGATCGTGCTCAGGGGTCGGGCGGCGATTTTCGTCGATGGCCGCTACACCATTCAGGCGCGCGAACAGGTGGATAGCGCGCTGTTCGAGCTCAGGCATTCGATCAACGAACCGCCCGAGGATTGGCTGGCCAAGACTCTCGCCAAGGGCGATCGGTTGGGCTTCGATCCCTGGCTGGTGACCGAGGATGCCCTGCGCCGCTATCGCGAGGCGGCCACCAAGGCCGGCGCCGAATTGGTGGTGCTCGATGGCAATCCGCTGGACGCTTCGTGGAAGGATCAGCCGCCCTCGCCGATAGCACCCGTGCGGCCACAGGAGCTGCGCTTTGCCGGGCGATCGAGCGCGGAGAAGCGCGCCGACATCGCCGCCAAGTTGCGCGGGAGCGCCAATCGGGCGGCGGTGATCAGCGCCCCGGATTCACTCTGCTGGCTCCTCAACATTCGAGGGGGCGACGTGCCGAGGACGCCCTTCGCGCTGGGCTTCGCCCTGCTCCGCGACGATGGCCATGTCGATCTCTTCATGGACCAGCGCAAGATATTGGCCGAGACCCGCGCCCATCTCGGGAACGAGGTGACGATCCGCCCGCCGACGGAATTCCTGGGCGCGCTCGACGAGCTTGGCCGGGCGAAGGCGGCGATCATCGTCGATGCCTCGAGTGCGGGTGCGGCCATTCCCGAAAGGCTGCGCCAGGCCGGCGCCAAGGTGATCGTGGGCGAGGATCCCTGCGCGCTTCCAAAGGCCTGCAAGAACTCGGCTGAGATCGAGGGTGCGCGCGCGGCGCACCGGCGCGACGGCGCCTCGCTCACCAAATTCCTCGCCTGGATTTCGCGCGAGGCGCCCAAGGGCGGCCTGACCGAGATTTCGGCCGCCGCGCGGCTCGCGGATTTCCGGCGCGGCAACGAGCACTTCCGCGATTTCAGCTTCGACACCATCTCGGCTTCCGGCCCCAACGGCGCCATCTGCCACTATAAGGTGGACGAGGCCAGCAATCGCCCAATCGAGCGCGACACGCTTTATCTCGTGGATTCGGGCGCCCAGTATCTCGACGGCACCACCGACGTGACCCGCACCATTGCCATGGGCCGGTCGAGCGCCGAAATGCGCGAATGCTTCACGCGCGTGCTCAAGGGCCACATCGCGCTCGCCACCACGCGCTTTCCCAAGGGCACGACCGGCGCGCAACTAGACGCGATCGCCAGGCGCCCTTTGTGGGAGGCGGGTCTCGATTACGACCACGGCACCGGCCACGGCGTGGGCTCCTATCTTTCGGTGCACGAGGGGCCGCAGCGCATCTCCAAGGCGCCCAATCGGGTGGCGCTTGAATTGGGCATGATCGTCTCCAACGAGCCCGGCTTCTACCTCGACGGCCAATGGGGCATCAGGATCGAGAATCTGGTGACGGTGATCGCGGCCCCGGGCCAGCCCAACATGCTGGAATTCGAAACCTTGACGCTGGCACCCATCGATCTCGATCTGGTGGAGCGCGCGCTCTTGAGCGCGGAGGAAGTGGCCTGGCTCAACGCCTATCACGCCCGCGTGCGCGAAACCCTGACGCCGCTGGTGGACGCGGAAACCGCCAAGTTCCTGGCCTCGGCCACGCGCCAGATTTGAGGTTTCGCGCGCGCGCCGACACTACGCGGCTGGCGCGAGCTTGCGCACCTTCATCTTGCCCGCCATTCGTTGCATCCGGGCCAGATCGAAATCCATCTGCAGTCCGAGCCACAATTGAGGTGTCCCGCCGATGGCCTTGGTGAGCCGGAATGCCATCTCCGGCGAGATGCCGGACTTGCCGTTGATGAGTTCGGACAGCGTCTTGCGCGTCACGCCTAGGCCTTTTGCCGCCGCGGTCACGGTCAGGTTCAAGGGCGCCAGGCACTCGTCCCGGACGATCCGGCCGGGATGCGGGGGATTCTTCATCGCCATGATCATCCTTCCTTTGCTCGGTCGATGGGTCGGCAGGGATTCCACCGGCTGCCCGTCAATGGCAATTGACCAGCTTGATATCGGTGGCGTCGCCGCCACCGAAACGAAAAATAATTCGCCAATTTGCTCGCACTGTCACCGCCCAGAATCCCTTGAGATCGCCTTTGAGCGGATGTGGGCGAAGGCCCGGCAGGTTCATATCATCCGGTCTCTTGGCGCGGTTTAGCACAAACAATATGTTCTCTTTCCTGATCCGCATATACTGATGGACACCCTTTTGGTCTCCATCCTTGAATAGCCGTTTCAGGCCTTTATGTCGGAAACTCCTGATCACGAGGCCGTTGTACCCAGAAACGTAACGGGTGTCGAATTAGGTACCGGTAAATGATGGAATGGTGTCTTTGTCGGCCACGAGAAGCCTTGACCGCGAGTTGACCCCGCCTCTAGGCCCCGATCATCCTGAGCCATTCCCCTTCGTCGAGGATGCGCAGGCCGAGTTCTCGTGCCTTGGTGGCCTTCGAGCCTGAATCCGCGCCCGCGATCACGTAATCGGTTTTGCGCGAGACCGAGGAGGCAACCTTCGCGCCCAGCGCCTCGGCCTTGGCTTTGGCCTCGTCGCGGGTCATGCGTTCGAGCGTGCCGGTGAAAACCACGATCTTGCCATTGACCGGCGAATCCGACGCGGCGGGCCGCGCATAGTCCTCGATCTCGATCGCCCCCGCGAGACGCGCGATTTCTCGCGCATTGTGATCCTCGGCGAAGAACGCCACCAGATCGCCGGCGACCGATGGCCCGATCTGGTCGATGTTGTCGAGATCTTCATGTGCCGGCGAGTTCGCGTCCTTGGCCTCCATCATCGCCGTTTTCCAGGAATCGAACGATCCGTAATGGCGGGCCAGGAGCTTCGCCGTCGCCTCGCCCACCTGGCGGATGCCGAGCGAATAGATGAACCGGTCGAGCGCGATCCTGCGCCGCGCCTCGATCGCGGCCAACAGGTTATCCACCGAAGTTTCGCCCCAGCCCTCGCGGTCCAGCAAATCCTTCCGCCGTTTCTTGAGGTGAAAAATGTCCGACGGGCTCTTGATGATTCCGTCCTTGTGTAACGCCTCGATGTGCTTCCAGCCCAGCCCCTCGATGTCGAAGGCCGCGCGCGAGACGAAGTGGCGCAGCCGCTCCATCGCCTGGGCCGGGCAGGTGAGGCCGCCGGTGCAGCGCCTCGCCGCCTCGCCTTCCTCGCGGATCGCGTGCGCGCCGCATTCCGGGCAAGTCCGGGGAAAGACGAAGGGCCTGGCGCGCCCCTTGCGCTCCCCATCCACCACGCTGACGATCTGGGGGATGACATCGCCCGCACGCTGCACCACCACCCGGTCGCCGATGCGAATGTCCTTGCGCCCGATTTCGTCCTCGTTGTGCAGGGTGGCGCGCGAAACCATCACGCCGCCCACATTGACCGGTTCCAATTCCGCGACCGGGGTCAGCGTGCCGGTGCGCCCGACCTGGATCGCGATGTCGTACACCCTCGTCACCGCCTGCTCCGCCGGGAATTTGTGGGCGATCGCCCATCTGGGTGCCCGCCCGACGAAGCCCAAGCGTTCCTGGAACGCGAGGTCATTCACCTTGTAGACGACGCCATCGATATCATAGTCGAGCGTGGCTCGGCTGCCCGCGAGCTTGTCATAGAACGCCAGCGCCTTGGGAACGTCGCGCGCGATCTCGCGCCTGGGATTGACGGTGAAGCCCCAATCCTCCAATCGGTCCAGGATTTCGCCATGGGTCTTGGGCGGCTGTTTCCAATCCTCGGTCTCGCCTAGGGCATAGGCGAAGAAATTGAGCGGCCTTCCGGCGGTGATTTCGGCGTCAAGCTGGCGCACCGAACCCGCGGCCGCGTTCCTAGGGTTGGCGAAGGGCGCTTCGCCTTCCTTCTCGCGTGCGCGGTTGAGCTTCATGAAGCCCGGCTTGGGCATGTAGACCTCGCCCCTGATCTCGACCACGCGCGGATGGTTCTTGCCCTTCAAGCGGTGCGGAATGTCGCCGATGCGTCTCAGGTTCTGGGTGATGTCCTCGCCGATGGCGCCATCACCCCTGGTTGCGCCCAGAATGAGTTCGCCCCCCTCGTAGCGCAGATTGGCCGACAGCCCGTCGATCTTGGGTTCGGCCGCCAGCTCCACTTGCGCCTCGGGCCTTAGCCCCAGGAACCGCCGCACGCGCCCCACGAATTCGACCACTTCCTCGTTGGTGAAGGCGTTGTCGAGCGAAAGCATCGGGCGCAAGTGACGCACCTTGGCAAAGCCCTGCGCCGCCTCGGCGCCCACCTGGTCCGTGGGCGAATCGGCGCGCTTCAATTCCGGGAAACGCGCCTCGATCGCCTCGTTCAGCTTGACCAGGGCATCGAAATCGGCATCGCTCACCTCCGGATTGTCCAACTGGAAATAGAGCCGGCGGTGGCGCGCGATCTCGCGCGAAAGCCGCTTCAGCTCCGCCTTGGCTTGCGGTTTGGTGAGGTGGGCGACATCCGTTTCCGCGTTCATCGCGCTTGGACCAGCAATTGGCCCGCGGCCGCGCGCGCCTCGTCGGTGATGCTGGCGCCAGAAAGCATGCGGGCGATCTCTTCCCGCCTGGCGCCCTCGTCAAGCACCGAAACGCTGGTGCGTGCGCCCGTTCGTGTCACATTCTTGTCCACCCGCCAATGCGCGTCGCCCAGCGCCGCGACTTGCGGCGAATGGGTGACCACCAGCAGCTGCACGCCTCGCGACAGGCGTTTCAGTCGCTCGCCCACCGCCGTTGCGGTCGCTCCCCCGATGTCGGCATCGACCTCGTCGAAGACCAAGGTCGCCACCGGCTGGTTCTTGGCCAGCACCAGCTTCAAGGCCAGCATCAGGCGCGAAAGTTCGCCGCCGGAAGCGATCTTCGCGATCGGTCCCGGCGCCTGGCCGGGGTTGGTTGCGATCTCGATCGCGATGCGCTCCCAGCCCGCTTCGCCCCATTGCGCCTCGTCCAGTCGTTCGAAACGCACGGAAACCTTGGCGCGCTCAAGCTTGAGCGGCGGCAATTCGCGGTTGACTTCCGCCGCGAAGGCACGCGCGGCCTTGGCGCGCGCCTCGCCAAGCTGCCCGGCCGTCTCGATGTAGCGGGCACGGGTCTCCTCGGCCAGTTTCGCCAGTTCGTTTAAGCGCTCACCCTCATCGTCGAGCGAGGCCAGGCTTGCCGCCATCTCCCGGTGCAGGCGTTCGAGATCGCCCACCTGCACCCGGTGTTTGCGCGCGAGATCGCGGAGCGCGAACAGCCGATCCTCGATCCTTTCCAGCTTTCCGGGATCGCCATCGAGCGCGCCGAAAATTCCGCGCAACGCCGCCATCGCCTCGCCAAGCTCGATCGAGGCCCGGGCCAGCGCGCCGAGCAGGAGGGCGCCCTCATCGCCCAGCTTATGCCCTAGCCGCATCAGGCGGCGCTCAGCCGCGGCCAGATTGCGCTCCGCGCCGCGATCTCCGGCAAGCTCGGCCTCGGCCTCCGCCAGCGCCTCCCGGATCTGCTCGCGATTGCCGAGCAGCGTGCGCTCCGCCGTCAAGGATTCCTCTTCTCCGGCGCGGGGTTTGAGAAGATCGAGTTCCGCCACCGCGTGGCGCAGGTAATCCCCGTCGCGCGCCGCCGCGGCTTGGCGCGCCTCCGCCTCGGCGAGTTCCCGCGCGGCCGCGCGCCAGGCGCGGTGGCTAGTGGCGCAGCGCTCGACCAGGGGCCCAAGTTCCCTGAAGCGGTCCAGATGCTCGCAATGGCTGGCCGGATCGAGGAGCCCGTGCGCCTCGAACTGGCCCTCGATCTCGACCAGGAGGGCGCCGATCTGGCGCAGCAATCCGGCACCCACCGGCTGATCGTTGACGAAAGCGCGCGACTTGCCCTCGCTCATCAATTGGCGGCGCAAGATGATGGGGCCTTGCCCATCCAGCCCCTGTTCGGCCATGAGGGCGCGCGCATGGTGCTCGGGAGGCAAATCGAATTCGGCCGAGACCAGTGCCGTCTCTTCACCGGCGCGCAACAGGCCCGATTCCGCCCGTTGCCCGAGGGCAAGCCCCAGCGCGTCCAGCAGGATCGACTTGCCGGCGCCGGTCTCGCCGGTGAGAACCGTCAAGCCGCCTGCGAAGGCCAGATCCAGCCTTTCGATCAGGATCACGTTTCGGATGGCGAGCGCAATCAGCATGTCAGCCAGTACCCGCCGTCGCGGATGGATAATTCAGTTATCTGATCCCGCCAGTCCACACCGGCGGGTACAAACATTCGGCAACATGCGGCCCGACTTTCGTGGAAGCAATGGAGCGTTTCATCAATCGCGCTACTTCGAAAGTTGGCACTGGGCGCGGCTGCGACGTGCTCTGCCAGGGTTGAATGCGAACTCTGCGACGTCATCGCCGGACTTGATCCAGCGATCCATTGATGCGAAGGGCACAAGCACGGGCATAACGAGGGAAAACCGATTCTGCCCAATCGAATACCGCCCTAGAACGCTCCGGTCAGCCAGGAACCTTCCTTGGCCTCGGGTTCGAGTTCGCTTTCGCCCAAGAGCGCATAGCTGTCCAGGTACCAATCGCTGCCCGGGTAATTGTAGCCCAGCACGGCGGCCGCGGCCTGCGCCTCGTCGGTGACGCCGATCGCCAGATAAGCCTCGGTCAGGCGATGCAGGGCCTCGGGCGTGTGGGTGGTGGTCTGGTAGCGCTCGATCACATTGCGAAAGCGGTTGATCGCCGCCAGATGCAGGCCGCGGGTGAGGTAATAGCGCCCGACATTCATTTCCTTGCCGGCCAGATGGTCGCGCACCAGATCGAGCTTCAGCGAGGCGTCGCGCGCATAGGGCGTATTGGGAAACCGCGCCACCAGGTCGCTGAGATGGCGCAAAGCCTCCTCGGTATTGCCCTGGTCGCGGGTCACGTCGGTGATCTGCTCGTAATAGCACAGCGCCCGAAGGTAATAGGCGTAAGCAGCATTGGCGTTGCCGGGATGGAGATCTAGGAAGGTTTCGAGTGCCGGAATCGCCGAATCGTAATCGTCGACCAGGTAATAGGAATAGGCGGCCATCAATTGCGCCTGGGTCGCCCATTTCGAATAGGGGTGCTGGCGCTCCACCTCCTCGAACAAGGGCGCGGCCTGGGCCGGCTCGCCCGCCTCCAGGGTATTGATGGCGTTGAGATAGAGGGTTTCGGCCGGCTGTTCCGGAACATCCTCGTCGTCGCTCGAACATGCGGCGAGAAACGACACCGCCAAGGCCGCCAGCGCCAGGGACCGCCCAAGGGACCACCACGAGTCAAGCATTGTCATTCCACCAAGGTCTGAACGCACAATCGACCTAGACTATAGAGGCTAAGCGCCCAGGGGCTCAAGCATTGGGGTTGGGAACATCACAACTGCCCCAGCGCCCGGTCGATCGCGGCGATGGCGATTTCGGCGTGTTCGGGCCGGAACACGATCGGCGGGCGGATCTTGACGATATTGGCGAATTTTCCCTCGCCGCCCACCAGCACGCCCTGGTCGCGGGCGAGGCTCAAGAGGCGCTTGGCCTCGGCGCTCGCCGGTTCCAGGGTCTTGCGGTCGCGCACCAGTTCTAGGCCCAAGGCCAGGCCCGTTCCCCGCACGTCGCCGATGATCGCGTGCTTCTCCATGAGAAGCTTGAGCCCGGCCTTGAGGATCGCTCCCGTCCGAGCCGCGTTCTCGATCAGTTGTTCGTCGCGGATCACGTCCAGGACCGCTAGTCCCGCGGCGCACGCGACATTGTTGCCCCCGAAGGTCGAGAAGAACGCGGTCTCGGTCATGAATCGGTCCAGGATTTCCGGCCGGGTGATGATGGCGCCCAGCGGATGCCCGTTGCCGGCCGGCTTGCCGATGGTGACGAAATCGGGAATCACGCCATGATGCTGGTGGCCCCACATCGTGCTCCCCATCCGCCCGAAGCCCGATTGCACCTCGTCGGCGATGAAGAGGCCACTGGCCTTCCGAACTTTCTTGAGGATTTCCGCCACATAGCCCTTGGGCGCTTCGAGCATGCCGTTAGTCATGAACGCGGAATCCACCATCGCGGCGGCGAGGCCATTTCCCGCCTCGCGCAATTCGGTGATCGGCTGGTCGGCCAATGCGGCGTAGCGCGCGCCAAGATCCGGCTCCCCGCGCTTGTACGGCCCTCGGTAATCGTCGGGCGGGGGGAACGTGCGGATATGCCCCGGCACAAGCCCTGAAACCGATCCCGAAGGCGAAAACGCATCCGTTGCCTCGGTGATGCCGTGATAGGCAAATTCCATGGCAAGCCCGCCTTTGGCCCCGGTCCAGGCCTTGGCCATGCGCCAGGCGACGTCGTTGGCTTCGCTGCCGGAATTGACGAATGCGACCGCCGACAGGCTGGGATCGAGCGTTGCGATCAGCCGCTCGGCGTATTCGATCGACTGGTTGGTGACATAGCGGGTGTTGGTGTTGAGCAGGCGAACCTGGCGCACGATCGCCTCGGCCACGTATGGGTGGCAATGGCCGACATGGGGCACGTTGTTGTAGCAATCGAGATAGCGTTTGCCGTCCGCGTCGAACAGCCACACGCCCTCGCCCCTGATCAAATGCAAGGGCGGATCATAGAAGAGGTAGGGCTTCTCCCCCATGACCCGATAGCGCCGCTTGAGCAGGCCTGCGACGCTAGTCCGCGTTCTTGCCTCCGGCGTTGTGCTTAGGGCGCAAGAGCGCCGGATCAACCGGCGCAAATCCTGGTCGCGCGCGCGGATGGCGGCGACGATGGGCAGGCAGCGTTCACCGAACTGACCCAGGTAATTCTCGGGCAGGGTCATGTTCTCGGCGCGGATGGCGTTGATGAGAGGCGTCTGTAAGAGCCGGATCAGAATGAGGTCGAGCAGGATCTCGGCCTCCGCTTCCTCCAGTTCCATGATCTGGCGATAGCCCTCGACCAGCGCCGCGATGGTCTCGCCCGGGTCCTGGTCCGGGCGCAGGAAATCACCGATCAGATGGGCGAGATCCTGGATCAAGGGCGCATGGATCAAATCGCCGAAATCGATGATGCCGGTGATTCCGCCCTCCTCGTCGATCAGCAGATTGTAGGGGTGCACGTCGCCGTGGATCGCTTGGGCGCGCAAGGCGGCCATTTTCGGCAAGGTTCGGTCGCGGAAATCCTCGAGGATTTCCAGCGCCAGCGCACGCTCATTGGCCTCCGGCAGCAAGCGAACGAAATCGATGAGCTGTGGCGCCTCGCGGCTGTCCCACAACAGCCCCCGCCCGCCCAGTGCCGGGTGAAAGAACCCGCGCAAAGCCAGCCCCAGCCGCGCCACCATGGCGCCCACCGCGCGCAGGGCCCCCCGGTCCAGGGGTCTCTCGCCCACGATCTCGCCCGGTAAATAGGAGAGGACATGGCACTGAAATTTCCTTCCTGCCTGGTCCCGGATGCTGGAGATGGCCGCCCCATCCAAGGCGCGGCGCAGGCGAGGGCACGGCAGTTCCGGATCGGTGGCGCCAATATGCTCCAGTGCCGCCACTTGGGCCGCGACGATTGTCGCATCCTCGTCGCGATTGGTGATCCTGACCACCCAGCGCTGGCCCCCGGCCTCGGTCAGCCGGTAATTCTGGTCGCGTTCGGTCTCCAGCGCCCGCAATTCCCCGGCAAGGCCGTAAGATTCGCGCAGGAATTGGCCGATCGCCTCTTGCGTCAGGCGCGGTTTCTCGACCTTGAGGAATTTCATGGAGGCCATCTCGCCAATCCTGGTTTGAATTCGGTTCGGGTAGGAACTTGCCCGATTTCCGGGGCGCGATCCACCCCCGGAACTGGCTCGAATATTTCGATGGACAAGCCGTGCCGGGAATGATGCAAAATCGACCCATCGGCATAAGGGGAGGCAAGGAGCAAATGACCAAGAAATCCAATCGCAAGAAACTGACCTCGCTCTCGGAAATCTACGCCTTCTTTCGCGAGAACGAGACCCCGATCACCTTCCTCTCTCCGACCCCCTATAACATCCTGGGTCTCGGCCGCTGGATCCACAATTTCCACTATATCAACTTCTTCGACTCCTTCGACGGAACCCACCCCAAGATCACGGTGCCCCGTGAATTCGGGAACCACGAATTCAAGTCGATCGAGGATGTGAACAACCATCTGCTGCGCAACAAGGAGGTGCGGGCGAAGATCAAGGAGCGCGGCCCCGGCCTTCTGCTCTTGGTCATGTTCGACGAGGAGACCGAGGAATTGGCCGAGGAACTCGGGCAGAAGATCGCGCTTCCGCCGGCCAATCTCAGGAAACACATCGATTCCAAGATCACGACCACCAAGCTCGGCAACGACGCCGGCATCAAGAGCGCGCCCAATACGATGGGCCGGGCCAAGAGCTATGCCGAGCTGATCGCGCTCGCGAGGGCCGCGCGCCTAGGCGCCGATCTCGTGGTCCAGACGCCCTACGGCGATTCCGGCCGGACCACGTTCTTCATCAAGTCCGAGGCCGATTGGAGGAGAAACGAAAAGGAACTGGTCAAGGAAGAACTGAAGATCATGCGCCGCATCAACCACCTTCCGGGCACGCTGGAGGCGGTGGCGACGCGTCACGGCACGCTCGTGGGCCCAATGCAAACCGACATCACCGGCTTCCCCGAGGTGACGCCCTACAAGGGTGGCTGGTGCGGCAACGATGCCTTCACCGGGGGCTATGAGCGTGAACGCCGGGCGGTCCGCACGATGGCGCGCAAGCTCGGCGACCGGCTCTACCGGGAGGGCTACAAGGGCGCCTTCTGCATGGATTTCCTGATCGATACCGATACGCGAAGGGTCTATCTCGGCGAGATCAATCCGCGCATTTCCGGCGCCTCGCCCTTGACCAATCTCATCACCTCGACCTATGGCGGGTGCCCCATCTACATGTTCCACCTACTGGAATTCATGGATGTCGATTGGGAGATCGATCTCGCCGGCGTGCAGAAGCGCTGGGGCGAGTTCGACAATTGGAGCCAGTTGATCCTGAAATACCCCGTGGACCGCGTGGAGATCATCACCAAGGCGCCGGCGTCGGGCATTTGGCGCATGGACGGGAACGGCAAGATCGCTCTCACACGAAAATCGATCGACTGGTTCCTGGTATCGGGCGAGGACGAGGCCTTTTACTTGCGCGTCTACACCGCCGGCGATTACCGCTATCACGGCGCCGATCTCGGCATCCTGGTTTCTCGCGGGCGATTCCAGACCGACGATCGCAAACTGACCGATCGCGCCAAGACCTGGGTCAAGGCGATCAGCAACGAATTCCAGGCAACCCCGGTCAAGGCGGCCTCGGCGCCGGTCGTGCCGCCCTTCAACAGCGCGCAAAAAATGTTCTGAAGCGGCTCTAGGTCACGAGGCTGCGGCGCACCGGCAAGCTGGTGACATTGGCCGGCGCCGGCTCGTCCACCCGGCGCGGGGTCGCAAGCGGGCCCAGGCTATCGAGATACGTGGTGTCGAAACCGCGGCTGTAGACCGGGAATTCCGCCGGCCGGTCGCGGAAGCTCTTGGCCATCTGGCCGAGGCCGCGCATGCCCCGCTCGCGCGAACGGCGCACCTGCTCGATGTCGATTTCGATCGGGAATATCTGCTCCGCGGTGTCGCAGGCATAGAGCGAGCGCCCATTGGGATCGAACACGCACGACTTGCCGTTGCCGCCCGCACCCAGGCCGTTCACGTCGAAGACGTAGGCCTGCATCATCGCCGAGGTCGCATGGCTGATCGCGATATCGACGTCGCGGTCGGCGGTATAGGTCATCACCGGATGCAGGATGACCTCGACGCCCATCGCGGTCAGTTGGCGCGCCGTTTCCGGGAACCAGATGTCGTAGCAATTCAAGATTCCGAACTTGCCCACGCCCTCGATGTCCCAGGCCAGGAATTCCTTGCCCGGCTGCACGCCTTGTTCCAGCGGCAGGAACGGGAACATCTTGCGATAACGCCCGATGACCTCGCCCTCGGGATTGATGATCGAGGTGGTGTTGAAGATGCCGCCCTCGCGCCGCTCGTACATGGAGCCGTTCAAGAGCCAGATGCGATGATGGCGCGCCATTTCCTGGAACGCGCCTTCGCTGGTGCCCGGCAGCGGCTGGGCGTGATGCAGCATCGGGCCGAACACCGCCAGCTCGGAAAACATCACCATCTGCACCCACGGATAAAGCTGCATCGTTAGGTCGAGGCGATGGCGCATGGCCTCGATATTCGAACCGGAGCTCAGATACATCTGAATGCCGGCAACGGCGAAGGGCTTCACGATCTCAACCTCCACATTCGTGGCAAATGTACAGCCGGTGGCTATCCGCTGGCCGCTTGATCCGAATCATGTCATCCAATAGTAAACAGATGGCAAATTCGAGCCCCTGTCCACGCCCGATAGATGGGGCCGAGATCGGGAAATTACCACCCGTCACGTGCAACCCATTGATAACGCATGGTTCTCCATGCGTCAATTCGTACCGGCCCAGCGGGCCTAGGGTGCCTAGTCGGGAAGCGCCACCGGCCCGATTTCACGGTAGAAGTCGCCTGGTCCGGGGTTCTCTTTGAAGGTCCGGCCGCCGAAATGGGTCATCACGCCCCAGACCGCGTTCAGCGCCGATTGCACCGCCCCTTCGACCCAGGCCGGAATCCAGGCCACGTCGTCGCCGGCGAGGAAAATGCCACGTTCGGCCGGTGGCACGTCGGCTTGCATGAAATGTCCGAACATGCGGTGGTTATAGCGATAATGCCCCGGGAGCGCCCCCTTGAACGCGCCCAGGAAATGCGGGTCCGCCTCCCAGGAGACGGTGATCGGGTCGCCGATGATGTGCCGGGCGATGTCAACCTTGGGATAGATCTTGGAAAGCGCCGACAGCGCCAGTTCCACCCGCTTGTTGACCGGGAGCGGCAACATCTTCAGCGCGTCGCTCATCCAGGTATAGGTCAGGCAAATGACGCCCGGCTTGTCCGGCCCGTTGTCGAAAAGATAGGTGCCGCGGGTCAGGCGGTCGGTCAGGGTCATGCTCATGACGTCGCGCCCGGTCTCCGGGTCGCGGTCCTTCCAGAACGGCCGATCGACCATGACAAAGGTTTTCGAGGATTGCATGTATCTGGTGCGATCGAGCGCCATCCAGATCTTGTTCGAAAAGACCGATTCGTCGGTGTCGATGCTGGTGGTCAACAGCCAGCTTTGGCAGGTGGCGACGACCGCTTCGTAAGCCTTCTTTCGCCCCCAGCGGTCGGTCACGTCGAAATGTCCATCCACCCGGCGCTTGATCCGCGTGACGCCCGGAAGCGGCGCGCCGCCATGCAGGCCGGAAAGCGATGTGCCCCGCGGCCAATGCTGGATTCGCGCCGGCCGGTGGCGCCAAATCCCTTGCGGCACCTGTTCGACGCCGCCCACGATCAAGCGCTGGTTGTCGTCGCACCCGGTGACGTTGACCCGCAGGATCTCCAGCATCGAATTGGGGAAATCGGAATCCCAGCCGCCGGTGCCGAAACCCACCTGTCCGAAGACCTCGCGGTGCCGGAAGCTCAGTTTCTCGAAGGCCGCCGACCGCGTCACGAAGTCATAAAAGGTCCGCTCGTCCCATTCCTTGACCAGCGGGTCCCAGATGGCCTTGATCGCCTTGGCGTCGCGATCCCGGATCGCCCGTTGCAGGCTGGAAAAATGCGTATGTTCCTCGAGCGCTGTCGAATAGGCGTCGGCCACTTCGCGAAACAGCGGCGGCAGATCGTCCAGCGTTCTTGCGTAATGGGATTCGCCCTCGAGATTGATGACCGTGCTCCCGGCCGCTTCGGTGAGCGGGTTGGGAAAGGGCCGCGATTCCAGGCCCAGGCGATCGACGTAATGATAGAACGCGGTGGAGGCGATCGGAAACCGCATCCCGCCCAACTCGGCGATGATCCCGGGCGCGCCCTCGAACGCTTGCGAGCGCAACCGGCCGCCCAATTGCGAGGCCTCGTAG
>CAZIUB010000037.1:0-9833 GCA_964542425.1 uncultured Rhodospirillaceae bacterium | reverse complement strand
CGGCGCGTCTGCTTGCCATGAATTTCAAAACCCAAACTCGAAAATGTCTTCTGGCGCATGGTTTCCTCCCAAAAACACTCGAATCACTTGAATCAGAATGACAAATCAAGTGCAAGCGATTAAATCAGAGGCTCCCTAGTGCCAACTTTCGAAAATGCGTGATTCATGAAACACTTCGAAGCTTCCTCGAAAGTTGGCACATGTTACAAAATGATCGTACCCGCCGCCGTGTACTGGTGGGGTCATGTTGCTGAACCGGCCATTGGCGACGGCGAGTACCAATGAGCGAGGTTTCGCGCTGCGGTTTCGTCGCGGTCCTGGGCGCGCCCAATGTCGGCAAATCGACTCTGGTCAACCGCGTGGTCGGGGCGAAGGTTTCGATCGTAAGCCCCAAGGTCCAGACCACCAGGAGGCGGGTCCTGGGGGTGGCCATGCGTTGGCCAGCGCAGATCGTGTTCATCGATACGCCCGGCATCTTCTCGCCCAAGCGCCGGCTCGATCGCGCCATGGTCGCGGCCGCCTGGAGCGGGGCCAGAGAGGCCGATATCGTGCTGCTGTTGGCCGATGCCACGCGCAAAAGCGTGGACGAGGATACCAGGGCCATCATCGACGGGCTGGGGAATTCCAGACACCCGGTGTGGGCCGCCATCAACAAGGTGGATCTGGTACGGCGCGAGCAATTGCTGGCGCTTGCCCGGGAACTGAACATAGCTCTTCCCTTTGCCGCCACCTTCATGATTTCGGCCGAGACCGGCGATGGAACGGCGGACCTGGTGGCGGAACTTGTCAGGCATCTGCCCGAGGGCCCGCATCATTTCCCTGCCGACCAATTGACCGATCTGCCGATGCGCCTGCTCGCCGCCGAGATCACCCGCGAGCAATTGTTCCGCCGGCTGCACCAGGAAATCCCCTATGCGCTCACCGTCGAAACCGAGGCCTGGGAGGAATTCAAGGATGGCAGCGTCAAGTTGAACCAGGTGATCTATGTGACGCGCGAGGGGCACAAGGCGATCGTGGTCGGAGAGGGGGGGCGCCAGATCAAGGCGGTGCGCGAGGCCGCACAGCGCGAATTGGCGCAACTGACCGGGCACAAGGTACATCTGTTCCTGTTCGTGAAAGTCCGCGCGAAATGGCAGGACGACCCAGAGCGATATCGCGAGATGGGACTGGATTTCGATGCCTAGGATTCAGATGTCAGATGTCAGATATCAGCGGATAGGGACCGAGTTTATCATCCCTGACATCTGACATCTGGCATCTGACATCCGAGAGCGGAGCGAAATGGACTGGCGCGATCAAGGCTATGTGTTGACGGCCAGGCGGCATGGCGAGACCGACGCCATCCTGACCCTGCTCACGCGCGATCACGGCCGGCATCTGGGCCTGGTCAAGGGCGGCGCCTCGCGCGCCAGGCGCCCGCTGATGGAACCGGGCAATCTGGTCGAGGCCAACTGGCGGGCGCGCCTTTCCGAGCAGCTCGGCCATTACCGGATCGAGCCCGTGCGTGCCTGCTCGGCCATGTTTCTCGACGACCCTCTCCGGTTGTCGGCGCTCTCGGCCGCCTGCGCGACTTTGGAGGCGGCACTGCCGGAGCGCGAGTCGCACCCGGACCTGTTCGAGGCGCTCTCCAGCCTGCTCGAGGCACTGGCGCGTGCGCGCGACGATTGGCCGGCCGAATACGTGCGCTGGGAGGCGCATCTCCTGACCGGGCTCGGCTTCGGGCTCGATCTCAAATCCTGCGCGCTTACCGGTGCGACCGACGATCTCGCCTTCGTCTCGCCTCGAACCGGCCGCGCCGCTTCCCGCGAGGCCGCCAAACCCTACGAGGACAGGCTCTTGGCCCTGCCCGCCTTCCTGATCGACGCCCACGCCCATGCGACGCAAGCCGACATCGCGGCGGGCCTGCGCCTGACCGGGCATTTCCTGCAGGGCCAGGTGTTCGAGCATACCTCGCGCCAGGGCCTGGGCGAGGCGCGCGCGCGCCTGCTCGAGTTGCTGGCGCGGGAGTGTTCTTGATCGGCCCAATCATGCTCTAAGATACCGGCCGATCCCGCGATTCGAGTCTGTCGATGGCCAAGAAGAAACCACCCGCGCCGCCCGCGCCGCCCTCGGCGCCGCACGACGAGATTCGCATCGCCAATCTGGCCGATGCGCTGGGCGAGCGTTATCTCTCCTACGCGCTCTCGACCATCGTCTCGCGCTCGCTCCCCGACGCGCGCGACGGGCTGAAGCCGGTCCATCGGCGCCTGCTCTACGCCATGCGCCAATTGCGCCTGGAGCCGGGCAGCGGCTACAAGAAATCGGCGCGTGTGGTGGGTGACACCATCGGCCAGTACCACCCCCATGGCGAGGCCTCGATCTACGAGGCCATGGTGCGCCTCGCCCAGGATTTCGCCCAGCGCTACCCGCTGGTCGATGGCCAGGGCAATTTCGGCAGCCTCGACGGCGACAACGCGGCGGCCATGCGCTACACCGAGGCCAGGTTGACCGACGCCGCCGGTCTGATGCTGGAAGGCATCGATCTGGACACGGTCGATTTCCGCCCCACCTATGACGGCGCCAATAGCGAGCCGATGGTCGTGCCGGCCGGGTTTCCCAATCTGCTCGCCAATGGCGCGCAGGGGATCGCGGTCGGCATGGCGACCAGCATTCCCCCGCATAACGTCGCCGAATTGTGCGAGGCGCTCCAGCACCTGATCAAGTTTCCCTCCGCCCGGATCGAGAAGATCGTCGATCTGGTGCCGGGCCCCGATTTCCCGACCGGCGGCCTGTTGTGCGAGACCCGCGCTTCCATCATCGAGGCCTATCGAACCGGCCGCGGCTCGTTTCGCTTGCGCGCCAAATGGCAAATCGAGGAATTGAAGGGCGGGACCTGGCGTATTCTCGTCACCGAAATCCCGTTCCAGGTCGCCAAGTCCAAGCTGATCGAGAAGGTGGCATTCCTGCTCCAGGAAAAGAAGCTGTCGCTGCTGGATGACGTGCAGGACGAATCGGCGGCCGATGTTCGCATCGTGCTCGTGCCCAAGAGCCGCAATGTCGAACCTTCGCATCTGATGGAGCAGCTCTTCCGCCAGACCGATCTGGAAAGCCGCTTTCCCCTCAACCTCAACGTGCTCGATGCCGGACAGAGCCCCCGCGTGATGTCGCTGATCGAGGCCCTGCGCGCCTACCTCGATCACCGGCGCGAGGTCCTGGTGCGCCGCTCCCGATTTCGCCTGGCCGAGATCGAACGGCGGCTCGAGGTGCTGGACGGATACCTCATCGCCTATCGGAACATCGACGAGGCGATCCGCATCATCCGCGCCGAGGACGAGCCCAAGCCCACCCTGATGCGGCGCTTCAAGCTGAACGAGATCCAAGCCGAGGCGATCCTGAATTTGCGCCTGCGGGCGCTCCGCCGGCTGGAGGAGACCGAGATCGGGAACGAGCACCGCGCGCTCTCCGGCGAAAGGCGCGATCTGGGCGCGCTTCTGAAGAGCGACGACAAGCAATGGGAAAAAATCGGGGCCGAGATCGCCGAACTAGGGAAGCGCTATGGCCCCAAGACCGAGCTCGGGCGCCGGCGCACCGAATTGTCCGACGCGCCCACCGAGATCGCGATCCCGATGGAGGCGATGATCGAGCGCGAGCCGGTCACCATCATCTGCTCCGACAAGGGCTGGATCAGGACCATGCGCGGCCATGTCGAGGACGGGCCGGAGATCAAGTTCAAGGATGGCGATCGCGCGCGCTTCCACATCGAATGCGAAACCACCGACAAGCTCCTGGTGTTCGGCACCAACGGCAAGTTCTATACGCTTTCGGTCGACAAGCTGCCCGGCGGGCGCGGGGCCGGCGAACCCATTCGCCTGATGATCGATCTCGGCAACGATCAGGAGATCGTGGAGTTGATGGTGTTCAAGCCGGGCGGCAAGTTGCTGGTCGCCGCCGAGGATGCCAGGGGCTTCGTGGTCGCCGCCGAGGAGGTGATCGCGCAAACCAAATCCGGCAAGCAGGTCCTGACGCTCCCCGATGGCGTGGAGGCGCAGGTTTGCGTCCCGGCCGAGGGCGACATGGTGGCCTGCATCGGCGAGAATCGGAAAATGCTGGTGTTCCCGCTGGATCAGGTCCCGGAGATGGCGCGCGGCCGGGGCGTCATGCTACAGCGCTACAAGGATGGCGGGCTGTCCGATGTTCGCGTGTTCCGGAAGCAAGAGGGCCTGACTTGGCGGCTTGGCGACAAGACCCGCACCGAAACCGAACTCAGGGCCTGGATCGGCGCGCGCGCCAAGGCCGGGCGCTTGCCGCCCAACGGATTCCCGAAGAACAACAGATTTGCATAGGGCGTGGATTCCTCGGCGCGAAGCGTTAGGCGAATGGACGCAAGATCAATGCGCAATACCGATCAGTAGGCTAGAGTGCCAGGGCATGGAAGGAGGCCTCAAATGGACGTCCTATTCCTCGGTTCAGGCGATGCCTTCGGCAGCGGGGGACGGTTCAATACATGCATTCACGTTACGGCCCCGGGCGGTGCGTTCCTGATCGATTGTGGCGCCTCCAGCCTTATCGCCATGCGAAAATTCGGGGTCGATCCGAATGGAATTCATACGGTTTTCGTTTCGCATCTCCACGGCGACCACTTCGGTGGCCTGCCTTTCCTCCTACTGGATGCACAGTTCTACAGCCGGCGGCGCGAGCCGCTGACCCTCGTCGGGCCGCCTGGTTTTCGAGAACGCCTGGATCAGGCGATGGAGGTTTTTTTTCCAGGCTCGTCGCGGGTTGAGCGGAAGTTCTCCACTGAAGTCCTTGAGATCGGCGCCGGGCAGGCCACTACGATCAATGGGGTCGCCGTCACGGCATACGTCGTGGAACATGCCTGCGGGGCGCCGCCCTATGGGCTTCGCCTGGTGTGCGATGGCAAGGTCGTCGCCTATACTGGCGATACGGAATGGACAGAGAACCTGCTTGCCGTCGGCCGCGATGCCGATCTCCTGATTGCCGAGGCGCTCTTTTTCACGCGCAAGATCAAGTATCACATGGATTATGCAACATTGAAGGAGAACCTTGGTCGCATCGGCGCCAGGCGCGTTGTCCTCACCCACATGGGTCCGGAAATGCTTGAGCACCTCGCAGACGTGCCTGATGAAGTCGCTGAGGACGGGAAAGTAATCCAGATCTGAGCAAGACTGCTGCGAAGGGGATTGGGCGGATCTACATGTGTGCAGCATCGTCGCCAAATGGCCGCTACTGGCACTTGTGCCGCATAACGAACTCCATGAACGAGGGCATCTTTCCACTTGAACCCGGACATTGGCGTACGATTGCAACTGCGATTCGTTTGTGAGTTCATGGCCTAGCTCTTGGGGAAAACCGCTATGTCGCTGCTGTCGATCGAGGGCCGGGCCTATGTGGTGACGGGGGGTGGCCGTCGCCTGGGCCAGGCCATGGCCGAGGGCTTGGCCGGGGCGGGCGCGAAAGTGATGGTGACCGGGCGCACCCAGGCGACCTTGGATCGCGTCGCCGCCGGAATACGCGCAAGGGGCGGCCAGGCATTGGCGCGGGTTTGCGATGCCCGCGACGAGGGCGAATGCGAGGCGATGGTCGCCGCCGCTGGGGACGCCTTCGGGCGCCTCGATGGCGCCATCATCAATCACGGCATCGGCTTGCACCGCGACGCGCTCGAAACCACCCGGGCCGAGTTCGAATCGATGATGACCGACAATTTGACCAGTTACTTTGTCACCGCGCGGGCCTTCGGCCGGCACTGGGCAGGCAGCGGCCGCGGCGGGTCGCTGGTGCTGATCTCCTCCAACGCCTCGTTCCTCGCCTATGGCGAATTGCTGGCCTATGGAATCTCCAAGGCGGGCGTGGACCAGATGTGCCGGCAATTGGCGGCGGAATGGGCGCCGCTTGGCATTCGGGTGAACGCCATCGGTCCCGGCTACATGGCGGCCTCGATGAAGGGGATCGAATCCATCTATGACGCCCCCGAGGCGAAGGCCAGGATCCTGAAACAAATCCCGGCCGGGCGCTATGGGCGGCCGGAGGAGTTGGCCGGTGCCGCGCAATTCTTCCTTTCGGATGCCGCGGGCTATGCGACCGGCCAGTATTTGGCGATCGATGGCGGCTATTCGCTGATTTGAACTGGTTCATGCCGGTCAAATCGCGTCCTTCCCTCGCTTCTTGCAACCTATTGAGGAAACACGCTTTCCTGTCCGGGGACGGGCCTTGCCTTGGACCGGAAAAATCGTGCCAAGGCATTGAAAAATAGAACTTTTCCGGTCAGATTCTTTCCCTTGACGCCCCAGACCCGAATCAATATATTCCGCGCGCCTTCGAGGGGGCTGGTGGTAGGCCGTTCGGCTTAGACGCTGTCCCGAGACCAAGCGCGATCAATCGCTGCCCTTTTAAGGTGGCTGTCTTGCGAGACGGCTAGACCGGACTTCGGACCGCATCGGAGCAGGTCGTGCCGGGGTTTCCGTGCGGGATTCCCTTGGCCAGCATGCTTTGGTGCGGTGGTCTTGCTTGTGGCTGTTGCAAGGCGCCGATGGGCAGGGGCCCGGACGGGCAAAGGTGAGGATGGAATGCCGACGATCAATCAATTGATCCGCAAGGCGCGCGCGCCGCTGTCGGTTCGCAACAAGGTACCGGCGCTGCAGGCCAGCCCGCAGAAGCGCGGTGTCTGCACCCGGGTCTACACGACCACGCCCAAGAAGCCCAATTCCGCCTTGCGCAAGGTCGCGCGCGTTCGCCTCACCAATGGTTTCGAAGTCACCTCCTACATTCCCGGCGAGGGCCACAATCTGCAGGAACACTCTGTCGTGATGATCCGCGGCGGCCGCGTGAAGGACCTGCCCGGCGTTCGTTACCACATCATTCGCGGCACCCTCGACACCCAGGGCGTCAAGGACCGCAAGCAACGCCGTTCCAAATACGGCGCCAAGCGGCCGAAGTAGGGAGAGCCGGAAATGTCCCGTCGTCACGCCGCCGACAAGCGCGAGGTTCTGCCCGACGCCAAGTTCGGCGATCTGGTTGTCACCAAATTCATCAATTCGCTGATGTATGCCGGCAAGAAATCGGTCGCCGAGGGCATCGTCTATGGCGCCATGACCTTGGCCGAGAAGAAGTCCAAGGTCGACCCGGTGAAGATGTTCCACGACGCCCTCAACAACGTGCGCCCGCATCTCGAGGTGCGCTCGCGCCGGGTCGGCGGCGCCACCTACCAGGTGCCGGTCGAGGTCAGGCCGGAGCGGGCCCAGGCGCTGGCCATCCGCTGGATCATTCAGAACGCGCGCGGCCGCTCCGAGCAGACCATGACCGACCGCCTGTCGGGCGAATTGCTCGACGCGTCCAACAATCGCGGCGCCTCGGTGAAGAAGCGCGAGGACACCCACCGCATGGCCGAGGCCAACAAGGCCTTCTCGCATTATCGCTGGTAATCGGCGGCTTCCAGGAAATCACGTATCATGCCCCGTACCACGCCGCTCGATCGCTACCGGAATATCGGCATCATGGCCCACATCGATGCCGGCAAGACCACCACGACCGAGCGTGTCCTCTATTACACCGGCCGTTCCTACAAGATTGGCGAGGTCCACGAGGGCACCGCCACCATGGATTGGATGGAGCAGGAGCAGGAACGCGGCATCACCATCACCTCGGCGGCGACCACCTGTTTCTGGCGCGACCATCGCGTCAACATCATCGACACGCCGGGCCACGTCGATTTCACCATCGAGGTCGAACGCTCCTTGCGCGTGCTGGACGGCGCGGTCACGGTCTTCGATTCGGTGGCTGGGGTCGAGCCGCAATCGGAAACGGTGTGGCGCCAGGCCGACAAATACGGGGTGCCGCGCATCTGCTTCGTCAACAAGATGGACCGCATCGGCGCCAATTTCGACCGCTGCGTGGAAATGATCAAGGACCGCCTAGGCGCCAAGCCCTTGGTGCTGCATATCCCGATCGGGGTCGAGAGCGAGTTCGTCGGCCTGGTCGATCTGGTGGCGATGACCGGCGTGGTGTGGAAGGACGAGGCCCTGGGCGCCGAATTCGAAGTTGGCGAGATTCCGGCCGCGATGCGGGCGCGGGCCGATGAAATGCACCATCATTTGGTCGAGATCTGCGTCGAACTCGACGAGACCGTGATGCAGGCCTATCTGGATGGCCAGGTTCCCGGCACCGACACCTTGAAGCGCATGATCCGCAAGGGCACGGTCGGAGGCATATTCGTGCCGGTCTTGTGCGGTTCGGCCTTCAAGAACAAGGGCGTGCAGCCGATGCTGGACGCGGTCGTCGATTTCCTGCCCTCGCCGCTCGACATTGCCTCGGTGAAGGGTCTCGAGGTCGACGGCGACAAGGAAATGTCGCGCCAGGCCTCGGACGACGAACCGTTCTCGGGCCTTGCCTTCAAGATCATGACCGATCCCTTCGTCGGCTCGCTCACCTTCGTGCGCATCTATTCCGGCGTGCTCAACAGCGGCACCCAGGCCATCAATACGGTCAAAGGCGAAAAGGAACGCGTCGGGCGCATGCTGCAAATGCACGCCAACCACCGCGAGGACATCAAGGAAGCCCGCGCCGGCGACATCGTGGCGCTCGCCGGGCTGAAGCACACCACTACCGGCGACACTTTGTGCGATCCGGCAAACCCGATCATCCTCGAGCGCATGGAATTCCCCGAGCCGGTGATCGAGGTCGCGGTCGAGCCCAGATCGAAGATCGACCAGGAGAAGATGGGTGTCGCGCTCAATCGCCTGGCCCAGGAAGACCCCTCGTTCCGGGTCTCGGTCGATCATGAATCCGGCCAGACCATCATCAAGGGCATGGGCGAATTGCACCTCGAGATCATCGTCGATCGCATGAAGCGCGAGTTCAAGGTCGAGGCCAATGTCGGGGCGCCACAGGTCGCCTATCGCGAGACCATCAGCAAGAAGGTCGATTGGGATTACATCCACAAGAAGCAGACCGGCGGCGCGGGCCAATACGCGCGGGTCAAGATCCGCTTCGAGCCGGGCGAGCCGGGCTCGGGCTTTGTCTTTGAGAATGCGGTCATCGGCGGCTCGGTGCCTCGGGAATACGTGCCCGGCGTCGAGAAGGGCCTGACCAACGCCAAGGAACAGGGCGTCATCGCCGGGTTCCCGGTGATCGACCTCAAATGCACGCTCATCGACGGCGACTATCACGATGTCGATTCCAACGTGATGACCTTCGACATCGCGGCGCGGGCCTGCTTCCGCGAGGCCATGCCCAAGGCCGGGCCCAGGCTCTTGGAGCCGATGATGAAGGTCGAGGTGGTGACACCGGACGATTACATGGGCGACGTGATCGGCGACATCAATTCCCGGCGCGGCCAGGTCCAGGGCATGGACAGCCGCGGCAACGCCCGGGTGATCGCCGCGATGGTGCCGCTCGCCAACATGTTCGGCTACGTCAACACGCTGCGTTCGATGACTCAAGGAAGGGCGCAATACACCATGCACTTCCACCACTACGAACAGGTGCCACCGGCGATCGCGGAAGAAGTCCGCGCCAAGCTTGCCTAGTGCCAATTTTCGAAATGCGTGATCCATGAAACGCTCCGACGCCTCGACGAAAGCTGGCACCTATTACAAGATGATAGTACCCGCCGGATTGTACCGGCGGGGTCATATTGCTGAATCACCGATCCGCGACGGCGGGTACTAGGGCCGATCGGGCGAGACCAGGGAGAAGACGATGGCGAAGGCGAAATTCCAGCGGACCAAGCCGCATTGCAATGTTGGGACGATTGGGCATGTCGATCACGGCAAGACCACGCTGACGGCGGCGATCACCAAGATTTTGGCGGAGACCGGTGGGGCGATCTACACGGCCTA
>CAZIUB010000036.1:0-29526 GCA_964542425.1 uncultured Rhodospirillaceae bacterium | reverse complement strand
CTAGTGGGCGCAATGCATTATGTAGCTTCGCGGGTGGGGTCACGGTCGGCCGCGATTTTACATAAGTGGCTGTGTCTCCGCGCAACCGTCGACGCTCTCAAATAGCTACCCAGTTTAGGTGCAAATAACGCTGGTAGCGAGCCCCCGCAACCAGCAAAACTTGCACCCCCGAGGACCGGCCATGCGGAGCGCCCCCGCAACCAGACCTAACTCGAAAGGGCCATCTCCGTGTCCATCGACGAGAATGCCACCGTTGACCGGATCGGCACCGGATTCAAGTTCACCGAAGGTCCGATCTGTGTCAATTCGCTTCCAACCGCGACCCCCTTTTCGCGCTCAATCGCGACTCCTCTGGGTTTGATAGACTGGTCTTGTCCATGTAGTGCAGGGGTGGGACCCGCGCCCAACGCTGCCTCGGCGGTTTTGGCACGGCGGGACTTCTGTGCTTGAACCAATCGCGAGGTCGGATGCCCAATTGCCTGGAACCATATCGAACGGCGCCAATAGGGCATCGGCGATCATCGACAGCCGCCCGGGGCCGATTTCCCGAATTCCGGGGATGCCGCGACCGTCATGGCTGGAATCAAGCCGCGCTAAATTGGAGTACAATGTCGAATGCGCGATTCGGCTCAAGGTAACGCAAGCATCGAGGCTGCCTGGGCCGCCCTCGATGCCCATCTGGCGAGCGAGGCGCCGCGCGACATGCGCGCCGCCTTCGACGGGAATCCGAGGCGGTTCGAGGAGTTTTCGGCGCGGCTGGGCGATCTGCTCCTCGATTGGTCCAAATGCAACGTGAACCGAACCACGATGCAATTGCTCTTGCGGCTTGCCGAAGCGGCGGAATTGGGCCGCAAGCGCGATGCCATGTTTTCGGGCGATGCCATCAATTTGACGGAGGGCCGTCCGGCGCTCCATGTCGCGCTGCGCAACCGGTCGGACCGGCGGATCCTCGTCGACGAACAAGACGTGATGCCGGCGGTGAACAAGGAACTCGGCCGGATGCGCGATTTCGCCGAGGGTATTCGCTCCGGCCTGGTCCAGGCGGCGAGCGGCGCCCGTTTCACCGATATCGTCAATATCGGGATCGGGGGGTCCGACCTTGGATCCGCGATGGCGAGTTTGGCGCTCGCACCTTACCATGACGGGCCGCGCTTGCATTGTGTCTCGAACGTCGATGGCGCGCATATCGCCGATACCATCGGCGCTCTCGATCCCGCGACCACGCTCGTGATCGTCGCCTCCAAAACCTTCACCACCATCGAAACCATGACCAACGCCGGGACCGCTCGGAGATGGATCGTGGAGCGGCTAGGCGAGCCGGCGATTTCCGTTCACTTCGCCGCGATCTCGACGGCGCATGAACGAATCCGTGCCTTCGGTATCGCCGCCGATCGCGCGTTCGGATTCTGGGATTGGGTCGGCGGCCGCTATTCGATCTGGTCTTCCATCGGATTGCCGCTGATGCTGGCGATCGGGGCCCGGCGATTTGAGGAATTTCTCGAGGGCGCGCATGCGATCGACGAGCACTTTCGATTGGCGCCGTTGCCAGGAAACCTTCCGGTGATCTTGGGCCTAATCGGGATCTGGCATCGCAGCGTCTGCGGCCACGCCACGCGCGCGGTCGTTCCCTACGATCAGCGCCTGCGACGCCTGCCGGCCTATCTGCAGCAGCTTGACATGGAATCGAACGGCAAGCGGGTCAGGCGAGACGGCGGGCCGGTGCCGCGCAAGACCGGCCCAATTGTCTGGGGCGAGCCGGGGACAAATGGCCAGCACGCCTTCTTCCAGCTCCTGCATCAGGGTACCGATGTGATTCCCGTCGAGTTCCTGATCGCCGCGCAATCCCATGAACCGCATCTCGCCCACCACCACGACCTGCTGATCGCCAATTGCCTGGCGCAATCGGCGGCCCTGATGCGGGGTCGACGGGAGGCGGAAGCGGCGGCCCGGCTCACGGAAGCGGGCAGCAGCGCCACCGAGGCCCAGCGCCTGGCGCCACACCGGGTGTTCGAGGGCAACCGACCGACGCTCACCCTTGCCTATCGCAAGCTCACGCCATCCGTCCTAGGGCGGATCATCGCTCTCTATGAGCATCGGGTTTTTGTCGAGGCCGCGATCTGGGACATCAATCCGTTCGACCAATGGGGCGTCGAACTGGGCAAGGAACTGGCGACGGCACTTCTGCCGATCGTCGCCGAGGAAGCGGATGCATCGGGGCTGGACGGCTCGACCAAAGGCCTCGTCGCGCACATCAGACGGCTCAAGAATTCGGCGGAGGAATGAACGATCGTTTTGATGTCGATCGCGGCCAGGGCGACGGCAAGGCCGGCCTCGCCGAATCGCTTTACCGTCATCCGCGAACCAGCACGGTCGCCACGCAGGCACCCGCGGGGAGCGCGTTCCGACTCATCCCTGCGCCTTCACAATCTCGCCGTTCCCGATGTAATCCAAAGCGGCCAGCCGCACGAAACAATCGGTGATCGCCTCGGGCGGGGTCTGGAGTTCCGGATTCTCGCCGGGATAGGCCGCCTGTCGCATGCGGGTCCGCGTACGACCCGGGTCGATGAGGTTCACGCGCAGATGGGAATGCCCGACTTCCTGGGCATAGGTGGCGGCCAGCATTTCGAGGCCCGCCTTGGCGGTGGCGTAGGCGCCCCAATAGGCGCGCGGTGCCCTTGCGACGGCACTGGTCACGAAAATCACGCGGCCGGCCGAGGATTGCCGCAGCAACGGGTCCATCGATCGGATCAGGCGCCAGTTCGCCGTCAAATTGACGTCGATCACCTCCTGCCATTGCTTGGGCTCGATCTGTGCCACCGGCGTCATCGGACCCAGCAAGCCGGCATTGCCGACCAGCACATCCAGGCGCCCGAAACGCTGATAGAGCGCGCCCCCCAGCTGGTCGATGGCATCGAACATCCTGAGATCAAGCGGCGCCAGGACCGGAGGCGGATGGCCGGCCGCGCGAATCGAATCGTCCAGCTCCTCGAGTCCACCTTGGGTTCGCGCGGCGGCGATCACCTGCGCGCCCTCGGCGGCAAATCGCAAGGCAATCGCGCGGCCGATGCCCCGGCTGGCGCCGGTGATGAGCGCGATCCGCCCCTCGAGGGCCCGGCCACCCGGCCTACGGCCGCCTTCGGTGGTCATTTTCCCGGGATCGCCTAGTCCGGCTGGGCCCGTACCGACTTTCGAAAAAGCGTAATCCATGAAACACACTGGTGCTTCCACGAAGGTCGGGCCGCATGCTACCAGGTGATGGTACCCGCCGGCGTGTGACTTCCGGAGTCATTTGTTTCGAATCAACCTTCAGCGACGGCGGGTATTGGTAGTGACAATTGCCCGCTGGCCAACGAGCCGTCGCGGTCGGTAAGCATGGTCGGATACTCGCCGGTGAAACAAGCATCGCAATATTGCGGCCGGGCGCGGTCGCGGCCCTTGGCCTCGCCCATCGCCCGATAGAGGCCGTCGATCGAGATGAAGGCCAGCGAATCCACGGCAATGAATTCGGCCATTTCATCGACGCTGTAATTGGCGGCCAGCAATTGCTGGCGCTTGGGCGTGTCGATGCCATAAAAGCAAGGGTGCGCGGTCGGCGGGCTGGAAATCCGCATGTGCACTTCCTTGGCCCCGGCGGCACGCATCATCTCGACGATTTTTTTCGAGGTGGTGCCGCGCACGATGCTGTCGTCGACCAGCACGATGCGCTTGCCGATAATGTTGACCTTGTTGGCATTGTGCTTGAGCCGGACACCCAGATTGCGGATCTGGTCGGTGGGCTCGATGAAGGTGCGCCCGACATAATGGTTGCGAATGATCCCGAATTCGAAAGGGATGTTCGAGGCCGCGGAATAACCGAGGGCCGCCGGCACGCCCGAATCCGGGACCGGGATCACCACGTCGGCCACGACCGGCGATTCCTTGGCCAGTTCCGCGCCGATGCGCTTGCGGGACTCGTAGACCGAATTTCCGTCGATGACGCTGTCGGGCCTGGCGAAGTAAATGTACTCGAAGACACAAAAGCGCTTGGCGGCCGGGCTGAACGGCTTCAGGCTGGTGCATCCGTTGCGATCGAGAATCACCAATTCTCCGGCCTCCACGTCGCGCACGAATTCCGCGCCAACGATATCGAGCGCGCAGGTCTCCGAGGCCAGGATCCAACCCTGGCCCAGCCGGCCCAGGACCAGCGGGCGCACGCCCAGGGGATCGCGCACGCCGATCACCTGGTCCTTGGCGATGCCAATGAGGGAATAGGCGCCCTCCACCTGATGGAGCGCGTTTGTCAACCGATCGACCACGTTGCCGCGCAAATGCGTGGCCATCAGATGCAGGATGACTTCGCTGTCGACACTCGATTGAAAGAGCGAGCCGCGCTTGACCAGCTCGCGCCGCACCGCGAGCGCGTTGGTGAGATTGCCGTTGTGGCCAAGGGCAAAGCCGCCGAAATGCAAATCGGCGTAGAAGGGTTGCACGTTCCGGAGAGCGGTCTCGCCGGTCGTGGAATAGCGCACATGCCCGATGGCCGCGTGGCCGACCAGCTTGGCCACGATTGCCGGATCGCCGAAATTGTCGGCGACATGGCCCATCGCCCGGTGGGCGTTGAAGCCCTGGCCATCGTGGGCGACGATGCCGACCGCCTCCTGGCCGCGGTGCTGGAGCGCATGCAGGCCAAGCACGCACCTGGTCGCGGCCTCGTCCACGCCGTAAATGCCAACGATGCCGCATTCCTCCCTTGGATGATCGTCATCGAAGGGATGAGTGGTCAGCATCCTGGACCGATCCATGATGGTGGCGAAGGGCTATTGGCTGTCGCTCTGCGAGCCTTGGAGCAATCGCTCCAGATCCTTGCGTTCGGCGTCGTTATACCCCGATTTGGCATCTTGTCCATCTTGATTCGCGGGCTCCTCGCCGTCCTCGGGTGTCGATTCCTCGACCAAGCCCAGGGCCTCGCCGCTCTTCTCGGCCGCGGCCAGGCCCTCGTCCAGAATGACCCCGCCCTTTTCCAGAAGATCGGGCGGCAGCAAGGCCATCAGGAATTCGGCGGCCTTCTTCGCATGGCGCTCGGTTTTCGCGGTGGTGATGATCTCGGGGCGCTCCTTCTCGTCGGGAAAGATCAGGGTCATGGCCACGTGCGCCAATGCCACCACCACCACGCCGCGTGTCAGGCCGAAGAAGAAGCCCAACGTCCGATCCGTCGGACCAAGAACGGATTTCTGCACCCGCGAGGAGATGAAATGATTGACGAAGCCGAGCGCGAAGAGCGCTACGACGAACAACGTGACCGCCGCGGCAACCTTGGCCAGCAATGGGTCGGCGATCTGGGTCTGGGCAACTGGAAGGGCGGATGGAAACAGGAAAATGGTGGCGATGGTGGCGCCGACCCAGGACAGGATCGACAGCATCTCCTTGACGAAGCCGCGACTGAAGGCGAGCAGGGTGGAAAGGCCGAGAACGACCAGCACACTGATATCGACGAAATTCACGATCCGCCCTGCCGCGTCATCGCCTTTTCCATCTCCTAATTTGCCTCGCGCCATGCCGGCTTGACCCGCGCGGGCGAGGCGATCGCTGCACCATCGAGCCACTCGATCACATCCCGGAGATGCGCCATCTCCAGGATACCCAACCCCGACCCCGCCGCCATTGCCGGCGCGCCATCGCCCCCGGCCGGCACCAAAGCCCGGCCGAAACCGAGCTTGCCGGCCTCGCGCCGGCGGGCATCCGCCTGGGAAACCCGGCGAATTTCGCCCGAAAGGCCGATCTCGCCGAACGCCACCACGTCGTCGGGCACCGGTCGGTCCGATAGCGCCGAAACCAGCGCCAACGTCACCGCCAGATCCGCCGCCGGCTCGGTGATTCGCAGGCCGCCCGCGACGTTGAGATACACCTCCTGGCCGGTGAAAGCCAAGCCGCACCGCGCGTCCAGGACCGCCAGCAGCATGGCCAGGCGATTGGAATCCCAACCGAGGACCGCCCGACGCGGCATGGCCAAGGGCGAGGGCGAAACCAGGGCCTGGATTTCCACCAGGACGGGCCTTGTCCCCTCCATCCCGGCAAAAACCGCGGCACCACTCACGTTGCCGCGTCGCTCGGCCAGGAACAGGGCCGAAGGATTGGCAACCTCGGCGAGGCCCGCATCGGTCATCTCGAAGACGCCGATTTCGTTCGCTGGTCCGAAGCGGTTCTTGACCGCCCGCAGCAGGCGGAACTGGTGCCCGCGCTCGCCCTCGAAATAAAGCACGGTGTCGACCATGTGCTCCAGCACCCGGGGTCCGGCGATCTGGCCGTCCTTGGTGACATGCCCGACCAAGACCACGACGAAGCCCCGCTGCTTGGCCAGGCGCACCAGTTCGGCCGCCGAGGCGCGGACCTGGGCGACCGTGCCCGGCGCCGAATCGAGATTGTCGAGGAACATGGTCTGGATCGAATCGATCACCACCACATCGATCTCGCCCTCGCGTTCGAGGCCGCCGACGATATCGCGCAGCGAGGTCGCCGCCGCGAGCCGTGCGGTGCCCGCGACCAGGCCCAATCGGCGGGCCCGCAATTGCATCTGTTCGACCGCTTCCTCGCCCGAGACATAGATCGTGCGCAGGGGCGGTTTTTGTCTTCCGAGCGATGCCGCCAATTGCAGCAGCAGGGTCGATTTGCCGATCCCAGGATCGCCACCGATCAGAATGGCGGAGCCGGTGACCAAGCCACCGCCCAGCACCCGGTCGAGTTCCGCGATGCCGGTCGGCCGATGGCTGGCCGCCGGCGCCTCGCCGTCCAAGGGCGTCAAGGTAAGCCCGCGGCCCTTCTTGGCGCCGAGGCCACGGGGCAGCGCCTCGCGCGGCGCCTCTTCCACGATGGTGTTCCAGGCGCCGCAATCCTCGCACTTGCCGGCCCAGCGGGTGCCGACCGCGCCGCAGCTTTGGCAGACATATCTGGCGCCCGTCTTGGCCATGTTTCGCAAAACCTTCGCTATCGCCGGCGCCGTGTTTCCAACGCTTGATTCCCGATCAATGTGTGGGAAACACAACCCATGCCATGAACCTGGAAAATCCGCTTCGCAAGGTCCAGCCCAATCATGATAGTATTCATCTCGGACGGCTCCTTTTGCCTGGTGTGAAACAACATCCACCAGTTTGGCACGTCGATGCCGTTCGGGGGCCGTCCACCCCATCATTCCCATTCGTTGGTGTTCCGGGTCGACAATCCGGGGGCGGAATGTCGATTGCGGAACACGAGCGCCCGATCATGCGCCTTGTTCTCACGAATGGCGCACCGGCATTTTGATCGGACCCTCGGCGCGGCCATTCACGAATTGATCGACATGAGGGTTGCCGGAACGATCGATCGCCCCCGCCGAGCCGGCCCAGATGATGCGGCCTTCATGGATCATTGCCGCGTTGTCGCCGATCATCCGCAGCGAATGCATGTCGTGGGTGATGGAAAGGGCGGTGGCGCCCAGGTCGTTCACGCATTTCTTGACCAATTCGTTGATCACCTGGCCCATGATCGGGTCAAGCCCGGTCGTCGGCTCGTCGAAGAAGATGATCTCCGGTTCGGCGGCGATGGCGCGGGCCAGCGAAACCCGCTTCTGCATGCCACCGGACAATTCCGCCGGATAGAGCTCGCCCACCGCCGGCTCCAGCCCGACCGAGGCGAGCTTGTCCAGCGCCACCGGGCGGGCCTTCGCGCGCCGGACGCCGCGCCCGGCGATCAGCCCGAAGGCCACGTTCTCCCAGACCGGCAGGCTGTCGAACAGCGCCGAGCCCTGGAACAGCATGCCGAATTTCAGCATCACGCGCTCGCGCTCGGAGGCGGGCATGCCGGTCACTTCCTCGCCGTCGATCTCGATCGACCCGCCATCGGGCGTGAGAAGCCCCAGGATGCACTTGATCAGCACCGACTTGCCGGTGCCGGAGCCCCCGATCACCACCAGCGATCGCCCGCTCTCGACGTCGAGATCGAGATTGTTCAACACCACTTTGGGGCCGAAGGTCTTGGTCAGGCCGCGCACCTTGATCTTGAGGCTGGCGCTCATCGGGCGAAGAACAGCTCGGTGATGATGTAATTGCAGATGAGAATCAGGATCGAGGCGGACACGACCGCATTGGTGGTGGCCTGGCCCACACCCTGGGCGCCGCCCTTGGAATGGAAGCCGTGATAGCAGCCCATCAGCGCCACGATGAATCCGAAAGCGGCGGCCTTGACCAGGCCGGAGACGATATCCAACGTCTCCACGAAATCGACGGTGTTCTGCAAATAGGTCGATGGGTTGAAGCCGAGCTTGTAAATGCTGACCACATAGCCGCCGAGGACCCCGATCAGATCGGCGACCGCGACCAGGATGGGCAACATGGCCAGCCCCGCGATCAGCCGGGGCGCGATCAGGTATTTGAACGGATTGGTGCTGAGCGTGGTCAGGGCATCGATCTGTTCGGTCACCCGCATGGTGCCGATCTCCGCCGCCATGGCCGCGCCGATGCGCCCGGCAACCATCAGCCCCGCCAAGACCGGGCCAAGCTCGCGGGTGATGGAAATGACCACCACGTTCGGAATCGCGGTCTCGGCATTGAAGCGGGAAAAGCCGGTATAGCTTTGCAGCGCCAGTACCATGCCGGTGAAAATCGCGGTCATGCCGACGACCGGCAGCGAGTAAAAACCGATCTCGATCATCTGGCGCAGCACCAGGCGCGGATAATAGGGCGGGCGCGACGCCAGGATGATCGCCTTGATCGCGAACAGACTAATCCGGCCGATCGATTCCAGTCCGGAAAGAAATGTCCGGCCCAACGGCTGAAGTGGGTTTTGCAAGGGAACCTACTCCGCCGCCAGGTAATGGCGCCCGATGCGCCGACCCAGCGCCGTCAGCAATTCGTAGCCGTTGGTTCCCGCCGCGTGCCCCAGGGCATCGGCGTCTTGTCTCGGTCCCAGGATTTCGACCATCGCGCCCGGCCTCGTCAAATGCTCCGGCACATGGCCGACATCGATCGTCACCAGATCCATCGACACCCGCCCGACGATCGACGCGCGGAAATCGCCGACATGGAACGCGCCCGTATCGCCGAGAGCGCGCATCAGGCCGTCGGCATAGCCCAGGCCAATCGTGGCCAAGCGGGTTGGCCGGGAAAATCGGTGGGTGGCACCATAACCAACGCATTTTCCAGCGTCAATCGCGCGCGCCTGCAGGATCGGCGCCATCAGTGTCACGACTGGCCGCATGGGATTTGGCTGGCCTGGAACCGGATTGAGGCCATAGAGTGCCGCTCCCGGCCGCGCCAGGTCGAAATGATAGTCCGGGCCGAGAAAAATGCCCGAGGAATTGACCAGCGAGAGAAGCGGACGGTTGGCGAGCGCCGCCAGCAACTGGCGCGAGAGATCGCCGAATTCCGCCAATTGCCGCCGGTTCATCTCGTGATCGGGCTCTTCGGCGCAAGCCAGATGCGACATGACGAGCGCCACGTTCATCCGCGGCAACTGCCGCCCATTCTCGATCAGCGCCAGGGCTTCGCCTCGGGTCAGGCCCAATCGCGCCATGCCGGTATCCAAATGCAGGGCGACTGGCCGGGCTAATTCAGCTTCGCCGCGCGCCAGCCATTCCTCGATCTGGGGCAAGGTATTGAGCACGGGAACCAGGCCGTGCTTGAAAAAAGCGCCGCGATCCTCCTTGGTTGGCCCGAACAGCACATGGATCGCGGCGCCGGGCAATGATTGGCGTGCGGCGATGCCTTCCTCGAGTGTCGCCACGAAGAAATCCCGGCAGCCGGAAGCGGCCAGAACCGGCGCCACCCGCGCCATACCCATGCCGTAGCAATCGGCCTTGATCGCTGCAGCGCAGGCGATTGCACCCAGGTGCTTGCCGAGCAGGGCGAAATTGGCGCCGATGGCGCCCAGATCGATGATCAGCAACGGCCGGTTCGACTCGGGCATGGATTGGATGTTGAACGAGTGGAAATCAGCCGTGCACCGGTAGATTGTCGTCCCGGGCCAAATCGCCGAAGCGGGTAATGTTGCCGTCGAAAAAGAGCTCGAAATTGCCCGTCGGACCGTGGCGCTGCTTGGCGATGATGATTTCGGCGACGTTGTGAATTCGTTCGCCGCGCTCCTGCCAGCGCCGCACCCGATCCTCGAATTTGTCGGAGGCTTCGTCGGCGCGCTGCCGGGGCTCGGCGCGCTCGTGGTAATATTGTTCCCGATAGATGAACATCACCACGTCCGCGTCCTGCTCGATCGAGCCAGATTCCCGGAGATCGGCCAATTGCGGGCGTTTGTCCTCGCGGTTCTCGACCGCGCGCGACAATTGCGACAGCGCCAGCACCGGCACATTCAGTTCCTTGGCCACCGCCTTCAGGCCCCTCGTGATCTCGGAGATCTCCTGGACCCGGTTCTCCGCCATCTTCGGATTGACCGAGCGCATGAGCTGCAGATAATCGACGATCACCAGATCGAGGCCGAATTGCCGCTTCAGGCGCCTGGCGCGGGTGCGCAACGCCGGAACGGTGAGCGCCGGCGTGTCGTCGATGAAGAATTGCACGTCGGTCATCGCCTGGGCGGCCTCGACGATGCGCTGGAAATCGTCGTCGCGCACCTCGCCCCGGCGAATGCGGTCCGAGGTGATCCCGGATTTCTCGGCCATGATGCGCTGGGCAAGCTGTTCGGCCGACATTTCCAGCGAGAAGAACAAGACACGGTGATGCTGTCCGTTGTCCGGGTCCCTGATCGCCTCGGCGGCGTTGAAGCCGATGTTGGTGGCAAGCGCGGTCTTGCCCATCGACGGCCTTCCGGCCAGGATCACCAGATCGGAGGCCTGCAAGCCGCCGAGCCTGCGGTCGAGATCGCGCAATCCGCTGGTGACGCCGGTGACATGGCTGTCGCGCTTGAAGGCGATTTCCGCCATTTCCAGCGCGCTGATGAGGACGGCGCTGAATGGCTTGGGCCCGCCCTCGGCCTGGCCGTTCTCGGCCAGCGTGAACAGGCGCATTTCCGATTGCTCGATCTGCGTGGTCGCATTCGCGTCCGAATCGAACACATAGGCGTCGTTGACGATGTCCTGGCCGATGGTGATAAGCTGGCGGCGCAGGTGCAAATCATGGATGGCGCGGCCGTAATCCTCGGCATTGATGACGGTGACCACGGCGCCCGCCAGATCGACCAGGTATTGCGCGCCGCCGATATCGGTGAGCGCGCCGTCCTGGTCGAACAGGTTCTTCAGAGTGACCGGATTGGCGATCTGGCCCCTGAGGACCAGCTTGCCGATCGCTTCGAAGATGCGCCCGTGCAGCGCATCGGCGAAATGCGCGGGGCCCAGAAACTCGGCGACCCGGTTATAGACCTCGTTGTTGGCCAGGCAGGCGCCCAGAAGCGCCTGCTCCGCCTCGTAATTGTGCGGCGGCACGCGCGGGGTCGCGCCCTCGACGCCGTCGCGCAGTCTTGCGATGTTGGTGGCCTTCCCCAGGGCTTCCATGGGCTCACCCTAGTCATTCGTCGAGGGTTCGGCGACTCGATAATGCCTGTGCAACACAAGCATAGGGTGGATAACTCCGAGACCACCCATTCGCCAGAAAAAAATCGGCCGCCCAATAATTAAGACAGCCGATTTTTTCGTTTCACGTGGATCGTGCCTAGGCTTGCGCCTCGGGCTGTGCTTCGGCCTGCGCGGTTTCTGCCTCGGCCAGGATCTTGTCCAGATCCGGTTGCTCGACCTCGGTTTTGACCACGAAGCCGCCGGCCTTCTCCTGCTGCGCCGCCTCATCCAGCGATTTTGCCACGTTGGCGATGATGATGACGATGACCTCGGGATGGAGTGCCACGCGGACCTTGTGCAGGCCCAGGGTCTTGATCGGGCGGTCGAGGATCACCTGCCGGCGATCCAGCGTGAAGCCCGCCTTGGTCACGCCCTCGGAAATGTCGCGCGGCGCCACCGATCCAAACAAATGCCCGGTTTCGCTGGCCTGGCGAATGACCACGATCTTGACGCCGTCGACCTTGCCCCGGATCGCCTCGGCTTCCTGGCGGCGCTTCAGATTACTGGCCTCGATTTGGGCGCGCTGGGTCTCGAAGCGCTTGCGATTGTCCTCGGTCGCGCGCAGGGCCTTCTTGCGCGGCAACAGGAAATTGCGCGCAAATCCCGGCTTCACCGAGACCACGTCGCCGATCTGGCCCAGGCTCTCGATCCGTTCCAGCAAGATGACTTCCATTTCGCCTCTCCCCTATCTCAGCACGTAGGGCAGCAGGCCCAGAAATCGCGCGCGCTTGATGGCCTGGGCCAGCAGCCGCTGTTTCTTGTTGCTGACCGCGGTGATGCGGCTGGGAACGATTTTGCCGCGCTCGGAAATGAATCGCTGCAACAGCTTGACGTCCTTGTAGTCGATCTTGGGCGCATGCGTGCCGGTGAAGGGGCAGGATTTGCGTCGGCGGAAGAACGGCCGGCGACCGCCAGCGGCCGGTCGTGGGGCCTCGGTTTGCAGGGACATCAGGCTTCTCCCACGACTGGTGCTGGTGTCGCCTCTCGGGTCGGGCGCAGGCGATCGTCGCGGTCCCGATCCCGGCCGCCCTCGCGATCCCGGCCCTCGCGGTCGCGGCGCGGTCCGTCGCGGAAGTCGCGGTCTCGGCCCTCGCGGTCGCGGCCCTTGTTGACGAGGATCGACGACGGCCCCTCCTCCAGCGCCTCCACGCGCACGCTCAGGTAACGCAAGACGTCCTCGTGGATGCGCATGTTGCGCTCCATCTCCTGCAGCGCGGCGGGCGGCCCGTCGATGTTCAGCATGACGTAATGGCCCTTGCGGTTCTTCTTGATCTTGTAGGCGAGGCTGCGCAGGCCCCAGGGCTCCTTCTTGGTCACAATGCCGCCCTGGGCGGCGATGATCCCGGCGAAATGCTCGGTCAGCACTTCGACCTGCGCCGACGTCACGTCTTGGCGGACAATAAAAACATTCTCGTAGTAAGCCATGCGACAAAGACTCCCTTTGGCTGTTACGTGGCCCGGTGCTGGCCACCCGTCGAGACGGGGGGCAGTCAGCGCGCCGGACCTAACCGGACTCTCGAGGATGCCATCGCATCGGTTCCAAATCCGTGGGCAACGGCCCTTGGATGGAACGGAGACCGGCAGGGTTGCGCGGGAATATATAGATCGCCCGCCTGCTGACAAGCGGCGAATTCCCGCATCAGGCGCTAGTGTTGTGGTTCCAACATTTGATTCCTAATCAATCCCGTTGGAACCACAACATATGCCATTCCCGTTTGCTAGTGTTCCGGGCCGGCATGCCGGGAGCGGAATGCAGCCAAAATCGTTAACGACGGGTCCCGGCAATGTCTTGACTTCGCCCCCCGTGCCGCTATCTATCCGGCCGCCCGGCAAGGCGGAAAAAGTGCACGCGGGCGTGCCTTACAAATCACACCAAATTTTTGCTGATTTGGAATTTGGCGGTCAGGGACAGGCGGCGGAATGGCGCAGGCGTTCATTTTCCCCGGCCAGGGATCGCAGGCAATCGGCATGGGCAAGGCGTTGGCCGATGCCTTCGCGCCGGCCCGCCAAGTGTTCGAGGAAATCGACGACGCGCTCTCCCAAAAGCTCTCTCGGCTGATGTTCGAGGGACCGGAAAGCGATCTCGTGCTGACCGAAAACGCGCAGCCGGCCCTGATGGCGGTCAGCATGGCGGTCTTGCGGGTCTTGGAATCGGAGGGTGGCTGGCGATTGGCCGAAAGGGCGGCTTGCGTGGCCGGACATTCCCTGGGCGAGTATTCGGCCCTGGCCGCCGCCGGCAGCTTGCGCCTGCCTGACGCCGCGAAGCTGCTGCGACTGCGCGGCCAGGCGATGCAAGCGGCGGTTCCGGTGGGCGAGGGCGCGATGGCGGCGCTGCTGGGGCTTGATCTGGTCGAGGCCGAAGCGATCGCCGAAGAGGCGGCTTCCGATACCGGCCTCGTTTGCGCCACCGCCAACGACAACGCCCCCGGCCAAGTCGTGTTGTCCGGCGCCAAGCTGGCGGTCGAGCGCGCGATCGCTTTGGCCGGCGAAAAAGGGGCGAAGCGAAGCGTCATGCTTCCGGTCTCCGCCCCCTTCCATTGTTCGCTGATGCAGCCGGCCGCGGACGCGATGGCCGAAGCGCTTTCCGAGGCTGACCTCACCATGCCAGTGGTGCCGCTGATCGCCAATGTCACCGCCAGGGAGGTGAGCGATCCGGCGAGCATCCGGGACTTGCTGGTGGGTCAGGTAACGGCACGGGTGCGCTGGCGGGAATCGGTGCTGGCGATGAGGGAGATGGGGGTCGAGCGATTGGTGGAATTGGGCGCGGGAAAAGTGCTCGCGGGCCTGGTCAAGCGTATCGACCGCGAGCTCGCGACCCTGTCGATGGGCACGCCGTCCGAGTTGGAAGCGACCCTGAAGGCGATCGGATGAACCGGCGCCCCGACGATTCAATCGATTCTAGTTCCGCGAGGCGGAGAGCGTGATGTTCGATCTGAAAGGGCGCCATGCGCTGGTGACGGGTGCCAGTGGCGGCATCGGCGGGGCGATCGCGCGGGCGCTGCATGCCCAGGGCGCGATCGTGGCCTTGAGCGGCACCAGGCTGGACGTTCTGGAGGCATTGCGAGGCGAATTGGGCGAGCGATCCTTTTCCTTTCCCTGCGATCTTGGTGACGCGACCCAGACCGAAGCCCTGCTGCGGGACGCGGAAGCGGCACTCGGCCAGGTCGATATCCTGGTCAACAACGCCGGTCTCACGCGCGACGGTTTGGCGATGCGGATGAAGGACGAGGATTGGCAAAAGGTGATCGACGTCAACTTGACCGCCGGATTCCGGCTGGCACGCGCCGCTCTTCGCGGCATGATGAAGCGCCGCTGGGGGCGCATCATTGGCATCGCGTCCATCGTCGGGGTAACCGGCAGTCGGGGCCAGGCCAATTACGTCGCCGCCAAGGCCGGCATGATCGGGATGTCGAAGGCGCTGGCCCAGGAAGTGGCCTCGCGCGGGATCACCGTCAATTGCGTGGCGCCGGGATTCATCGAAACCACCATGACCGGCCGGTTGGGCGAGGAGCGGCGCCAGCGATTGATGGCCAATATTCCGGCGCAGCGCATCGGCAGCGCCCCGGACGTGGCCGCCGCGGTTGTCTATTTGGCGAGCGAGGAAGCCGCCTACGTCACCGGCCAAACGCTGCACGTCAATGGAGGCATGGCCATGATCTGAAAGCGCTTTTCCGGGAAAGCGCGGAGTCTGGCAAAAGCCCGGCATCTGTGTTAATTGGACCAACCGGCGGGCAATGGGGCCGCCTCGAAATCCTATCCCAACCGCCCGCGCGCGGTACATCACGCGAAGGAAGTAACCATGAGCGATATTGCCGAGCGAGTGAAGAAGATTGTCATCGAGCATCTTGGCGTCGAGGAGGCCAAGGTGACGGACGGCGCGAATTTCATCGACGATCTGGGCGCCGACAGCCTCGATACGGTCGAATTGGTGATGGCCTTCGAGGAGGAATTCGGCTGCGAAATCCCGGACGACGCGGCGGAAAAGATCCAGACCGTGAAGGACGCCATCGATTACGTGAAATCGAAGGCCGGCTGAAATCCCGTCGCTGGCGCGCAAGCGGGGACGCCGCTCCTTCCGCGCCATCAGAACGCAGGTACCAGCATGCGTCGCGTGGTAATCACGGGGATGGGGATCGTCTCGCCATTGGGCATTGGCGTGGAACACGTCTGGAAGCGGCTGCTGAACGCCGATTCCGGCCTCGGTCTCATCAAGCAATGCGATGTCAGCGACCTTCCCTGCAAGGTCGCCGGCGAAGTGCCGTTGGGTGACAAGGAATCCAACAACTACAACCCCGACGATTTCGTGCCGCCCAAGGACCAGCGCAAGATGGACAATTTCATTGTCATGGCGCTGGCGGCGGCGCATGAGGCGGTGGCGGATTCCGGCTGGAAGCCGGACGACGAGGAAGGCCAGACCCGAACCGGCGTCCTGATCGGCTCGGGAATCGGCGGGCTGCAGGGTATTTACGAGAGTTCGCGCATTCTGATCGAGAAGGGTCCGCGACGCATCTCGCCCTTTTTCATCCCGTCCTGCCTGATCAACCTCGCCTCCGGCCATGTGTCGATCAAATACGGGTTTCGCGGCCCCAATCATGCGGTGGTCACCGCGTGTGCGACCGGCGCCCACGCCATTGGCGACGCGGCGCGCCTGATCGCGCTGGAGGACGCCGATGTGATGGTGGCAGGCGGCACGGAATCGACGATCAATCGGCTGGGCCTCGCCGGTTTCGCGGCGGCCAGGGCATTGTCGACCGGATTCAACGACCGACCGAGTGCCGCGTCGCGACCCTGGGACAAGGGCCGCGACGGTTTCGTGATGGGCGAGGGCTCGGGCGTCGTGGTGTTGGAGGAGATCGAGCACGCCAGGCGCCGCGGCGCCAAAATCTACGCCGAACTGGTGGGCTACGGCCTTTCCGGCGACGCCCATCATATCACCGCGCCGTCGGATACCGGCGAGGGCGGCCAGCGCTGCATGGCGATGGCGCTGAAGCGGGCGGAGATGAATGTCGAGGACATCGACTATATCAACGCCCATGGCACATCGACGCCCTTGGGCGACGAGATCGAACTGGGCGCGGTCAAGCGGCTGTTCGGCGCGCACGCCTACGCGCTCACCATGTCCTCGACCAAGTCGGCGATCGGGCATCTCTTGGGGGCGGCCGGCGCGGTCGAGGCGATCTTTTCGATCCTGGCGCTCCGCGACCAGGTGGCGCCGCCCACGCTCAATCTCGATGATCCGTCCGAGGGCTGCGATATCGATTTGGCGCCCAAGCAGGCTCGGCCGCGGAAAATCCGCGCGGCGCTCTCCAATTCCTTCGGTTTCGGCGGCACCAACGCCAGCCTTGTTTTCCGCGCCGCGCCCTGACCGGCATGGTGCCAACTTTCAAAAAGGCGTGATCCATGAAATGCGCCCATGGTTCCACGAAAGTTGGCGCATTTCACCTGACGGCGCTACCCGCCGGGGTGTACTGGCGTGGTCATTTGGCTCGATCACCCATCGGCGACGGCGGGTAGTGGTGGTGCGACGCCAGATGCGTCGGCTGATCTCCTTCGTCCTGACCATCTTCAGCCTGCTGGTGATCGGCTCGGGCGCGCTTGCGTTCTATGTCTGGGCAAGCTTCACCGAGCCTGGAGCCCTGGCCAAGGAAACGATCCTGGTCGTCCCCAAGGGAGCCGGCGTTGGCGCGATCGCGGCCCTCCTGGAGCGCGAAGGTGTCATCGACCAGCCGCTCGTCTTCCAAATCGGCGTCAGGCTTTGGGGCCGCGATCGATCCTTGCGGGCCGGAGAATACGCGTTTCCCGTCGGCGTTTCCCCACGCGCGGCCATGCGCATTCTGATCGAGGGCAAGTCGATCCAGCACCAGGTCACGATCGCGGAAGGCCTGACGGTGGCGGAGATTTACGCGGTCCTGGAGGAAACGACGCTCCTGGAGGGCGATCCGCCGCCGGCCCCGCCCGAAGGCAGCTTGTTGCCGGAGACCTATTCCTATTTGCGCGGTGAAAACCGGGCCACGTTGGTCGAGAGGATGCGCCGGGCAATGGAAATGACGCTGGAAAAATCGTGGGCCGATCGGGATCCTAATACCGTGCTCGAGAGCAAGGAGCAGGCGCTGATCCTGGCCTCGATCGTGGAGAAGGAGACCGGAATCTCGGCCGAACGCGCCCATGTGGCCGCGGTCTTCCACAATCGCCTGAAGAAGGGCATGAGGCTGCAATCCGATCCGACCGTGATCTTCGCGCTGACCCTGGGCAAGGAAAGGCTTGGCCGCGCCCTCTCCCGGGAAGACCTCGAGATCGACAATCCCTACAACACCTATTTCACGGCCGGGCTGCCGCCGGGACCGATCGCCAATCCGGGGTGGGCGGCGATCCTGGCCACGCTCAATCCGCTGCCCAGCGAGGATCTCTATTTCGTCGCCGATGGCACCGGTGGCCACGTCTTTGCCGAGACCCTCGACGAGCATAAAAAGAACGTCGCCAAATGGCGCGAGATCCAGGCCCAGCAATCGGGCGATTGACAGGTCATGAATGTGGAGGCCGACGCGCTGGGATTTCGGCACGGCGTGACCCGATTTTCACCCGCCGCGGGTGACCTTGCCGGATCGAGCGCCACCGTTTCTGGAACCTCGTGTCTTCATTTCCGAAGCAAAGGGTCGACCGGCTTGCGCCTTGCGTGCAACGGGCTTCGCCCTTGCCTGCGCCGAAGATTTTACGGGCCCGGTGGAATGTCGACGATTCCGACGGGCCAGTTCGGCGCGGCACGCCTCGGCAATAAAGGCGGATCGGTTGGCGCTGACCGTGTCGATCTCTTCGGTCAGGCGGGGATCCAGCGTTATGTTGATGCGCTTTGGACGCGCCGCCGATCGTGCCGGTACCAGCAAGACCACCATGGTCTTGTGGCCGCGCGGCTTCGTCAACCGTTCGATGTTGCTGGGTCGCGGCATGTCCAGACCGTTTTCTGTCAGGACCTCGAGATGAAGTGCCAATGCCTCTTCCGCCATGGAAGCCATTTCCTCCAGAGTATCGGCGCTGCTGTAGCAACCCGGCACGTCGGGAAACATGGCGCCGTAGGTTCCGTCCTGGGCTCGGTCGACCAGGGCCGCGAAATAGGTCTTCATCCTCGCTCTCCTCGCTCTCCTCGCTCTTCGGAAGGCCGATCCGATCAAAACCGGAACCCGGCCTTGCGTTCGATGTCTCGTACCAGGCCAGGAGACAGGGTCTTGCTTGGGTGAACGATCGTTATGATCAATCGCTCACCAGGCTTGATGAGGGTGACATGCGAACCCTTCTGGCGATCGACCGAACATCCTCTAGCCAGCAGCGCCTTGATCGCCTGCCCACTGGTCACTTGCCGCATTTCGTATTCGCATTCCTAATGCGTATTAGATACACACAATTACAACTCGACTCAAGGTCTTTCTCCGCGGCAAAAGCGGCGCCTTCTGGCTGGATGGCTCCTGTGTCGGGCCGGCATCGGATGGTCAGCCCTTCCTCGGCATTCGGGCCAGGAGCGGGTCGGTGAGCGCCGGGGAGAGGACGCCCATGAGCCAGGCCATGGCGGCGGTCGGAAAGGGAAACGCGATCCGCGCCTTGTTCCGGGCGAGGCCGTTGGCGACGATGCCGGCCGCCTTTTCCGCCGGCATCAGGAACGGCATCGGGAAATCGTTGGCATCGGTCATCGGGCTCTTGACATAGCCCGGCATGATGACGTTGACCCGCACACCCTTGGCGGCGCAATGGCCGCGCAAGGCCTCGCCCCAGACCTTGATCGCCGCCTTGCTGGCGCAGTAGGCGGGCGCGCCCGGAAATCCGCGATGGCCGGCGAGCGAGGACATGAGCCCGATCTGGCCACTTCCCCTTTGTTCCATGCGCTCGATCATGGGCAGGACGACGTTGAGGATTCCGCTCACGTTGACATCGAAGATTGCGCGCACCTGCTCTTCCGATTCGCTCCCTCCGTGGGTTCCGCCGGAGATGCCGGCATTGGCGATCAGGAGATCGACCGGGGTCGCGGAATCGATGGCTTCGACCCAGCGCCTTGCCCCGGCGATATCGCGCTGATCGAATGCGGCGACCGCCACAATGGCCCCCAATGCCCGGCAATCGCTGGCCACACTTTCCAACCGCGCCCGATCTCGCCCTGAGAGCGCCAGATGTCTGCCTGCCACCGCGTAATGGCGGGCGAGCGCCCGGCCGATCCCGGAACTGGCACCAGTGATGGCAATGTGGCGTGGCGCGATCGAATTCATTGTCTTGCCTTGTCAGTGCCCTGCGCTTCATCGAATATAGCGGCGAACAATGGCATTGGCCAAAGGGTACCGGAACGTGACCATTTCGAGCATGACCGGCTTCGCGCGGATCGACCGCGCGTTGGAGGATTTCCTGTGGACCTGGGAATTGAAGGGGGTCAACGGGCGCAATCTCGATCTCAGGTGCCGCCTGCCGGTGGGATATGAATCGCTGGATTCCTTCGTGCGGGCCGCCGCCGCCGGGCGGCTGAAGCGCGGCAATTTGACGGTGACGCTGAGCGTCAGCGAACGCCAGACCCGGCAAGTGTTCCGCATCAACGAGGGCGCCCTGGCGCAGATCGCGGGCCTGGTCGGGGCCTTGCGCGCGCGCATCGAAGCGGCACCACCGAGGGTGGACGGATTGCTGGCGCTCCGGGGCGTGCTGGAAGTCGTGGAATCGCCCCCGGACGAGGAACTGACGCAAGCCAGGCTTTCCGCCATCCGCGACAGCTTTTCGGCCGCACTCGATGCCCTGGCCGGGATGCGCCTCGATGAGGGCGCGGCACTGGCCTCGATTGTTCACCGGCAATTGGACGCGGTCGAGGGAATGCGCATGAGCGCCTTGGGCCTGGCCGAAACGCAGCCAGGCGCGCTGCGCGACCGGCTCTTGCGCAAGATGGCGGAATTGCTGCCCCCGGCGCAGGCGCTAAGCGAGGAGCGCCTGGCGCAGGAGGTGGCCTTGCTGGCCCAGCGCGCCGATGTGCGCGAGGAGCTGGATCGATTGGCGGCCCATGTAACCGCTGCCCGCAGATTGCTGGAAGGCGGCGGGGCCATCGGGCGCAAGTTCGACTTCCTGTGCCAGGAATTCAATCGTGAGGCCAACACGCTGTGTTCCAAGGCCGACGATCTTGCCTTGACCAATCTCGGCATCGAGCTTAAGGCAGCAATCGAGCAGCTGCGCGAGCAAGTGCAAAACATCGAATAGGTACTGGAGAATTTCGGCGATGAGTTTTGCGGCGGCGCGACCCGGTGGCTTCGTCGAGATTCGCCGGCGCGGCTTGATGCTGGTGCTCTCCTCGCCGTCCGGCGCCGGCAAGACCACGATCTCGCGCCGGCTCCTGGAGTCCGATCCCAATCTGGCCCTGTCGGTTTCGGCGACCACGCGCCCGAAGCGCCCGGGCGAGGTTTCCGGCATCGACTACCATTTCATCGACAAGACCGAATTCGATTTGCGCGTCAATCGCGGCGAGTTCCTGGAATACGCCAAGGTGTTCGATCATTACTACGCCACGCCGCGCCGGCCGGTGGAAGAGGCGTTGGCCATCGGCCGCGACGTGCTGTTCGACATCGACTGGCAGGGGACCCAGCAATTGGCGCAATCGGCGCGTGACGATCTGGTCGGAATCTTCATTCTGCCGCCATCGACCCGGGCCCTGGAACTGCGTCTGCGGGCCCGCGCCCAGGACAGCGCGGAGGAGGTGGCCCGGCGCATGGCCAGGGCATCGGACGAGATGAGCCACTGGGCCGAATACGATTACATCGTGGTCAACGAGGACTTGGGCGTGTCGATCGCCCAAGTCCAGGCGATCCTGACGGCGGAACGACTGAAGCGCCAGCGACAGATTGGCCTATCCGAGTTCGTCAAGGGCCTGCGCGAGGGGCAATAGCGCCCCTTTCTGTCAGCGCGCGAGCGAGCGCGCAGAATTGCTCGACCGACAATTCCTCGGCGCGAAAGGTGGGCGCAATCCCGCAGCGAGCGAGGAGCGGCTCCGGGTCGGGCGTCAACGACCGTAGCGATTGGCGCAGCATCTTGCGCCGCTGGCCGAACGCGGCTTGGGTGACCCGCTCCAAATCCTCCAAGCGGGCTGGGAAGGCGGGCGCCTGGCGGGGAATCAGGCGCACCACGCTGGAAGTGACCTTGGGCGGCGGGACAAAGGCGCGGGGCGGCACGTCGAACAGGCGCCCGGCCTCGCACGTCCATTGCACCAGAACCGACAGCCGTCCGTAATCCTTGGTACGGGGCCTTGCCAGCAGCCGGTCGACCACTTCCTTCTGCAGCATCAGCGTGAGCGATTCGAAGGCCCCCGCTTGCGCCAGCCAGCGGGTCAAGAGGGCGGTCCCGATGTTGTAGGGCAAATTGGCGACCACACGCCTTGGTGCCCGGCCGAGCTTGCCGATGTCGGTCGCGAGCGCGTCGGCCTCGAGGATTGTCAGCCGGCCAGGATAGGCGGCGGCGATCTCCGCCAAGGCCGGGAGGCAGCGGGAATCGCGCTCGATCGCAATCAACTCGCGGGCACCTTGGGCAAGAAGTGCGCGGGTGAGGCCGCCCGGTCCCGGTCCGATTTCGATCGTCGTACCGGTTGCCAAGGCACCGGAGGCGCGCGCGATGCGCGACGTGAGGTTGAGGTCGAAAAGGAAGTGCTGACCAAGCGACCGGCGCGGCCGCAGGCCGTGCTTGGCCACCACGTCGCGCAGTGGCGGCAGATGGTCAAGGCTCATTGGTCGAGGCGAATCTCGATAACCGCGTTGCGCCTGAGATCGCTGAGATACCCGCGCGCCAGGGTATCCAGCCGCTGCCGGCCCAAGCGCTCGGCGATCGAGGTGCGCGACAGTGTCGCCTCGTCGCCTTCCTGTCGATCGCAGACCACGTAGAGGCCCACGCCGCGCTCGGTCCTGATCGGTTCCGATGGCACGCCCAGCGGCAGATTCAAGGCCGCGATCTGCACTTCCGGGGGCAGATCCGCGACCGGAACGGAACCGAGGTCGCGATAGGCGCCGGACCCGGCCTTCTCGGCGACCTTGGCCAGATCGGCGCAGCCCTGGATGTCGGTGGCGAGCGTGTTGGCCTGGCTCACGGACTTGCCCACTTCGCTCTCGGCCGCATTGTTGGGCAGCGACCAAAAGATCTGGTGCAGATTGACCAATCCGGACGATGCCTCGCCCAACGTGGTCTGGCGCGTGTCGCGGGCGAGCGCGATGTAATAGCCCCCGGTGCCGCGCACCGGTCCGACGATCTCGCCCAGGGGTGTCACGGCGATGCCGTTGGCGATCTCGGAATCCATTCGATCGAGCCGCATCCAGCCCCAATCGCCACCCTTGAACGCGCCCTCGTCCTGCGAGAATTCGGTCGCCAGGCTCGCGAAATCGGCGCCGCCCTGCAATTGCTCGAGGAGGCGCATCGCCGATTGCCGGACCGATTGTTCCTGGTCGGGACCGTCCACCGCCAGGAAGATCTGCGACAGACGATACTCGAGGCCGCCGCTCGATACCCGCATTCGAGACAATTCGTCGTCGATCTCGCTGTCGCTGATGAGGATGCGCGGGCGCAGCCGGCGTTGGACGATGCGCGTCCATTTCAAATCCGCCTCGATCTGTCGCGCGACGCTATCCAGCAGGATCCCGTTGCTGGCCAAGAAGTCCTCGAACTGGGCGCGGGAAAAATTGTTCTTCTCGGCGATGCGGTCGATCCGGCGCTCCACGTCGATTGGATCTACCTTGATGTCCAGCTTGTCGCCTTCCTGGACCTTGAGCCTTTCGTCGATCAGCGATCGCAACACCTGGGGCACCAGGCGCTGGCGAACCTCCGGGCTGTCATCGAGCTTGGCCGAAAGGATCGCCATCCTCAGCCGCGCGAACACGTCGAGCTCGGTAATGATGTCCTCGTTGACCACGGCGGCGATCCGCAACTGGTCTTGCGCGTTGGCCGGCCGCCATCCCAGGGCGCCCAGCACAAGCAAGGCGGCTCCCAGCCACCGCGCGAGCCGATGGGCGATAGGGCGGCGCCCGCTAGTGGTATGGTTCCGACCCATGAATCCCAAGGCGGATTCATGGGTCGGAAGCTGAATACCACTGGTAAAGTTAGGTTTGTGGACCGATTCACCTGACAGAAAGTCCCTCGCAAGGGTACTTTCTGTCGGGATCGGACCACTAGTAGGGAACATCGAAGCCACCCAAGGTTATCAAATCGATCGTTAGCAGGACGCTGAACTCGCCCTGCTGCTCGACCGTCTCATTCAGCGGCGTATAGGTCGATACCAGCCCGAAGCGCAGGCATTCGTCGAGGTATTGCAGGCGGCCGCTGACCCGCAGCAAATCATCGAGCGCCAGATCGTAGGTCGAGCCGATGCCCACCGACCAAAAATCGGAGAAATTGACGTTGGCCGATCCGCTCACCTGCTCTCGGTCCTCGAATTCGTCGTCGCCGGCGCCGATGAAGACGTAGCTCAGGCTGGCGCCGCCACCGGCGTTCCGGAATCCGGCCGAGGCCTCGTGGCGCTCGAACGCGCCGGTATGAACGTCGTAGCGAAATCGGTAACCAAGGTCCCAGCTCTCTCCGGTATCGGTCGAGAACGACGGATCGGCCGGATCGCCGGTGCCGGCGGGATCCACCGTTCTCTCGGATGCGATCCGGGCGAAATCGAAATTCAGCCTACCCACGACATCCGTCAGGTCGTTCTCGATCCCGGTCTGGGCGCGGAACTCGTCGTTCTCCTGGTGCGTGAACTGGTAGCTTTGGCCGAGGAAGGCGTTGATCTGGCCGTTCTCGGGCAGGTAGGCCGACCAGTTCAAGCCGTAAGTCGCGCGACTGCCACTGTCCATCCGGTCGTATCCCGCGAACCGATCGCCCGATAGCAGGCGCACGTCGTCCAGCTCGAAGGCGCGGCTGTCCTCGTTGGGGATTTTCGTGGTGTGGCCCCAATCGGGGGCGGCCACCAACTGCACCATCGGTTCGACGATTTGCGTGAAATCCGCGTTGGGCTGAATGAATGGATAGCTCCAATCAAAGCTCAGTTTCGGCAATGCCCGCACGACGGCGCCATCGAAATCCTCATCGGTGGCGTCGACGATGTTTTCGGGCGCGCTGGGATCGACGTCATTCACGTCGTGAAATGTCATCGGGACCGACAAGGTCAATCGGGAGATGTCGCCAAGGCCGGAGATGTAGGGCAGGGTCCAATAGGGGGTCGCCGCCACCCGGAGCGAATCCCGGCGGTCCGGACGGCGCAGATTGATGAAGTTCGCGTCCAAGCCCCAATAGGCCCCGAAATCGTTGGGCTCGCCGACGAATCGGTAATCCAGCAGCGGCGCCGCGAAGGGCAGTCGATCGTCCTGGCGGCCATCGATGATGCTCTGGAAGGCGTAGGTTCGCGCCTGCGCGTAGGAACGGCCGAAGAATCCCTCGGCGTAGAGCTTGTCCTCCAAAATCGGCTTGCTCGAGCCCAGATGATACTTGCGCAAATAATCGTTGTCGGTGACCGCCTTGAAATCGAAGCCCCAGCGCCAATTGTCGTCGATATCGAACAGGCCCTCGCCCTCGACATGGCCGCGGAACCGGTCATTCAATACCGATTGGTCCGATCGCCTGGAATCGGCCTCGCGATCCTCGGCTGTCGCCGATGCTTGCACGCTGAAGCGACCATTGGCGACGCGCTGCCGGTATTCCACGACGCCCACGGCGCGCGGATCCTCCTCGATATCGCCGCCCACCCGCATGATCGGCGAGAAGGTCATGTCCCGGTCCGGCCCCAGCACCAGATAATACGGTATCCGGACTTGCGCCCCGGATTCGCTCGAAAAATGGAATTCAGGCGACAAGAACCCGCTCTGGCGATCGACGCCGAAATCCGGATGGCGGAAGTAGGGCGTGTAGAGGACCGGAATTCCGAACATCTCGATCCGGGCGTCCGTGTAGGTCACGGTCCGGGCGCGCTTGTCGCGCACCGCGCGTTCCGCCTTGACCTGCCAGACCGGGGCGCGGCTCGGGTCTTCCCTGCAGGGCAGGCAGGGCGTGTAGACCATCTTGGTCAGCACTTCCTTGGTATTCTGCTCGATCCGATCGGCCCGGATTGCGGCGATGCGGCCATTGGGCGCGTCCTTGCGATCGGCGGCCAGCAGCATCCGGAAATCCTGGAGGATGCCCTCCTTCACGTCGTCGGTGACATCGGCGTAATTGGCGAATTGTATGTCGCCGTTCTCGTCGATGATGACGACATGGCCGGAAGCGATGATGCGCTTGGTGCGCTCGTTGTAGGTCATGGTGTCGGCCATGACCACCTTCTCGCCGCGCAGCAATTCGACCTTGCCCCGCGCCACGTAAAGACCCTTCGCCTTGTCGTAGCCGACTTCCTCGGCGATCAGGTTGATCGGCGGTTCGTCGTCGGTCGCGATCGGCGATAGGGCGGCGGTGGGATCAATGGCGGCGATCGGCGATTCGATGGTGGCGGGATCATCGGCAAGCGCCCCGGCGGCCGGAGCGAGAACCAGCGCCATGGCCCAAATGGACCATCGCCAGGTGGCCAATCCCAGGTTCCGGCACGGTATCGGCACGTTCTCGCTGCTTCCCCCCGTGCCAACTTTCGAAAAACCGTGATACACGAAACGCTCCGAGTTTCCACGAAAGTTGGGCCGCATGTTACTAAATAGATAGTATCCGCCGGTGTGCGTTGGCGGGGTCAGTTGGCTCCAATCGGCCATCAGCGACGGCGGGTTCTCCCGGGGGGCGCGATACCAGCCGATCGCGAGCGCCACTGCCCGCGCCCCCTTATCATTCCCCAAATCGTGCGGTAAGGTAGCATGTTGCTTGCACTCGTCCACAATTTTCATGGATTTGGCGGGCGGGTCGCCGACACTCCGCGACCACCATCGAATGGCGCGGACAGGAGAAGGAAAAACCGGAGATGCGGGTCGCGTTTGCCAAACAGGAAATTCCGACGCTGGGTGCCGTGGTGGCGCTGGTCGGCGAGGGCCGCAAGCTGGGGCATTGCGCGCAGCGGCTGGATAAATTGACCAAGGGCGCCATCGCGCGCGCGCTGGCGGTCAGCCGCTTCAAGGGCAGTGCGGAGGAGCTCCTCACATTGGTCGCTCCGCAGGGCATCGAGGCCAGCCGAATCGTGTTGGCTGGCACCGGCGCGCCGGCTAAATTCGACGCGCTGGCGGCGCAGGCCCTGGCCGGGCGGGCGGTGGCCGCGCTCAACGCCGCCGGCGAAAAGGAATTCGCGATCTGGGTCGAGGCATTGCCGGGCGCGACACTTGCCGAGAGAGATCTTGCGACCCAGTTCGCGATCGGCGCCAGCCTTCGCGCCTATCGATTCGACAAATACAAGACCAAGGAAAAGCCCGAGCAAAAGCCGAGTTTGAAACGGCTGACCTGCTTGGTCAAAGATCCGGCTTCCGCCAAGGGGCAGTTCGAGCCCCAGGAAAAGGTGGTCGAATCCGTCAATTTCACGCGCGATCTCGTTTCCGAGCCGGCCAATGTCGTTTTCCCGGCTTTCCTGGCCGCCGAGGCGCGCAAGCTGGCCAGCCTCGGCCTTAAGGTCGAGATTCTGGGCGAAAAGGAAATGAAACGTCTGGGCATGGGCGCCCTTCTCGGTGTCGGTCAAGGGAGCGAGCGGGAAAGCCAGCTGGTCACCTTGCAGTGGCAGGGTGGCGACGATTCCAAGAAGGCGCCGGTCGCTTTTGTCGGCAAGGGCGTGACCTTCGACACCGGCGGAATTTCGCTGAAGCCCGCTCAGGGCATGGAAGAGATGAAGTGGGACATGGCCGGGGCCGGGGTGGTGATCGGGCTGATGCGCGCGCTGGCGGCGCGCAAGGCCAAGGTGAACGCCGTCGGCGTGGTTGGGCTGGTCGAGAATATGCCCTCGGGTGGCGCGCAGCGGCCGGGCGACATCGTCACGTCGATGTCCGGCCAAACCATCGAGGTTCTGAATACCGACGCCGAGGGCCGCCTGGTTCTGGCCGATGCCCTGTGGTACGCGCAGGAGACCTTCAAGCCGGCCACGATCATCGACCTCGCTACCTTGACCGGGGCCATCGTGATCGCACTCGGCAACATTTATGCCGGCCTGTTCTGCAACAATGACGGCTTGGCCAAGAACTTGTTTGAATGCGGCAAGGCGACCGGCGAGCTGTTGTGGCGGCTGCCACTGGCGCCGGCCTACAACAAGATGATGGATTCGCCGGCCGCCGACGTGAAGAATATCAGCGGCAGCCGCAGCGCCGGCTCCATCGTCGCCGCCGAATTCCTGCAGCGTTTCATCCAGAAGGGCGTGCATTGGGCGCATCTCGATATCGCCGGGATGGCCTGGGCCGACAAGGACAGCCCGATCGCCCCGCGTGGCGCCACCGGATTTGGCTTGCGGTTGCTCGATCATCTGGTGGCCCGGCATTTCGAGGGAAAGTAGTGCCGCCTCCCTCGATGGCGCCAGTGCCAATGACGGAGATCCGGTTCTATCATCTGCGGCGCAAGACGCTGGAGGAGGCACTGCCGGTCATCCTCGAACGCGCGCTAGGGCGCGACGGCCGGGTGCTGGTGCTGGTCGGATCGGCCGAGCGCGCCGAGGCGTTGTCGGCCTGGCTATGGACCTTTCGGGAAAATTCCTTTCTGCCGCACGGCACGGCGCGCGATGGCCACGATTCGCGCCAACCGATCTACTTGACCCATGAAAGCGTCAACCCCAACGCGGCCAAGGTTCTCGTGCAATGCGATGGCGCGACCTGGGGGCAAGTCGGAGAATTCACCCTGGTCTGCGACCTGTTTGACGGCAACGATCCGTCGGCCGTTGCCGCGGCCCGCGAACGCTGGCGCGAGCACAAGGACCAGGGCCGCCAGTTAGTTTACTTCCAGCAGGATTCCGCCGGCAAATGGCAGCAAAAGGCGCCGGCCTAGTGTTCCGCAACCGACATTCCGCTCCAGGGACATGTCGGCCCGGAACACTAGCAAATGGGAATGCCATGTGTTGTGGTTCCAACGGGAATGATTGCGAATCAAACGTTGGAACCACGACACTAGGGGATTGGCCACAACCCGCGTTAGGCGCGACCAGCCGGGATCGGTCTGTCGGCGTCGGCTTGATGATCCGAATCAGGCGATGATGTCGGGCAGCAGCTTGCTCTCGATCTGGGTGATCATGTCCTTCAGCGCCAGTTTGCGCTTTTTCAGCCGCTGGATCTGCAATTGATTGAACGGCGAGGTTTCCGCCAGTCGGTGAATGACTTCGTCCAGATCGCGATGCTCCGAGCGCAGCTCCTCCAGTTTCACCCGCAATTCATTCATCCCAAGGATGATCGACATGGATATATTGTCCCGATTTTCTGGCGTGCATTTTACCGCATCTAGTGTTGTGGTTCCAACGTTTGATTCCCAGTCATTCCCGTTGGAACCACAACACATGCCATAGAGTATGCTGGTGTTCCGGGCGGACCGTGTCCCGGGAGCGCAATGTCGGTTGCGGAACACTGGCGATCCGCGTCACGCCGAGCGCGACCGGCGGGGGCCGATTTGGCAACGCTTGCGCGCCCGATGTCCGGCGATTACAGATGTCGCATCTGGCATGGTTGGGAACACAGGCAATGGCGGGATTTGATCTGATCCTGACCGGGGGCTCGGTGGCGACGCCTAACGGCCTGGAAAACCTGGATATAGGGGTGAGGCAAGGTCGGATCGCGGCATTTGGCGATTTCAGCGACGGCGTGAGCGCCGCCCGGTTCGATGCGCTGGGGCTCACCATTCTGCCCGGCGTGATCGACACCCAGGTGCACTTTCGTGAGCCCGGATTCGAGCACAAGGAAGACCTTGCGACCGGAACCCTCGCCGCGATCCTGGGCGGCGTCACCGCCGTGTTCGAGATGCCAAACACACAGCCGAGCACGGCCGACGCCGGGAAGCTTGCGGAAAAGATACATCGCGCCCGCGGCCGCGTGAGTTGTCACGTGGCCTTTTACGTCGGTGCGACCGAAGAAAATGCCGATGCGCTTGCGACTCTTGAGCAGCTGCCCGGCTGCTGCGGGGTC
>CAZIUB010000035.1:0-29667 GCA_964542425.1 uncultured Rhodospirillaceae bacterium | reverse complement strand
CGCCGTGCCGCGGCTGCTGGCCAATATGCGCTGTCCGCGCAAGGGGCTGGTCGGGCCGTGGGGCCACAAGTACCCGCACCTGGGTCTGCCCGGCCCGGCGATCGGGTTCCTCCAGGAATCCCTGCGCTGGTGGGATCACTGGCTGAAGGGTAAGCCAACCGGGATCATGAACGAGCCGATGTTCCGCCTGTGGATGGAAGACCCGGTTCCCCCCAAGCCCTATTACGAGGAGCGCCCCGGACGCTGGGTTACCGAACCTTCCTGGCCCTCGCCCAATATCGCGCGTGAGCGCCGGCCGCTGCTGACGGGCTCCCTGGGCGAGGCCGGCGCCAAGGCGGCGGAAGGTGCCGCGCGCATTCACCCACATCAAACGACGGGGCAGGCGGCGGCCAAATGGTGCCCCTATGGCCTCATCCCCGATCAATCCCTGGACCAGCGGATCGAGGAAGGCGGCCAGTTGGTCTTCGATTCCGCGCCCCTGGCCGGGGATCTGGAAATTCTTGGATTTCCGGAGCTGGAGCTGGAGCTTGTCTCCGATCGGCCATCCGCCTTTCTTGCCGCCACCTTGTGCGAAATCATGGCCGATGGTGCGGTCACCAGGGTTTCCTACGGCCTTCTCAATCTCACACATCGGGACGGGCATGAGGATGTGAAACCGCTGGAGGCGGCCCGTGGCTATTCCGTGCGCCTCATGCTGAACGGCATCGCGCATCTTTTCGCCAAGGGAAACCGTTTGCGCATCGCCCTCTCCAGCGCCTATTGGCCGATCGCTTGGCCATCGCCCAAGGCGGTGACACTCGACCTCAATCTAGGCCGATGCGCGCTCACCCTGCCCACGCGTCGCCCCCGCGCGGAGGATGAAGCGCTCAAGCCCTTTGGCCTACCCGAATGCGCCGAGCCTCTCCGTCAGAGCGTGATCGAGCCGGCCAAGAACGACTGGAGTATCGGACATGACGTCATGTCGGGTCGGGGATTTGTCCGGCGCACCGGAAACGAAGGCATCCGCCGCCTGGACGACATCGATTTGGAAGTCGGCGCCTGGCGCGACAGCAACTATTCGGTGGCGCCCGACGATCCCTTGAGCGCCAGGGTCGACATCGGCAGCCGGCGGCTCTATCGTCGCGGCGATTGGAGGATCGGCAGCGAAACCCGGATCATCATGACCGCGACCGAGACCCATTTCCTGGTGAGTGCCACGCTTGACGCCTTCGAGGGCGATGATCGTGTTTTCGCCAGGAACTGGTCGCTCAAAATTCCGCGTGACCATGTCTAGGGAGGCCAAAGCAATGGAAGCCAATTTCGCGCGGGCTGGCGGGTGTCTCTGCGGGAATGTTCGGGTCGCCATCGCCAAGCCAGCGAGCCAGACCTATCATTGTCATTGCTCGATGTGCCGGCGGGTCACCGGCTCGCTCTACCAGACCTTCTCCGTCTATCCCGCGGATGCGATCCGCATCATCGCCGGCGCGGACACCCTTCGCACCTATGTATCATCGCCCGGCGTGGATCGGCGCTTCTGCGGAAATTGCGGTTGTCAGGTTCTGTGCGAAGACGCATCGATGCCCGGAATCATCCTGATCAATAGCGGCGTTCTCGATGGCGGCGGACATCCCGGCCATCCGCCGGAACGCGAGCAGCACATCTACGTGGCCGACAAGGTGCCTTGGCTCCACCTCGACGATCGCCTGCCGCGCGTGGATCAGGCGCCATAACAGGCCACCCACTAAAGATGCTCGGCGGCTCAGCGAGATCCAGCCAGCAGCGATTTCAACTTGAATTCCGGCCGCACCAGCGAGGCCGGATCGGGCCGCGCGCGCTGGAGGATCAGCTTTTCGGCGAGGCGGATATCCTTCGCCACCGCATTGCCCTTGCCGATGCCGCTGGCGGCGACCAGCCTTCCGTCCGTCGCCAGATGAAAGAGGATGAAGGTGCCGTCGCCCAGGTCGCGCCGAATCATCTCCTTGCCCTCGTCGATCAATCCGGCGATTTGCAGGATGAGCTCGAATTGATCGGACCAGAACCACGGCACGGCGGAGATGGGCTCGCCAGCGCCCATCATGTTGCGAGCCGCCAGTGCGCCCTGATCCAGCGCGTTGCGCCAGGATTCGAGGCGAACCCGGCGCCCACCATAGAGAGATAGGGGGAACGAGCAGCAATCGCCCGCCGCCAGGATCGCGGGATCGTTGGTCGCGAGCCGATCATCGACCGCGATTCCGTTGTCGAGCGAGAGCCCGGCTGCTTCGGCAAGGGCGGTACTGGGCAGAGCGCCCACGCCGATCACCGCCAGATCGGCGGCAATCGATCTTCCGTCCGAGAGCGCGATTTGGATTCCGGCCCCGTCCTCGCGCATGGTAGCGACACTCAAGCCGCAAACGATCTCGACTCCCTCGGCCCGATGGCGCTGGGCGACAATCGTGGCGATTTCCTCTGGAACACCACGAGAGAGAAGGCGCGCCAAGGCCTCGATGACGCAGACGGAAGCGCCGCGCCGCCTGGCGCTCGCCGCCAGTTCCAGGCCGATGAAACCACCCCCGACGATGGCAATGCGCCTGCCCGGCTGAAATTCGTGGCGCAGCCGCAGCATATCGTCGAAATTCCGTAGATAGGCCGCGCGCTGGCCGAGCGCGTCGGCCAGGCCCAAGCGACGCGGCTCGGCACCGGTCGCGAGCAGCAGCTTGTCATAGGCGAGCCTGGTGCCGTCCGCCAGCGATACGAATTTTCCCGCCCGATCGATGGCGACGGCCGGATTGGCCGCAATGAAGTTGATCTTGCGCTCTTCCAATTGGAGCGAGGTGGCGACCACCTTTGGCGAAGGGTCGGCCTCGGCCACCAGGGCCTGCTTGGAAAGGGGCGGCCGTTCATAAGCGGGATAGGGCTCCGCGCCGACGAGCGTGATCGCCCCCTGATAACCACCATCGCGTAGGCCAAGGCAAGCGCGTGCGCCGCATTCGCCGGCGCCCACGATGACCATGCCCGGGGCCATTGCTCTAGCACCCACATTCGCCGACAATTGATTCAACGAATTGACCCCGCCAATCGACGCCGGCGGGTACTGAAAATCGGTAAAATGCGCCAACTTTCGCGAAACAATTGTTGTGTTTCACGGGATCGCGCAATTTCGAAATTTGGCACTGGTTAGCCGATATCGATCAGCACCCTCCCGGCCTCGATCCTCACCGGATAGGTCGCCAGATTGACGCAGACCGGCGCGCCCTTGGCCTCCCCGGTCTTGTAATTGAAACGCCCGTTATGCATCGGGCATTCGATGATGTCGCCCATTACCAATCCATCGGCCAGATGCACCTGCTCGTGCGTGCACAAACCGTCGGTGGCATGAAACTCGCCCTCGGCCGAGCGATAGATCGCGAATGTCCGATCGCCATGATCGAAGGCGATGACGTCCTCTTCCTCGACATCGTCCACTTTGCACGCCTCGATCCACTGGTTGGGCATGGGCTCGTTCCTCGATGCGAAGTTCACTCGGCGGCGACCAGGACAGAAGGCGGGGCGCCCGGACCATGGGGCCTGGCACCGAACTTTCCTGGAAGCACTGGAACATTTCCTGTATCACGCTTCTTGGAAAGTTGGCACTAGGCGGAATTGGCGGCCATCGACGGCCGGGCAATTTGAAACAGGGTGGAACCTTCAAATGAGCGTGCGACTGGGCATCAATCCGATCGGCTGGACCAACGATTGCATGGGCTGGCTGGGCGATTTCATCTCCGTGGAAACCTGCCTTGCCGAGGCCAAGGCGGCCGGCTTCTCCGGCATCGAATTGGGGCGGAAGTTTCCGCGCCAGGCAGAGCGCTTGGGCCCGATCCTGAAGCGTCATTCCCTGCGACTGGTCTCGGGCTGGTATTCGGCGACATTGGCGAGCCAGGATGCCAAGGCCGAAATCGCCGCCATGCAGCCGCACCTCAAATTGCTGCGTGCCCTCAAGGCGCCGGTGATGGTCTTCGCCGAAACGACCAGCGACATCGTGAACCATGTCGGCGCCGGCCTTGGCTCCAGGCCGCGCCTCGAAACGGCGGCCGAGTGGCGGCGCCTCGGCCAGCGCTTCTCGCAAGTCGCCGAATATCTCCAGGCCCAAGGCGTGCCGATGGCCGTGCACCATCACATGGGCACGATGATCGAGACGCCCGAGGACATCGAAAGGCTGCTGGAGAATTGCGGGGAATCGGTTGGACTGCTGCTCGATACCGGGCACCTCACCTTCGCCGGGGGCGATCCGGTGGCGCTCGCGCGCAAATATGCCTCGCGCATCCGCCACGTCCATTGCAAGGACGTGCGGCGCTATGCGCTGGCCGCGTGCCGTTCCCGCGACGTGAGTTTTTCCGAGGCGGTTCTGTGCGGCGTTTTTACAGCACCCGGCGATGGGATGGTCGATTTCAAATCCGTGTTCAAGGTCCTGGCCAAGGCGGGCTATTCCGGATGGCTTGTGCAGGAGGCGGAACAGGACCCGCGCCTCGCGCATCCGGCGACCTATGCCAAGCTTGGCCGCGGCTTTCTCGCCGAAACCTGCGTCCAGGCCGGCCTCAAGCTCGCGGCCTGAAGCTGGCATTTCGAATTGCGGTGACAGTGCACTTAATTAGGAATTAGAATTCCGAATTCCTAATTCCGGTGATGGGGTGGACGGCGCCCATTTGGCAAGAGGCTTTGTGAGGTGATGCAACGTAGTCGGGTGCGGTCATGTGTCCGGCCTGTTTGTGCAGGACATTTGCCTGCTGGCCCTGATGTTGTCCGCTGACATCGGGTCCCTATCACCGAATCGCGCTCATTGGCGCCGACAGTGTATCGGGGTGTCCCGGTCACCGGCTCGACCCGGTTCGCATCATCTCCTTGCACCCCGCCAAACTCGCTATCTTATCAGTTCGCCCGCGCCGGCCGCCGTCAGGCGGCTGTCATCGCCGGCTCGTCGATCCGGTCCGCCCGATATGTTTCTCCGCGCGTCAGCACCGCCCAGGCGATGCGGGCGGTCTTGTTGGCGAGCGCCACCGCAGCGACCTTGAAAGGCTTGCGCCGCAAGACCGCCTCGCCCCATGTTTGCGATGGCGAGCCGCCCTTCTTGGCGAAGCGCAGCACCGCCGTCGCGCCCACCACCAACAGCGTGCGGATGTAGCGGTCGCCCATTTTCGAGATTCGCCCGAGCCGCTCCTTGCCGCCGGTCGAGGACTGGCGCGGCACCAGGCCCAGGAAGGCCGCGAACTCGCGTCCGGAAGCGAATATCGATGGATCGGTGACGCTCGCCGCGATGGCCGAGGCCGTCAGCGGCCCGATGCCGGGGATCGTCGCCAGCCGGCGGCTCGTCGCGTCGGCGCGGTGCCACGCCAGGATCCGCCGGTCGAGATCGGTGATCTCGTCGGCGAGGCTGTCCATCTGTCGAACCAGCGCCCCGAGCGCCCCGCGCGCCTCGTCCGGCAGGTAGACCTCGCCCGTGCCCTCGCCCGTGCCCTCGACCACGGCGGCGAGCGCCGCGACTTGGCGCGCGCCCTGCCCCGCCACCACGCCGAACTCCGCTAGATGCCCGCGCAAGGCATTGGTCAACGCCGTGCGTTGGCCGACCAGAAGCCGGCGCGCCCGGTGCAGCACGAGCACGCCCTGTTGCGCCACGCTCTTGACCGGCACGAAACGCATCGCCGGGCGTGTCACCGCCTCGCAGATCGCCGCCGCGTCGGCCGCGTCGTTCTTCTGGCGGCGCACATAGGCCTTCACGTAAGAAGGCGGCATTAACTTAACCTCGTGCCCGAACCGCGCCAGCTCGCGCGCCCAGTGATGCGCGCTGGCGCAAGCCTCCAGGCCGATCAGGCAAGGCGGCAACTTCGCCGCCCACGCCAGCAACTCGCGGCGCTTCACGGCGCGCTCAACGGCGATCGCGCCGGACAAGTCCACCCCGTGAACCTGAAAAACGTTCTTGGCTATATCGATCCCGATGGCGACAATGGCGGTGTGTGCTGTAGTCTTGTCCATGGACGGTGCTCCTTCGATGAGACGTTTCGACAACGACCATCATGGCACATCAGATGCCAAGGGCGGGCGCCGTCCACCCCATCACCGGAATTCTGTCACCGAAATCACCGAAATTGGGCTCAGTGGATTTCCGGTTCCGGCAATCGTTCGGTGCCGAGCAGGAAATCGAAATCGCAGCCCTCATGCGCCTGCTGGATGTGCTGGGCGAACAGCCGCCCATAACCGCGCGCGGGTGGCGGCATCGGAACCCAACCGACCTTGCGGCGGGTAATCTCGTCCTCTCCGACCCGCAGATCGACGCGGCGTTTGGCGACGTCAACCTCGATCATGTCGCCTGTTTGCACGAAGGCCAGCAACCCGCCCAAAGCCGCCTCGGGCGAGACGTGCAGGATGCAGGCGCCGTAGGAGGTGCCGCTCATGCGCGCATCCGAAATCCGCATCATGTCGCGCACGCCCTGCTTCAAGAGCTTCTTGGGCACCGGCAGCATGCCCCATTCCGGCATGCCGGCTGCGACCGGCCCGGCATTCTTCAGCACCAGCACGTGATCTTGCGTCACCTCGAGATCGTCGCGGTCGACCGTCGCGGCCATGTGCTCGTAATTCTCGAACGCAAGCGCCGGCCCGCGATGCTTCAAAAAGCGCGGATCGGCGGCCGATGGCTTGATGACCGCGCCGTTGGGGGCGAGATTACCATAAAGGATCGCGGTCGCTTCCCTAGAGACCGGGTTGTCGCGGGCGCGGATGATTTCGCGGCTGAAAACGCTTGCACCGGCGATGTTCTCGCCGATGGTCTTCCCGTTCACGTTGCGGCAGTCGGTATCGAGGTCGGGACCCAATTCGGCCAGCAGCGCCAGGATGCCCCCCGCATAGTAAAAATCCTCCATCAGATACTGGCCCGAAGGCCGCACATTGGCCAAGACCGGGATCTGGCGGGCAAGTTCGTCGAACCTATGGAGGGTCAAAGGAATTCCGGCGCGCCTGGCCATCGCCACCACATGGATCATGGCGTTGGTCGAGCCGCCCATCGCCAGATGGCAGCGAATGGCATTGTCGATCGCCGAGGCACTTAGGATGTCGGAGGGCTTCAAATCCTCCCACACCATCTCGACCGCGCGCCTGCCGGAAGCCGCGCACAGACGCGGGTGATTGGAATCGGGCGCCGGAATGGAAGACGCGCCGGGGAGCGAAAATCCCATCACCTCGGCGATCGCGGTCATGGTCGAGGCGGTGCCCATGGTCATGCAATGACCGGGTGAGCGCGCGATGCCGCTCTCGATCTCGGCCCAATCTTGCCTGGTGATGTTGCCGGCCCTCAACTCGGCCCAGTATTTCCAGGAATCCGAGCCCGAGCCCAGCACTTGCCCACGATAATTGCCCCGGAGCATCGGGCCGGCCGGCACGAAGATGGTGGGGAGGTTCATCGAAATGGCGCCCATCAGCAGGCCGGGCGTGGTCTTGTCGCAGCCTCCCATCAGTACCGCGCCATCCACCGGGTGGCTGCGCAGCAATTCCTCCGCCTCCATGGCCAGGAAGTTGCGATAAAGCATGGTCGTGGGCTTGACGAAGGGCTCGGACAGCGACATCGCCGGCAATTCCAGCGGGAAGCCGCCTGCCTGCAGCACGCCGCGCTTCACGTCCAGGACACGCTCCTTGAAATGGGCGTGGCATTGATTGATATCGGACCAGGTGTTGAGGATGGCGATCACCGGTTTGCCGGCGTAATCCTCTGGGCCATAGCCCATCTGCTTGACCCGCGAGCGATGGCCGAAGGCGCGCAAATCGTCGATTCCGAACCAGCGATGGGATCGCAATTGCTCGGGCCTCTTGCGCGATCTCGATTCGGTCATCGTCTCACCCCCGGCCCCCTGGCGAGCGCGTTTCAATAGGCGCCGGACTTGGCCGTTACTGCCGGCTCCGCCCGCATCTTCGCCACGACTTGTTGCGCGCCCGCCGCCATCAGCCGCGCGTCCGACCCGATGGTGACGAACCGGAATCCCTTGTCGATCATCTTGCGTGCGTATTCCGGCGTTCCATTGTGGATGCCGGCGACGATGCCGCGCTCGCGCGCCTTGCGCAGGATGAGATCGATGGCGTCCACCACCGGCTTCTCGTCCTGGTCCAATCGCGGCGTGCAGCCCAAGGCCAGCGACAAATCCGAGGGACCGATATAGATCGCCTCCAACCCATCCACCGAATAGATATCGTCCAATTTGTCCAGCGCCTCCCTGGTTTCGATCATAGCGAAGGCGACGATCGTTTCGTTGGCTTGGCTGGCGTAATCGGCGCCGGCATAGAGCGTCGCTCGGATCGGGCCAAAAGAGCGCTGGCCCTTGGGCGGATAGCGGGTGGCCGAAACCAGCACCTCGGCATCTTCCCGGTTGTTCACCATCGGGCAGATGATTCCATAGGCGCCGGCATCCAGCATCTTCATCACAATGCCGGGATCGAGCCAGGGCACGCGCACCATGGGCACGGTCTGGGTGGTCGAGATCGCGATCAGCATGGTGAGAGCCGCCTGGTAATCGACCACGCCGTGCTGCATGTCGATGGTCAGCGAATCCCAGCCGGCATGGGCCATGGTCTCGGCGGCGAATGCGCTCGGTAGATGCAGCCAGCCATTGACAACCGCCTGGTCCTTGGCCCAGAGACTCCGCAATCTGTTTTCACGCATGCCCGGCCCCCGCCCGCTGAAACTTGGTCCACCTTCATAGCACTCGCGCCGACCCGACCCAATGCCCTGATCCGTTTCGCCCTCGTTATCCCAGCGGGCGCCCGGGAATGCTCATGGCACCGTGCCGCTGGTCCCAATCGTCCTGCACCTGCTGCAACACCGCCATCGCTGGCAGGATCGTTGGCCCGGAGGCCAAGGGTGGTCGGCCCTCGCGAATGGCATCCAGGAAATCGAAAATCACCCTGGCGCAATTCTCCTGCTCGGTCTCGATCGGGGTGACACCGCCCTCGGTCTTCAGCGTGCCGGCAAGGATGTCGTAGAAATAGGTCTCGCGATCGGTCACGATCAGCTTGTCGTAGAAACGATAGGTGGCGTGGTAGGAACCGTGCACCAGCAGCGTCTGGTCGGTCTCGGCCTCAAGCAGGATCGTGCATTCCATGGGAATGGCGGTCGCGGGATGGCACGGGCCCATGCTGCTCTGGACCCGCCGCAGGGGGGCGCCGTCGAACAGGAACAGGCCCAGATCCACGAAGTGGCAAAAATGGTGCCACAGGATGTTGTCGGTCCAGCTGCGCCGATAGCCGGTGGCGCCGATATTCACCAGGCGCTTGATGAAGAAGCGTCCGGCGATGTGGCGAATGTTCTCCTCGCCTTCGCGGATGCGCGCCCGCAAGCCCTCGCGCTCGCGCCGGAAGCGCATCGGATGGCAAAGGCCGTAGGTCCTGCCGCTCCGTTCGCCAGCCGCGATCACCCGCTTGGCGCCGGCGAGACTCATGGCCACGGGGATCTCGATCAGCGTGTGCTTGCCGGCCTCCAGGCATTGGATCGCTTGGGCCTCGTGCTGGTCGCTGGGGCTGCCGACGATGACCATGTCGATCTCGGGATCGGCGAGTGCCGGCCCAAGCGAATCGGTCCATTTCCGGTAGCCATGGCGCTCGGCGAACTCCTTGGCAGCCTCGGGCCGTTTTCCGACCAAAGTGTGCAAGACCGCATCGGTTCGTTTGAGCGCTTCTGAGTGCCAATTGCCCATCATGCCATGGCCGATCATGCAGACGTTCATGGCACCCGGCGCTCCTCAACCCTTGAACTTGGCGACAGGCACGCCGGGCACATCGACCTCGAAGGCGAAAATGCCGCCCGAAAGCGGCTTGGCCGCGAGTTTCTCCGGCGCCACGTGGCCCCTCAGCGAGGTCACGAAAATCGTCTTCATGTTGGCCCCTCCAAAGCACGGCATGGTCGGCGCCGCGCACGGCATCTCGATCCTTCGGTCGAGCCTGCCATCGGGCGACCAGCGATTGAGCACGCCGGCGGAAATCCCGGCGCTCCAGTAATAGCCCTCCATGTCGGTGGCCCCACCATCGGGCCGGCCGGTCTCCTCGTCGGGGCGCGCCACCACGCGCTTGGCCGACATGGCGCCGTTCGAAGCATCGTAATCATAGGCGTGGATCACTTTGCCCCTGGAATCGGAATGGAACATGGTCTTGGCGTCGGCGCTCCAGGCGAGGCCATTGGAAACGATCAGATCGCCGACCATCCGATGGCAGGATCCATCCGGGTCCAGCCGATAGAGCGAGCCCAAGAGCCGGCTCATGCGTTGGTCATCCATCGACCCGGCAAAGAACCGGCCATCGGGCGACACCTTGCCGTCATTCAGGCGATTGGCCGGCTTGTCCGGCTCGGGATTGGTCACGAAGGATAGGCGCTCGGCCGCGAAATCGAACAAATGGAAGCCGGTGCGAAGGGCAACCACCGCCCCGCCTTGCTCGCGCAGGCCGAAGGAACCGATCGAGGCCGGCATTTTCCAGCTTCGCGTGGTGCCAGTGGCCGGATCCAGGCGATAAAGTGCCGGCGCCATTATGTCGACCCAATAGAGCGCCTGTTCCTCTTGCGACCAGACCGGGCTTTCCCCGATCTCCGCCTTGCAATCCAAAAGGCATCGAATCTCGGTCATGGCCTGGAGCAACCCTTGTTTCGGCGGTAACGCCCGTTTCCCGTGTCATGCCCGGGCTCGAGCGCCAAGCATTCCATGGATCTCCGGATCACCCCCGGACTTGGGTCCCTAGGGCCGGCGATGACGATTCAAAGCATGATGCCAACATGGAATCAAACCGTATCAGTGCAGCTTCAGCCGCGGCTCGGTCTTGAGCCGGATGAGATTGATGAGGCTGGTCAGCGCCACCCACAGCCAGCCATGCAGCGCCAATTGGTGCTTCTTGTAGAGCAGCCTGTAGGTCAGTTGCGCGATCTTGCCCTCGATCGTGACGCTGCCCAGGAGATTGCCCATCAGGCTGCCGATGGTGCTGTAGCTGAGGGAAATCAGCGAGCCGTAATCGCGATAGACGAAGGGCTGCTCCGCTTGTCCGGATGCCCGCGCCAGATTTCGTGCGAGCGTTAGGGCCTGCTGGTAGGCGGCCTGGGCCCGCGGCGGGACCGGCTTGCCATCCTGGTCCGGGCATTGGGCGCAATCGCCGATCGCGTAGATGTTGGAATCGCGCGTGGTTCGCAGATATCGATCCACGATCAACTGGTTGGAGCGATTGGTTGCCAATCCATCGAGCTCGCTAAGGAAATCGGGCGCCTTGACGCCCGCCGACCACACCCGGATTTCGGCCGGGATGAATTGACCGCCGTCGGTGCGGATGCCCTCGGTATTGGCCTCGATGACGCGCGTGTTGGTCAGAACATGCACGCCCAATCGGTCAAGCTGCTCCAGCGTGGCCTCCTGCAGCCGCTCGGGCAAGGCGGGCAACACGCTGGGCGCGGCCTCGATGAGGGTGATCTTGACATCACGCTCGGGATCGATGCGATCGATCCCATAGGCGACCATCTGGCGGGTCGCCTTGTGCATCTCGGCCGCCAATTCCACGCCGGTCGCCCCGGCGCCGATGATGACCACGCCCAATTGTCCGGGTTCCAGCGCGCCACTGCGCGCATGGGCGCGCAAGCAGGCGCTGAGCAGCCGCCTTTGAACCTGCTCGGCCTCGGCCTGGGTATCCAGGAACTGGCAATGCTCCTTGACGCCCGGCGTGCCGAAATCATTGCAGATGCCCCCGATCGCGATGACGAGATCGTCATAGGGCACGAGGCGCGTAGGAATGAGCTCGGTCCCGTCCGAATCGAGGATTGGGGCCAGGATCAGATGCTTTTTGGCGCGATCGAGCCCAATCATCCGCCCTTGCTGGAAGTCGAAGCGATGGGCCTTGGCGTGGCCGAAATAGATCACGTCGTCCTTATTGGAATCGCGGGTGCCCACGGCGACTTCATGCAAGAGCGGCTTCCAAACATGGGTAAGACTGGAATCAATGAGTGTCACGCGCGCCTTGCCCTTGGTTTCCAGGCGCCGGCCAAGCTTGCTCGCCAGCACCAGCCCGCCGGCCCCGCCGCCCACGATGACGATCCGGCGCTCAACTGTCACCGCCGCCACCGCTGAGGATGGGGGCGGGGCTTGTGAAGAATCCATCGCCCCTGTCCTCAGGCGAGCTTCTGCTTGGCGGTTGCGATCACATAGGCCGCGCGCGCGTTCCTGACGCCCGCGCGCTCGGAGACTTCCGGGACCGCGACGTCCCACCACGCGCCGCCCTCCTTGGTGGTCGTCAGTGGATCGGTGTCGATGACGATGACATGGGTCCTGGTCGAGGCGCTGGCGCGCTCCAGCGCCAGTTCCAAATCCGCAATGCCCTCGACCTTCTCGGCCAATGCGCCCAGTGCTCGCGCGTGTCCGGCGAAATCGACCAGGGCCTCGTCAGCCTTGTGGTCGACGTGATCGAACAGATTGTTGAAACTTTCGCCCCCGCAGGCCTGCTGCAGCCGGTTGATGCAGCCATAGCCGCGATTGTCGAGGACGACGATGACGAGCTTCCTGCCCAGCATGACCGAGGTCGCGATCTCGGAATTCAGCATCAAATACGAGCCGTCGCCCACCAGCACGAAGACCTCGCTCTCGGGCCTGGCCATCTTGACGCCGAGACCACCGGCGATCTCGTAGCCCATGCACGAAAACCCGTACTCCAAGTGATATCCGCCCGGCCGCGACGTGCGCCAGAGCTTGTGCAACTCGCCGGGCAAACCGCCGGCCGCGCAGACCATGATGGCACCCTCGGGCGCCTTGCGATTGACCGCGCCCAGGACCTGGGCATCGCTGGGGAGCGCTACGTTGCTGGATTGGGTCGCGCGGCTTGCCACCTTGTTCCAGGCGGCGATCGCGGCGCTAGCCTTCTCCTGCCAGCGGGCGGGTGCGCGGTACTCTCCTAACGCGGCATCGAGTTCGCCGAGAACGCGCCTGGCATCGCCCACGAGCGATTGCGCGCCATGCTTGCCGGCATCGAAGGCGGCGATGTTCAACTGGATGAGGGTGGCCTCCTCGGGCAGCAGGGCCCGGGATCCCGTGGTGAAATCCTGCAACCTGGTGCCGATGGCAAGGACCAGGTCGCATTCACGCGCCAGCTCATTGGCGGCACTGGTGCCGGTGACCCCGATCGATCCCATATTGGCCGGATCGTTCCAGGCAAGCGCACCCTTGCCGGCCTGGGTTTCGGCGATCGGAATGCCGCGCTTCAGCGCAAAGTCGCGCAAGCGCTCTGTCGCTTCGGAATAAAGCACGCCGCCCCCTGCGATGATGAGGGGCCTGGCGGCTTGGCCAAGGAACCGGATTGCGCGGGCCAATTCGTCCGGATCGGCGCCCGGGCGCCTTGGTGTGTGCAGGCGGCCTGCGAAAAAGGCTTCGGGATAGTCGAAGGCCTCGGCCTGGACGTCCTGGGACATGGCGATGGTGACCGGGCCGCAATCGGCCGGGTCGGTCAGGATCTGGATGGCGCGCGGCAGGGTGGACAGGAGTTGCTCGGGGCGCGTGACCCGGTCGAACCAGCGCGAGACCGGGCGCAGGCAATCGTTGGCGGTGATGGTGGGATCGTTGAAATCCTCCACCTGCTGCAAGACCGGGTCCGGTCGCCGGCTGGCGAAGGTGTCGCCCGGCAGCAGCAGCACCGGCAGCCGATTGACGTGCGCGACGCCAGCCGCCGTCACCAGATTGAGCGCGCCCGGACCGATCGAGGTGGTGCAGGCCATCATCTGGCGCCGGACCCTTGCCTTGGCGAAGGCGATCGCGGAGAGGCCCATCGCCTGCTCGTTGTGCGCGCGATAGGTCGGCAATGACCCCCTTGCGTGGTAGAGCGCCTCGCCGAGCCCCGCGACATTGCCATGGCCGAAGATCGCCCAGCATCCGGCGAAAAGCGGCGCCTCTTGTCCATCGATGCGCGTTCTTTGCGCGATCATGAACCGCACCAACGCTTGGGCCGCGGTCAACCGAACATGGGTCATGGCATTTTCCTCCGGGCAAATTGCCGCCCGCCGATCCGGCCGGGCAATGTTTCTGCCCGATCCGGATTTTTCCGGACCGGGTGGAAGTCGTCGCGCCACGATACGTGTACTGTCCCGCATTGTTTTTGGCGACAAGCAGGGTGCAGGTATCGATTTCGGGGCGAAAAACCTGGTGGACCCGATCAGAATCGAACTGACGACCTCCTCATTGCGAATTTCCGTGTCCAAGTTTTCTTAACCAAGTGTTAAGTTTTCTTAAGTTGGATAAACGGCTAGGAAACGGCCTATTTTAGGTATTTCTTGGTTTCCCAAGTTTGCCCTCGTTGGCGCTTGTTTTCTTTTCCGTGATTGCTATATGCTTGCTGAATGGTCCAGCAATCACCAAACCGAACGCGTAGCAAGCACGCCAGCAAGCACTCCGACGGGCTTTAGCCGATGGCAGGGGAGCCAGCCAGAAAGATCACCAAGCGGCTTGTGGACGGCCTCAGGTCGGGCAAGGGCGATGTATTCCATTGGGATGGTGGAGACGGGAGCCTGCCTGGCTTCGGGGTCAAGGTCACGCCCACGGGTCGCAAGGTTTACGTCCTGCAATACCGCATGGGTGGTCGCGGTTTCCCGACGCGGCGCTTTACGATCGGCAAGCACGGTTCACTAACCCACGAACAGGCCCGGACCCGAGCCGAGCATCTGCTGTCCGACGTGGCCAAAGGCGTCGACCCCCAGACCAGCAAGGTGACCGCCCGAGAGAACACGATCGGCAGCCTCGTTGATGCCTTCATTGCCAGCCGTCGCGCCAAGGGCCGCCGCGCAGTAGACGAGGTCGAGCGGCTGCTCAAGCGGGAAGTCGTCTCCGAATGGCAGAACCGGCCAATTGCCTCGATTACCACGCCTGACGTGGTGCGGCTGGTGGAGAGCATCAGGGATCGTGGGGCGCCTGCGACGGCAAACCAGACGCTGACCCACCTCAAGACGATGTTTAATTGGTCGCGCAATCGCGGTGATATTAAGCTGTCACCGGCCGATGGCGTCGAGAAGCCAGCCCCTGAAATCCGGCGGGAGCGCGTCCACAGCGACACCGAACTGGTCGAGATATGGCGAGCCGCCGAGCGCCTGGACTGGCCGTTTGGGCCTGCCTACAAGCTGTTGATCCTGACCGGCCAGCGCCGCGAGGAAGTCGGGCAGATGGCATGGTCGGAACTCGACCTTGCGAATGGAATTTGGATGCTGCCCGGCGAGCGCACAAAGAACGGGCAGCCGCACGACGTTCACCTTTCAGCGCTAGCGGTGGCGATCATCAAGACGCTGCCCAAGATCAAGAAGGTCGACCTGATTTTCTCGACGACCGGGGAGACACCGATTTCTGGCTGGGGTCGCGCCAAGGAACGTATCGACGCCGAGATACAGGCAGCTCGCATTAAGGCTGCCAAGGAGATGGGTGAGAAAGCCGAACTCGCAAGGCCGATGGCCCCGTGGCGGCTGCATGATCTTCGCCGCACCTTCGCCACCGGCCTCAACAATCTGGGCGTCCTGCCTCACGTCGCGGACAGAATTTTGAATCACGTTTCCAAGAGCAAGGGCGGCGTGATGGCGGTCTATAACCGCGCAGAGTACGCCCGCGAACGAAAGGCGGCGATGACCCTGTGGGCGGAGCATGTCGAACGGCTGCTGGATGGCGGTGTTGGCAAGGTGCTGCCGATGCGGCGTGTGGAGAGTTCAGGCTGAGCATTGGTTTATCGAGCGACACTGCGACAAATGAGCCGTCGTTCTCTGGAGCATTGCAAATGCGAAGTTTGAAACCATACCAGGGTTCGGTCTCTCTTGCTGAGGCCGTAACTTTCATTGCGTGGAGGCGTTGCTACAAATGCGCCGATTTGCGACGGTTCATGTGGACTCGGCCGAAAGCGATGCGTAGGCTGAAATTACCAACGGGGCCTATCGCTCTCCTGCCCGCATTGCAAACCGCACTAGACAATGCAGGTACATGGTTGGCTGAGCGGATCGCCTCGGGAAAAATCAAAGCCTGGGGCAATTTTTGTTCTGGAGACAATGCTGGCGAGGGGCATACGACACAGATAAGTGAGCAATTTCTACGCCAGGGGATTTACTGTGAGGCGCGCAACGATACGGTTTACGTTGAATGGATGGAATCATCGGGTGTGCCAAAGGACCATCATATCAAGGACCGCTACCGGAAGGTCCGGGTCGATGTAGAGGCGCTGGAAAATTGCTTGGCCACGGCAGCGCCGGTTAGAAAAACCGAGGCGAATGTCGAAGCCGCGAAGGACAGTATAGCCCCGGCCACATCATCTGCAATTTCGAGAGAGAAACCAGTTCCGGAGAAAGACCTAAAGAAATTTCTGAGCGGACTTGCTGACCAATTGGCAGGCTGCGAACCGCCGGGCCAAAAGCAAATTGTCAAGAGCGTGAAAGCACATTTCTCAGAACAGAGTATATCCAGGGCGAGGATTGTGGATGCCATAAAGGCGGACTCGCGGCTCTACCGAGCAACGCAAGGGCGAAGAACCCCGAAAGCAATTGGCCCGAATTAGCCCGCCACCGAACAACCACTAAAAAAGCCAATGAATCCGCCATTGGCCCGCAATTTTCCTATGGGCTAATGGGCCAAATGGACGGGCCATTTCAGGGGCCACATCCTTTCCGAAATCAGCGCGAATTGGCGCTGCATTTCAGATGGAGGATTACGCGTTGGCCCAACAAGCACTTTTACGCCGCACTCAGGCCGCCATCTTTTTAAAGGAGCGTGGGTATAAGATCGAGAAAACAACGCTCGACAAAAAGGCTTGTGTGGGTGGTGGCCCACCGTTTGTGAAATTTGCTCGGTTCCCGTTGTACACGCCGGCGGACCTTCTCGCTTGGGCCGAGTCACAGTGTTCTAGGAAGGTTTCCTCGACAAGTGAACTTGCAATCGGGTCGCGCGATCTAAGTCTCGCCAAGCGGACATCCTGATGAACGCTCCCGCTCCTCATAACGAACCTCGTAGCATTGGAGAACTGGCGGCCCAAGTGGTCACAGAATGCAACGCAGCCCGTGAACGCCGCTGGCGACTCACTGAAATGGTCGCCGCACTCAAGCGCCTAGCCAACCTCACCGAAGACATTGTGGCCGATCTCGACGACATTGAATGCGACTTGCTCGCGGACGCTGAAATTGACGCGGCGGATGAAGTCGGCATTCGAACACTTTATCTCACGTACTTCGGGGAGTGGCGACCGTGAGCAGCTGGTTCAAGTGGTTCCCGTCACTGTACTCGTCGGACACCCTTCATCTCAATCTTGAACAGGACGCGATTTATCGGCGCTTGATCGACCACTACATGACCAGCCGTCGCCCGATCCCCGACAACAATCAGGCCATCGCCAACATCGCCAGGGTCGGGATCGAGACCTGGGTGTTGAACGCTGACACCATCCGTCAGTTCTTCCGGAAACGAGGCTCAAACTTGCACCTGACGCGGTGTGATGACCTTCTCGATGCCCAGGATTTGAGGATGAAGAAGCTATCAGAAATTGGCAAAAAAGGTGCCGAGGCAAGGCACAGCAAGAACAATGACTTGCTTGGCGGAGGCAAGGCGCAAGCCAGCGCACGCGCCACGGCGCATGGCATAACGCACGGTGTGCAAGAGATAGAGGTAGAGGATTCAGTAGCTAACGCTACTGGCAAAATATCGCCCGCTCCCGTGTCGCCGAATGACCGTCTCTGGGGCGAGGGCGTTGCCTACCTCACGCAGCGTTCTGGAAAGGCGGAATCCAATATCCGTTCTCTGGTTGGGCGGTGGCTGAAATCAAACTCGGCCGACGACATCCTGGCGGCGATCAGTAAGGCGCAAATCGAACAGGCAGTTGAACCGATCGCCTATGTGTCTCGTTGCCTTGGTCCGGCCAAAGGCAAGACCGCCGCGCCAGATGATGATGGCTCTGGCTATCGGCGGCTAGCGGTTGGAGGCCTGTAACAATGAGCGGCAAGCTCGACCTGTTGGCCAGGAACGCCATTTCTTTGGCGAACGCCGTGCCGGGAAACCACAAAACCACTTGCCCCCATTGCTCGTGGCATCGGCGCAATAAGCGGGACCCGTGTCTCTCCGTCCTGATAGAGGCTGATGGCATCATTTGGAACTGCCATAACTGCGGCTGGAAAGGAGCCGATCGCCATGAGCGAACTGATCCTGCGACATCTCGAATTGTTGAAAGCACGCGGACTCGAAGCGGAAATGCTGGCGCGGCATGGCGTCGAAAGTTCCGACAAACTTGGGTCTGACACCGTGATCATTCCCTTCAAACAGGCCGGCCGGATCGTCAATCGCAAATACCGCACGATTGCGGGAATCAAACGGTTCACCCAGGACGCCGGTGCGATCAAGTGTTTCTGGAACTTCGATGTGATCCTCGACCAGACACTCGCCGACCAGCCGTTGATCATCACCGAGGGCGAGTTCGACGCCCTGATCGCGCTGCAATGCGGTTTTGCCCGGACGGTCAGCGTCCCGGATGGCGCACCATCCCAGGAGATCGGCGAGGATTCCGACAGCCGGAAATATTCATATCTAACCGATGCCCACGCAGCACTTGCAACCATCCGGGAGATTATCCTGGCAACCGATGGCGACGGTCCGGGCATTGCCCTCATGAACGATTTGGCGCTTCGCCTCGGTCGGGCGCGGTGCAAGTGGGTCAGGTATCCGAAAGGCTGCAAGGACCTGAACGACGCCTTCCTGAAATACGGCCACAAGGGTGTGACGGAGACCATTGCCCGCGCCCAGTGGTGCAAGGTAGATGGCGTTTATCGCATGTCGGACTTGCCCCCGGTTCCCGAACGCCAGGCGTTTCGGATCGGCATGCCAATTCTCGATAACCACTATCGCATGAGGCCCATGGACTTCTGCGTCGTGACCGGCATTCCGAGCCATGGGAAATCCGCCTTCCTGACCGACATTGCGTGCCGCATGGTCGAGGCCCATGGCTGGCCGGTGGCCTTCGCCTCCTTCGAGCAACAGCCTCAAATCGACCACCGCCGGAATCTGCGGACCTGGTTCAATGGTAAACGTGTGATCTATCAATCTCTCGAGGAACTGGATTCAGCCGACGGCTGGATCGACCGGAATTTCAGCTTCATCTGCCCGAGCGAGGATGATCAGGTCACCCTCAAATGGACCCTGGAACGGTGCAGTGCAGCCGTCATCCAGCATGGTGCCAAGCTGGTCATCGTTGATCCCTGGAACGAGATGGACCATGACCGCTCGGGCGACATGACCCTCACCGAATACACCGGGTTCGCGATCAAGGAGTTCAAGCGCTTCGCTCGCAAGCATCAGGTCCACGTGATCGTGGCGGCTCACCCTGCCAAAATGCGGCCGGGCGAGAACGGTAAGCTCGCGATCCCTGGCCTTTACGATATTAGCGACAGTGCCCACTGGGCGAACAAGGCGGACGTGGGGATCGTGATCTGGCGCGGCGAGGACAGGAATGGCAATCCAATCTCAAAAATCCGGATCGCAAAATCCCGATACCATGATCAGATCGGCACGCCCGGCGACGTTGACGTGGTGTTCAGTCTCGACACCAACCGCTTCACCCCAATCGACACGGCGGGCAGCCGGCCGGCGGAGGCGGCATGAACCAATCCACGGACAGCCTCGCGGTCGCCATTAGCGGTCAACTGGCGGCGCTCGGGTCTGTTCCGCTGGGTAACACCCAGCCGCCGAGCCTCAACGAGCCTCCATGGTCCTCCAAATGGCTAGAATCCAAGAAGGCGAGTTAGCGAGTATGGCCGGTGAGTTTGACATCGAAGCAGAAATGTCGCGACTGAACCTGTCTGCCGATCAGGTCGCCACCATGTGTGGCGTCAACCGAACGACGATATGGCGCTGGCGCAAGAAGAAACCTTCGCCACCTCGCTATGTCGAAACCATTTTTCAGTTGACCGGCTCAGTTCGATACCTGATTTCGAAGTTGGCGGAAAAATGATGCACGGTGCAACTGTTGCAGGGCGCAACAATCAGCCAACGCAGACAGGAGCCAGATCGATGGACCCAGCCCTTGCCAGTTCACTCGCACGTGCCGACGTCGGCAAAATCGGGACGGCACGTAGTGGTTTGGTGAGATTGACCCGAGGTTGACACATGGGAAAATTTCATGAGGGCAAGCTGACCGACGAAATCCGCGCGCTTGTCGTGACGGAACTGGCGCTGTTTTCGTCGCCGACGGAAATCGCGGCCATGGTCAAAGAACGGTTTAATGTTGTGATCACCCGGCAGGGCGTTCATGGTTATGATCCTGCTAGCCATCGCGGCTATCGGCTGGCAAGCCGCTGGAAGCTTCTGCACAAGGAAACTCGGCGGCGGTTCCTCAAGGATATCACTTCGATCCCGATTGCGAACCGCGCCTACCGGCTCAGGATGCTCGACAAGATGATGCGGGCAGCCGAAGCAAGGGGCAATCTAGCTCTGGCCGCGAGCTTGATCGAGCAAGCCGCGAAGGAAGTGGGCGACGTATTCACCAACACCCAGAAACACAAGCACTCGGGCGGAATCGACAGCAACGTAAAGCTCTCCCCCGAGCAATTGCGCGACGGGATCATGGCATTGGTGCAAAAGGCCCGCCGGCGTGCATTGGCTGGGCCTGAGCAGGGCTGACCTCGCCTGGTTGAACCTCGGACGATCTGGAGGAACTCTATCGCCTCCTGGCCAAGGCCGACCGGCGCAAGTCGCTGCGGGAATCATCGGCCACAGAGATTTGATGGTAAACGATGGAACGTGCCTAGTCGCGCCATGGTGTGCATGCCTCGCGCCCGCAAAGGCGCCACTCGTTCGTGAGCCGATCCCGCTGGAACACTACCCGGTCGGACTTTCGGATCGTCTCGTACCGGAATGCTTGGAATAGAACACCCATGACAACGAGGAGGGCGATTGCTCCCGCCGAAATGCCTAGCCGACGGGCGGTCAATATCCCGGCACCCATCAGAGCCTTGGCCCCGGAATAGACGACGTAGACCGCGAAAACCGGCCCCAAGGCCCCCAAAAGCACAAGGCCCAAATGGGCATTCTCAAGACCCCCCTCTGCCTCGACTAAAACAGCGATGAACACCCACCATAAGGCAGTGGTACAAAGAAAGATTGCCCGGGCGTGGCCGTTTCCTTTCTCCGTCGGGGCCTGTTCGGTCATGTCATCCTCTGGGTTATTGGACAGACGTGATTCGGCAGGTCCAATTCAGTCGAAACATGCCCGCTCAGAGCCATTCGGGATCGAAAAGGGCGAACACCAGCAAGCCAGCGGCAATCAACGTAAAGGCGAAATTGACTACAGCCAACCAATTGGCGGCGGATTCTGCTTCCTGTGGTGTGATATCATAGAACCCACCACGAAAGGTTCTGCGGGTCCGAGCAGCATCCATCGCGAAGTTGTGCATGACGCCGAAGCTCCAGAACTCGCCGATTGTGGCAACCACAGAGATCACGAACAGAACCATCCGGTCTTGCTGGTAGACCAAGACGCTTGCCACGACCCCGATGGCCACGCGATCCATCCACCCATGGTGACATACCTCCGGATCAAGGGTATTCTCTGTCACATTATGCCATTTTGGGATAATTCCGAAACAGAATTAGTGGTGGGGCCAGACTGGCGATTCTGGCTCCTCCGCGATGGCGAAAAGCATCCATTCCGAACGGCTCGGCAGGCTCTGCGCCCTGCTCATTGCCGCGCGGAAAAATCGGGGCATGACGCAGGCCGAGCTGGCGCGGGCCTTGGGGCGGACGCAATCATTCATCGCGAAATACGAAGGCGGCGAGCGTCGCCTGGACGTGGTGGAGTTCATCGCGGTGACGGAAGCCATTGGCATCGATCCCTGCGGCATCATGCAATCGGTCGCGGCGGAAGTTCCGGGGTCGAAGGGAAGGCGGCATCGCCGGAACCTCCGAACGAGGCCCTGAGCGACAATCCGGCCCAGTCTTGGAGCGGTACCTTTTTCGACACACAGCCGCTTGCTGTTGGCAGGCATGTCCAGATTTGCCAACCGAAGCTCGTAATTTCCGGATGATGAAGGGCATCGCCGGTCGAGCGCCACCCTGTAGCAACCAGGAGAGCGAACATGGCACATAACCTCTTACAAGATACGATGGCTTTTGTTGGCGCGCCCGCGTGGCATGGACTCGGCAGGAGGGTCCCGTCATGCGTAAGCGCTGCTGAAATGATCCAAGCGGCTAATCTTGATTGGAAAGTAAGAAAAGAGCCGGCGCTGGGAGCGCGAATGGTCGATCGAACGCGAAGCATCTATAGTCGGTATGCCATCCTGCGCAGTCGGGTGGGCAGGGAGACGACAGATGTTCAGCTTGCGGTCGTCGGTGGAGAATATCAGCCGCTGCAAAATGCTGATGCATTTCGTTTTTTTGAACCTTTCATCGATGCGAAATGGGCGGATTTTCACACTGCCGGAGCATTGGGAGACGGAGAAAGGGTCTGGGTTCTTGCCAAACTTGCCGGTGACATATTGATTGGTAAGAGCGACGCGATCGAGCGGTTTTTGCTTCTCTCGAACACACACGATGGCTCCGGTGCCGTCACAGTCCGGTTCACGCCAATCCGCGTGGTGTGCCAGAATACTCTCAACTACGCGATGACTGGCGGAAAGAGCCTGATTGCGATCCGACACACCCGAAACATTCATGACAATTTGGCGAAGGCCCAAGCGGCGCAATTGAAGAAGCTTGTGGACCGGGTCTTCGGAGATGCCCAGACACTCTTTGGGAGAATGGCCATGCGTAAGATTCAGATTGCGGACATCGACCGCTATCTCAATCTCCTCTTTCCGAAGACCAAGACACAAAAGGCGAAAGGCACGGAAAGCGACCGCAGAGCGCGAATAAAGACGATCCTAGATGATAAAACGGTCACGCCTGAGGAATCCAGGAATTCCCTCTGGGGCCTATACAATGCCGTTGTAAGGGACGAGGATTTCCGAGCAAGCCGCAAGGCCAATGCGGATGCAAGGCTCGAAAGGGTTTGGTTTGGCCCCGGTCAAGATTTGAAACTCAAGGCACTGAAAATTGCTAGGGCGCAGCTCCGCCTCGCTGCATAGCTTGGCAGCCGATGCCGTTCATCATTGCTGGAATTGTGGTCAATTGAGGCGCTCTTGCGAAGGCAACCATATCCGCTGCCCCGAATTGGCCAGGAACCTTGGCATGGAGACTGGTGGGTGGATGCTGGCCGAGTACCGGAGCGACGGTGGCCCGAGGCCAGAGTTTGAGGCAATCTGGCCGCTGGAGGAAGCAGCCGGATCGTCATTGTTGCGGATGCTAAGCAGGTCCGCGAGGCGGCACAGCGAAGCGTCGGCCAGCTTGCGCATCTTGGGCGTCGCTATGTGCTCGCGGAAACTGTAGGCGCCGACCTTTTCCATCCGAAGCTGATAGCGCGCCTCTCCGAAAGCGGCGGTCGTGTCTGGGTCGGCTCGGGCAATCTCACCTATACTGGTTGGGGCGGCAACCAGGAACTCGCGACATCCTGGCGGATTGGCCCAAACGATGAGGACGGTGGCGCCTGGCTTAACCAGATATTTGAAGCAGTCAGTGAAGTCGTGCGCTCCACAATTTGGAACGACCAACTTCGTGAAATACGGAATGAAATTCCGTGGCTTGGTCGAAGCCCGTCAACACTAGGACAGCAGCCCGTTTTGTTGGGCAAACCAGGCCGCCCTCTTGCCACTCAACTCGCCGAACGCTGGCGCGGACGACGCTTTGAGAACCTCAAGCTATGTACAGGCTCGACCGACGTTTCGGGGGAATTTCTCCGTTGGACACATCGGACTTTTGGCGTCAGACGCGCAACAATCTGCCTCAGCCCAGTCAGCGCCTCATTCGACGCCCGCATGCTTGCAAAACTCCCGCTCGATGTTCGTATAGTTCCCGCATCACCCGACCGATTCATGCACGCAAAATTCTATTGGTTCTCTGGATCGGACGGAGACGCGGCAGTCGTCGGTTCGGCCAACTGCTCGGCTGCCGCGTGGCTTTCCCGAAACATTGAGCTCGTAGTTCCCTACGACGAAGCTCAATCTGTTAATTTTCAGTCTGCCCTGTCGGTTTTTAATGGGCCGAGCCAATCGCCCGCCAAGGCGCTCCCGATCAGACCTCCGCAGGCCGAACCGCTCCCGACAACCCTGCCGAGTCACTGGATCGCCAGTCTGCGACTTCGGCCAACACAGATTATTGAGGCTGTCATCGAGCCGCAGCTTGATCAGGACGCAAAGGTTCACCTCGTTATTGAAGGGTCATCGGGGGGCGTGACTGTACCGCTCCAGGCACACCGTAGTGGTCTGACCGGCCATCTGCCGCAGGATTTTGAGGTCGGGAAGATGACGCTATTTGCTCATGCGGTTGGTGTGTCCAGCGGAGTCACCTTTACAACCGAGCCGCGCTGGATCGACAACGACGCGATTCTCGAACGCGCAACCAGGCGGCGCCCCCTCGATCCTAGTCTTGAGAAATTTTCGCGGCGCAGTTTGGCGGGTCTGAGCCATCAGGAGATATTGGAGGCAGTTCAAGCAGTTTCTGCCCAGTTGCTCGACCCGCAGTATAAGGGCCAGGCGGTAACGCCGCCGTCGCTTTCTTCGCCACAGGAACGCGCCGCTACGGAAACCGAGCCTTCGGTGCCGCTCGCGGTGGACCCCTCCGCAATGATTCGCAGCCTCAATGAGATCCGGCGCGCAGCACATGCGCCCCACAGCGCAGGAGCCTCCGCTCAGGTCGGGGTACTGGGTGGTGTTATTGGGATGCTTTTTGCAGAGGAGGAGCAGGACGACGTCGATCTCACGCGTGAAACCTGGAGCTCTGCCGAACCACAGAACAATTTGGATGAACCGGCAGCACCCGTTCCTTCCACGTCATTCACCCCCGTAGCCGACGCAGATCCTGATAGGAATCACGATCGGAATACGTTCACCGCCTTTCGTGAAGAGATGGGGACGTTCCTGGGGAAGCTGGGTGACCCGGTATTTGCACAGCGCTGCGATGCATCACGTATGGTGCAGGCATTGGCGTTTCCACTACTCTTGTGTACCCGTGGCGGCGAAGCGGGTTGGCTTCCTCCAGCGGAACTGGCTGTCGTCGCAACGCGAGTTGCCGACATCATGTTCAATCACGTGTATGAACGTGGAAGGCCGCGTGGTCTATTGGCAACCGTTCGCGAACGTTACGCGCACCGCGGACAAATTGATGGTTTTCGAAGGCTCGTTGGCGACGGCACGCTGTGGACTGCGTTACTCGCGGCCCTGTCGATAGACGCGACTGCTGACCGGAAAACAATTCTACCGCAAGCGAGCGCGCTCGCATCGGTCTTCCAATGTAAGGACCTATTGGCGAATTCAGACGCAACCCTTCTCTCTGGTCTCATTCGCAGAATCCACATCAGTAATGCAGAGGGCCATATTGCGGAAAGGGCAGAAAGGATTGCTCAAGCGGCCGACGAACTGAGCGCCGCTTTGTCCAAGAGCTGGGAACGCCTCTACAAGAACCAGGGCAACGGGCGTCGCTTGCAGCCCGCTAAAGAGCTTCTTTGGAGTCTGCATAGGGGATGGTACATCACGCTAGCTCGTCCAGCGGAATCTTATCATCCTGATTACATTCGCTTGGACATCGCGTCGGATGAAAACTCTGAGATCCAGGAAAAGGTGACGCGGGTGATCGGGGCGTGCAATTAGGCGCGGCTACACCCATTGCGATGCTAGGTACGCACCGTGGAAAGAACTTCTTTGACCCACCCCTTGCAGATCGCTGCGATATCCGCGGGGCCCGGCTTCGGACGAGTGGGCATCACTTTGTGCCCCGGAAAATATGACCGGCAAGCCATGACCGGGCATTGGGATCGTGATCTTTCTCTCGATTTCGACGCTATCCGCGATTGGGGAGCGGCTGCCGTCGTCACTCTGGTGGAGCCTAGAGAGTTGTTTCTTCTTCGGGTGGAACACTTAGGTGAGGAGGTGCTAGGTAGAGGAATGTTGTGGTTCCACCTGCCGATCGTCGATGTGTCGACGCCGGACGAGGGGTTTGAGCGCCAGTGGGTCACTGCGGGCGATGAGCTTCGCACAATGCTGCGCCGCGGGCGCGATGTCCTGGTTCATTGCCGCGGTGGGCTCGGACGAGCCGGTACCATCGGAGCATGGCTCTTGATTGAGCTCGGCATGGAGCCGGCAACCGCGATCAGACGAGTTCGCAGCGCGCTGCCCAGGCGCAATCGAGACTCGTGAGCAAGAGATATACGTCCTGGGTATCGGCGCGAACGTGTAGAGAGACCCGGAGTAGATCATGGATTGGTTCGAAAAGCTCACGGGGTTTCGAGAAACAGGCTATGAAGAAACCCGCGCACGGCTCGAAGTCGATGGAGGAAGACTACACTCCCGGATTAACGGAGCGAGTTATCGGATCGGCGAGCTTGAATTGGTTTCACTTCAGGCTCTCCGAGAAAGAGCAAAGTCCACAGGCAAGCTGCCTGGCCGGCTCAAGACGAGTGTCGTCACCGGCGATGTACGACGCATGCATCGGTCTCCAGAAAATGCCGGCGCGCTGTTCCAGGTGGCCTCGCAGTTCAATCTGCTGGAGATGGTTTCGCCGGATGTGACACCGGAAGATGGCGTGACCCGATATCAAAACGATCACACTCAGGGGCCGGCTTGCGCTATCGCTGCCGGTGCTGCGACCATCTACCGCAATTGCTTCGCACCCGTCGAGGGCGGCCAAGGCCAGACCGCGACGCGGCAGCTCGATGGGCTCGCCGACCTTGGCGCGGCCTTGAGTACGGCCCTGAAGCTGCCCGTCGGCGATTTATGGAGGATGAGGAACGGGTACGCGTTGTGCAACCAAACGGGACTCGATGCCATTGCGCGACACCTCGGAACGCTGACCGCACACCAGATCGATGTCCTGCGCGGAAAACTTCTCATCGGAATACATCGCGATGTGGAAGTCACCGAAGTTGCGGGGCCGGATCGGCCGAATGTCTCTCAGGCATTCTGCTCGGCGCTCCCGGTTGCCTACACTGGCGTGCCGTCTGCTCATTGGGAGCCATTCGCGTTGCTCATCCTGGAGGCCGCGTATGAGGCCACGATGTGGGCTGCCGTGCTGAATGCACAGCGTGGCGTATCAAATGTCGTTTTCCTGACGCTTCTTGGCGGAGGCGCCTTCGGCAATCACAATCGTTGGATCCACGCCGCGATGCGGCGGGCGCTAGAATTGATGACGACTTTCGATCTCGACGTGAGGCTCGTGAGTTATGGGACACCATCGGAGGAGATCGTCGCCATCGCCGAGGAATTTCGGTGATCGTTGCTCGATTGCGCAGGATTGCGCGCCCTCTTGCTTCCGGCGTGCTTCCGGAGGCGCGATTGGCGTTTCGGCGCAGAAAACAGAAACCAGCTAAGTATTTGACTTAGCTGGTTAATTTGGTTGCGGGGAGGCGCAGCCACTTATATCGAACAGCGGTCCGATTACCATGACCTAGCTGAAGCAGCACACCAAACTAAGTTTCAATCCAATAGGTTAATCGCTTGCCTAACTAGTCACAGATCTATCCGAATTTTGGGCACAAGTACCTGAAGCAATCCGATGAAAGCGGGTATTTTTGGCCTTGAAATTCCATTTACTATCGGCCGGGTGCTGAGGCAGACGAGCACGACATTGCGCCAGCCCATTCCATCAGCACCGACAAGGTCGGCCCAAAGCCCTGGCTGTTAAAGGACGAAAGCTGTTATCTGATGGTCAAAGCCGTCAGCTAGGCCTTCGACGAAAACGATAATCTACCCTTCTCTTATGCGCCCGGATTCGGGTCGGAGACGCCAAACGAACTCCCGCGCTAGGCACTGGCGTGGCGACGAACTCGTCGAAGTGCTCGATATCGACGCCATGGAACAGGCTGCGGCCGAGCTTTACCAGAACGTAGTCATCCATATCAGCGAAGAAAACCTCGAGATTGGGATCGAATTGCCGCAGACGCGGCACTGAGTTGTCGGCACCTTAGGTCGGTGATTCCAGGAATGCGCGCGCCAACCGGTCGGCTTCGGCCAGGTCGCCATACCCGACGGTCTCCCGGTGTGCGAGGCGATTGCGCACCTTCTTCATGATTTCTAGGAGATCCATCTCCCTCTGGTTCACCCGGCCGCGCAAGGCGTATTGCATTTGTCCCCAATCGAGGGAGGCCGGATCCCGGATGATCTCGTCGTCATAGCTCCTCAGGGGCAGGTGGAACCGGACCTTGAAAGCTTCCAGCGCCACCTGACGCCAATCTTCGAGCCAAGGAAATATGGCTCGCACCTGCGCTCGCCAGATCCGCCCCTCGATCTCAGAGCTGTCGCCGGTAGCCAGGAGCGAGGGCAAGGACGGGAACGGGCGCTCTTCGAAGACATCGAAGCTGCCCTCGGCCCAGGATGGTGCCGCCCCCTGATTGACGTAGCGTCCATCGGCCCAGGCCATCGGATCGAGCAGGGTCTTTAGATCGAGAGTAGCTAAATCTCGTATCATGCCCAAGTCCCAGCCGGCTAACTCAATCACGAGTTCGAGGCTCAACAATCGCTCCATAGGTGATTGTCCGCGCCTCGCCCGCCGCGCTCCCGCATGGGCCAGGATCGCATCTTCCCGTCCGATCTCTCCCTCGAACCGGAATATTCGAACGCCGGGTGCTAGTTCCGGAGATCCGGGCTGCAACAGAAGGATCAGGGAGGGCGGCATCAGCCTCTCCTTTTTTGCCAGCGCCGCCAGGAAGGCGCTGGCAAAAACGCTCCAGGACCAGAAGGCCTGGTTCGGCAATTCGGCCAGGATCACCAACCCGGCCATGTCGTCATTGCCAACGATGCTTTCGGGGCCGCTCGAGGCCGGCGCGAGGCTGGAAGGGAGTGCCGCTTCTAGGATCGCCGAAGCGGGTGGCAGGCGCATCAAATCCTCGGCGATGCGCACGAAACCCATCGCGCCGTGATGGACGGCCGCTTCCTCGATCGCGTCCTTCAACCCCTTGGAACGGGCCGGCGGTGCCTCCAGGAGGACGATTCCGGTCCCCAAGGTGTGAAATCGCGTCCAACTGTGACCCCACCCTTGAACCTTCATAACGCGTTGCGTTTATTGGAGAATAGTTGCATCCGGTGGGGTCGCGTTTCACTCCCAGCTGTAACCCCTCCCAGACGATCGATCCCATAGTTCCGTCAATGATTTAGCAGCACTTGACGGTGGGGTCACAGTTGGACGCGATTTCACATTCAGGCGGCAACCCAGACTCCCGCAGCACCTCGCCCCGTCCACGTTCACGCGAACATGGCCGAGTTCTATCGCCGGCGTGTTACGGAACTCGAACAGCTCCTGGCCGATTCCGAGCTCGGGACCGAGGCCATGAATCACATCCGCTCGATGATCACGGCGATCAAGGTGACGCCAAGGATTGATTCAGCTGGCGTCGACCTTGAGCTTTCCGGCGATCTTGCGCGGATTCTGCATCTGTGCAGCACGACCCAAAAGCAAAACGCCCAGGCCGTTGTGGGGTCTGGGCGTTTGGGTTATTCCGAGTATGTACTGTCGGTGGTTGCGGGGACTCGCTACCAGCGTTATTTGCACCTAAACTGGGTAGCTATTTGAGAGCGTCGACGGTTGCGCGGAGACACAGCCACTTATGTAAAATCGCGGCCGACCGTGACCCCACCCGCGAAGCTACATAATGCATTGCGCCCACTAG
>CAZIUB010000034.1:0-45309 GCA_964542425.1 uncultured Rhodospirillaceae bacterium | reverse complement strand
ATGCACGGTGCTCTTCGGCGGCAGGTCCTTGGGAAGATAGCGCCACTGGCAGCCGGTGCTCAGAACGTACATCACGCCGTTGACCACCTCGCGCAGATTCACCGTCCGCTTGCCGCCGCCCCGCTTGCCCGGCGGAATGATCGGCTCGATATGCGCCCATTCCTCGTCAGTCAGGTCGCTCGGATAGCGCAGCCTGTCGCGGTTGTAGCGGGGGCGGTTTTCGGCAGTCCACATGGGGCACCTCACGAATCGAATCGGTGCCATACAAGGAATCACAAGCTATCCCGCCATTGCAAGCGGGCGCTCCGGATAACCGACCCAGCCGACTCACGAAGTCCCCGGACGGACACTGAGGGCGGGTACAGGGCCGGCCCTTGTCAAGTTTGTACTTGAAACTTAATAGGGAAACTCACACTCTGGTGTCGCGTTAACGATGAGTATCCTATTTTTTGTGGCTTGAAAACATGCGATATTAACAAATACTTGGCTGACAGGTGCATCGACAGTTGCATCGCGGGCGGTGCGGAAAACAGGCTATGTACGATACCCTCAATCATAACCGCCGGACCAAGTACAAGATGGCGGTCCAGGTCGAATTGGATGACGCGTCCGACCGGATGCTTTATCTTTTCGTGGCGCCGGGAACGCGCATCGTCGACATGCTGAACGACGACCGCCAATTCCTGCCGTTCGAGGCGGTGGATTCCTCGATCATCATCATCAAGAAATCCTCGATCCGCCGGGTCATTCCGCTGGAGGGCGTGACCAAGTCCCTGTCCTTGGATCCCTATGACATCCTCGACATTGAAACGGACGCCACCGAGGACGAGATTCACGCCGCCTATCGCCGGGCGATCACCGCCAATCACCCGGATCGGGTCCATTCCATGGGCCTGCCGCGCGAGTTCACGGAACTCGCCAACAGGCGGGCAGCGTTGATCAACGACGCCTATACCCGCGTTCGCAAGGAGCGCGGCATCATCGCCTGACGGTTTTTCAACATTTGGTCGTAAGGGCGGCCAAGGGAAGAAATTCGATCGCCCCCACCGGCAAGAGGGGCGCAGGAGAAAGCGACCAAGGGTCGCTTGTCAGGGTGGAATTAGAGGAGGAACATGCGTCCTCGTGAGTAACCGGCGTTGCCGCGGCCCTGATAGAGGAAGGTATGTCGCGTGACTGGTTGGCATCCTATCGTTCGATCCGGCGCGTTCCGCGCTGTCAGTGCCGCGCTGCTGTTCGCCCATGTGATTTTCTCCGGCCCGGTTCTGGCGGAGCAAAGAATTGCCCTGGTCGTCGGCAACAGCCAATACGGCGATGAAATCGTCAATCTTGCCAATCCGGCCAACGACGCCAATCTGATCGGCGCGGCTTTGCGTCGCGTGGGATTCGACGTCAAGATCGTTCTCGACGCCGATCAGAGGACTTTCAAGATCGCGATTCGCGATTTCTACGAGCGGCTGATTGCGGCCGGCCCAGACAGCACGGCCTTGTTCTATTACGCGGGGCACGGATTGCAGGTCTCGGGAAAGAACTATCTGGTCCCGGTCCAGGCGGTGATCTCCGCCGAGGCCGATGTCGATCTCGAGGCGATCGAGGCCGATGTCGTTTTGCGCCAAATGGGTTATGCCGGGGCCCGCGTGATGGTGGTCATTCTGGATGCCTGTCGCAACAATCCGTTGACCCGAGGTTTTCGCTCTGGGACACGCGGACTCGCGCGCATGGAGGCGCCGAGTGGCTCCTACGTGGCCTATTCGACCGCGCCGGGAGACGTCACCGTGGATGGAACCGGCGACTACAGCCCTTATGCGGCGGCGCTCGCCGAGGCGATTGCCGTTCCCGGCGACTCGATCGAGGACACCTTCAGGAACGTTCGTGTGAGCGTCGCGGCCCAAACCGGCAACAAGCAGGTGACCTGGGATTACTCGGCCCTGACGGCGCCCTTCTATTTCGTGCCCCAAGAGGAGAAGGAGCCGGCGCAAGTCGCGGCGACTTCCCCAGCTTCCGCGACCACCGACGCCGATTTCGAGATGACCTTCTGGAATTCGATCAAGGACAGAAACGATCCCGAGGAATTCGAGGCCTATTTGAGCCAATTTCCGAACGGCAAGTTCGCGCCCTTGGTCGAGTTGAAGATCAAGAAACTGCGCGGATCGGCCGAGCAGACGCCCCCGCCGGCCACGACCGGAGTGGCCACCCTTGAAATACAATCCATGCCTAGCAACGTTGGTCCAGCTTCGCCGGTGCCAATGAAGATTGAGGACATGGACCATACATTCACCGTCCTTCAGTCGGCGAATGTGCGGGCCGGCCCGGGAACCGATTCGCCCATCATTGGCAGGCTGGATAGGGACCAGACAGTTTCCGTCACCGGCAAGGTCGTCGGTCTGGGTTGGTACAGGATCGATCATGGAGGTAAACCCGGTTTTGTTATAGCCAAGGTGCTTGCCGAGGCCGCAGCGGTCAAAATCGTCGCTGCGAGACCCGTACCGGTGGAACCCAGGATCGCACTCGTCATTGGCAATTCGGATTACACCCAGCCCTTGGGCGCGCTGAAGAATCCAGCCAACGACGCCAAGCTCATTTCCAAGTCGCTGAAGTCCGTTGGCTTCCAGGTGGCGACATTGCTCGACGCCGACCAGCGGGCGATGAAGCGTGCGATCTCGGATTTCGGGGCGGCGGTGTCCGAGGCGGGCTCGAGCGCGGTGGCCCTCTTTTTCTATGCCGGTCACGGCATCCAGGTCGACGGCATCAATTACCTGATTCCGGTCGGCGCCGTGATCGAGCGCAAGGGCGACGTGGATCTGGAGGCGATCGAGGTCGGGGCTGTCCTGAAACAACTCGAATACGTCCGCTCTGGGGTCAACATCGTGGTGCTGGACGCCTGCCGCAACAACCCACTACGATCCTTCCGCTCGGCGGACCGCGGGCTAGCCCAAATGGTCGCGCCCGATGGCAGCTTTGTTGCCTATTCGACGGCACCGGGCGACGTGGCGGTCGACGGCGAGGGCGCGAACTCCCCCTTTGCGGTGGCATTGGCCGAAGAAATGCAGCGGCCTGGATCATCGGTTTATGAGGTTTTCCAATCGGTAGGACTTAAAGTTAGGGAGGCGACCGGCAACAAGCAGATATCCTGGATTAACTCGTCCATGATCGGGAACTTCTATTTTGTGCCCGAAGCGCAATAGAATTTGGCGCGAAATTCGCCTACTAACCTTCATTGTGAAACACCCACACAGCGAATATTCTGAACATTGTGCGTGCGCGTGACATTCGGGTGACCCCGCGCGGGATCGGTCTTGGCCGTATTGCCGATGAAACCCGAGACCCTTGCCACCCGTCGGAAAAGGAATTGAGCCGCGCATGAACCAGAACGGGCGCTTGCAGGGCCGGGTGGCGCTGGTGATCGGCGCCGCGCGCGGCATCGGCTTCGGCATTGCCCAGCGATTCGTCGAGGAGGGCGCTCGCCTGATGCTGGCCGACAGCGAAATCGATTCCGGTCGGACCTCGGCCGAGCGTCTGGGCCCGCCGGATTTGGTTCGCTTCGTCGCCACCGACATTTCCCGCAAAATCGATGCCGAGAACGCGATCGCCGAGACGCTGCGCCATTTCGGCAAGCTCGACATCCTGGTTCAGAACGCCGGGATCTTTCCCTGGACCCTGATCGAGAACATCGAGCCGGAGGAATGGGACCGGGTGATGGCGGTCAACCTCAAGGGCACTTACCTCGCCGCCCGGGCGGCACTCGTCGCGATGAAGCCCGCCAAGTACGGACGGATGATCTTCACCTCGTCGATCACCGGGCCACGAGTCACCAGCCCCGGCCACGGTCACTATTCCGCGAGCAAGGCCGGCATCAATGGGTTCATCAAGGCGGCGGCGCTGGAATTCGCCGGTTGCGGCATTACGGTCAACGGCATCGAACCCGGCAACATCCTAACCGAGGGCATGAAGGCCCACCGCTCGGTTTCCTTCATTCAATCCATGGAAGCGGCGGTGCCGTTGGGGCGCCTGGGCACGCCGCGCGACATCGCCAACGCCGCCCTGTTCCTGGCCTCGGACGAGGCGGCCTATGTCACCGGCACCACCATCGTGGTCGATGGCGGCCAAACCCTTCCCGAAAGCAAGGATTTTCGGCAGGATCAGGGCTGAATCCGGGACCAATCGGGCGAATTGCCAAGCTCTCCAGTTTAGAACTTGGGAACCGGCTGCTATTCTTGGCGATCCGCCTTCGCCACTCGTGAGCGAGTTGTCTTATGAACCTCGATACCAGCGCCATCGACATACTTCGCGATCTGATCGGATTCGACACCACCAGCCGCGAGCCCAATAGCGCGCTCATCGAGCATGTGCGCGATTACCTGCAAGGCCTCGGCGTGAAAAGCGAGCTCATCTGGAACGCCGAGAAAACCAAGGCCAATCTGTGGGCGACGATCGGCCCCGCGAACGTGCCGGGCACGATCCTCTCCGGCCACACCGATGTGGTGCCGGTCGATGGCCAGGACTGGGCGAGCGATCCCTTCCAATTGCACGAGGCCGGCGATCGGCTTCATGGCAGGGGTACGGCCGACATGAAGGGCTTCATCGCCATCGCCTTGGCGCTGGTGCCGGAGATGGTCGGGCGCGAATTGAAGCGCCCGATCCATCTGGCCTTCTCCTATGACGAGGAGGTGGGCTGCACCGGCGTGCTGCAACTGATCGAAAGGCTGCGCACGCTTGCGACCATGCCGGCGCTCTGCGTGGTTGGCGAGCCGACCGAGATGCGCCCGATCATCGGGCATAAGGGCGGGCGCGCCTATCGCGTGCGCCTGCGCGGGCTGGAGGCGCATTCCAGCCTCGCGCCCAAGGCCGTCAACGCCATCGAATACGCCGCCGAACTGATCGTGTTCCTCAAGGGAATCGCCGACGAGATGCAGGCCGGCCCCTTGGACGATCAATACGACATCGTGCATTCGACGCTTCAGACCGGCCTCATCCATGGCGGGACCGCGATCAACATCATCCCCAAGGATTGCGAGCTGACCTTCGAGTATAGGCATCTGATCGGCATCGATCCGGAAGCGATCTATCTCAAGGTAAAAAACTTCGTCGATACCAGCCTGCTGCCGCGCATGCGCAAGAACCACGCGCAAGCCGACATCACGATGGAGCCCATCTATACCTACCCCGCATTGGACACCGCCGCCGACCACCCGGCGGTGCGCCTGGTGAAGGCGCTGGTCGGGCGCAACGACGACGGCAAGGTCGCCTTCGGCACCGAGGGCGGGCATTTCAGCCAGAAGCTAAAGATTCCGACCGTGGTGTGCGGACCGGGCTCGATCACCCAGGCGCACAAGCCCGACGAATACGTGACCAGGCAGCAGATCGCGCGCTGCACGGCCTTCGTCTCGCGGCTCGTGGATTGGTCGGCGGGGGAGGAAAATCCGCTGGCGGCCGGGGGGTGAGAGGGGTCGCGCCTCGGCCCAATCACGCCGGCGCGATGAACGGCTGGTTGATCGCCTGAAACGCCGGCAGCGCTTCCAACCGCGCCGCATGGGCATCAACCGCGGGGTAGTCCTTCATCGATACCAGCCCGGGATGCGCTTCGATGGTGAAGGCCAGCGCGACGGCGACGGCTATATCGGCGTGTCCGATGCGCTCGCCAAACCAATAGTCGCCGTGGCCTCTGGCGCGGTCGGCCTCCAGGGCGGCAAGAGCGCCGGAAATCTGCGAGCCACACCTTTCGACCCAGATTTCGGACACTTGCCCGTGCAGTCGATTCTCGTAAAAGAGACTGACCGCCTTTTCGGCCAGCCCGGTCCCAAGGGCCGCGATCTTCAGCGCCTGATGCCGGGCCGGCTCGGCGGCCGGGAACATCGCGCGGCCGGCAGGCACGAGGCTGTCAAGATAATCCAGAATGATGTGACTCTCGATCAGCACCTCGCCGTCATCCAAGACTAAAGTCGGAACGCGGGTGAGCGGGTTATAGGGCCGGATCTTGTCCGCGTCGCCGAACGTCGACCAAGGCCGATGCTCGAAAGGCATTCCATAGAGTGTGAGTGCGATGCCGACGCGGCGCACGAAGGGGGAATCATATTGCCCGATGAGAATCACGAGTGGCGCTCCGACCAAGGGAGGCAAAAGACTGCCACGCCGGTTTGGCGCGCGGGCCAAGGGCAAGCACGTGGCCACTCACGGCTCTCCCGCGCCGATCTCCTCGCGCCTCTTGGCGACGTAAGATTCGAGCGCCTCGGCTATGCCCTCGTCCATCGGCGGCTGCTGGTATTCGGCCAGCGCCCGCTTCCAGATCGCGGTCGCGCGGGTGGTGGCGTCTGGGGCGCCCGCCTCGCGCCAGCTCTCGTAATTCCGCCAATCCGACAGCAGCGGCTCGTAGAACGCGCGCTCGTAGCGCTCGAGCGTGTGCGCCTCGCCGAAGAAATGTCCGCCGGTCGGGACGTTTTTGATGGCCTCGAACCCGAGTTCCGCCTCGCTGGTGTCGATCGGGTGCAGGAACTCGATCATGTGCTGGAGCATCTCGACGTCGAGCACGATCTTTTCGAACGAGGCCGTGAGCCCGCCTTCGAGCCAGCCGGCTGCGTGATAGACGAGATTGGCCCCGCCGAGGATCGCACCCCAGAGCGCCATCTGCGTCTCCCAGATCGCCTGCGCGTCGGGCGCGTTGGAGGCGTTGCAGTTCGATGACCGATAGGGGAGCCCATAGCGCCGCGCCATCTGGCCGCCGGCGACGTTGGCCTTGGCGTTCTCCGGCGTGCCGAAGGCGGGCGCGCCGGAACGCATGTCCACGTTCGAGGTGAAGGCCCCATAGACGACCGGGCATCCAGGATTGACCAGTTGCGCGAGCACGATTCCGAACAGCGCCTCGGCATTCTGCTGGGCGAGGGCGGCGGCAATCGTGACCGGGGTCATCGCGCCCATGAGGGTGAACGGTGTTACCACCACCGGCTGGCCGAATTCGGCCATCGTCATCAGGCCCTCGGCCATCGCCTCGTCGAACCGGCGCGGCGAATTCACCGAGATGATGCTGAGCACGCCCGGATCGTGGCGCGCCTCTTCGAGCGTCAGGCCCTTGGCGATGGCCATCATGGCGATGCCGTCAAGTGCCCGCCCGCGCCCGATGGCGCTGCAATGATAGGCGCGATCCGACAAGGTGAGGTTGGTCCGGTAGGCGTCGAGATGGCGGGAATTGGCCGGTAGGTCGATCGGCGCCACTACCTGGTTTCCGATCAAATGGATGCAGTTGAAGGACTGGCCGAGCCGGATGAGGTCTTGGAAATCCGCGAAATTGCCGGGGCGACGCCCTCGCTCCAGATCGTGGACATTGGCCGGGCCGGCGACCAGGCCGAAGACCACGCTCCGCCCGCCGAATTCAAGCGCGCGGCCCTTGTTTCGCGGCGTCACCCGAAAACGCGACGGCGCCGTTTTCATCGCCTCGGCGACAAGGCTGCGATCGAGGCGCACCATCATGCTCGCCCGATCCACGTCCGCACCGGCACGCGCCAGCAGGTCGAGCGCGCGCCCGCTCATCGCCTCGATCCCCAACTCCTCGAGGATCCTGAGCGAGGTCAGATGTACCGCCTCGATTTGATCGGCCGAAAGAATCTCCATCGGCGGATAGGGGTTGACCAGCGCCCGCCAAGGCAATTGGCGGAGCGGCGCCGGCGCGGACGCTCCCGCCCGCTCGGCGCGACGGCCGGCCGCCCGGTTCTCCCTGGCCATGGATCATCTCACTCTTAACGACCTCAGGGCGACTATAGGGGCGAATTGCGCCCGCGCGCCATGATGGCCAGAAAGCGCTCGAAACGCCTAATTTAATAACATATATGTACTCTTGTTGCCATAATAAAACAACCAACTGGTTATTTTATTCGGTAGTATTGGCGCGCTGCAATTGGCGGCGTTTTGTTCGGAACTGTTAAGAATTGAAGCCACGCCGAAGGGTCGCGGCCGGAATCCAAAGCCGGTGCCGGGCCAAGCAAAATGAAGACCGTGAGAGTGGTTAGGCAGCGGCCAAGCTAAACTTTACAAGGCCTTAACCGCCAGGCGCCGCCCGAAAGGGGCGGCGGCGCCGAAGTCGCCGATCGCTAAAGAAGGGCGGCCAGGCCGAACAGGACAGAAAGGACGATCCAGGACGCGACGACCGAATTCCGGCCCTCGGTATGCTCGTCCAGAACTTCACGGTAGTTTTCGTTGATCTGCATGGTCTCACCCTCCAACTTCCCAAAGCGCAAGTTGGTATGGTTACGGCCGGGTTCAATGCGCCGATGACCCAGTTAGCGCCCTCAATGGGGGTTGTGTGACGGGGATCACAGTGGCGAGGCGCGTGCCGGCGGGCCGCCCTGCCAAGAGAGCTGGTGAGCCCGTCGGGGATCGAACCCGAGACCCTCTGATTAAAAGTCAGATGCTCTACCGCTGAGCTACGGGCTCGCCGGCCGGCGCGCGGCCCTTGGAGCGCCGGCCCTTTGAACGCGCTGGGCTTCCCAAAAAACGACGTAAAAAGCAAGGGTTAACTTGGTCGCGCGGAAGTTGGAGCGCCCCGGGGCCGGCCGACCCGAGTTTCAGCCGGCGCCATTGCCATTGTTGCAGGCATCGAAGGCGCGTTCCGCCCGGTGCCAGTTGTCACGCGCGATGTCGGGGTAGAATCCGCTCGCCCGGTGGTCCGGCCAATAGAGATCGCCATTGTAGAACAGCATGGTCGAACCCGCGCCCTGGCCTCTCTCCTCTATGGTGGCAAGACCGAGGAGCGCCCCCCTGGGCGCGTTGAAGGCAATGTAATAGGCGCCTGGCTGGCGTTCGATGCTGGGGTTGTGGTCGCCGAATACGCGGCCCAGCATATCGGCGATACAGGGTGCCAGCATGTCGGGCGACAACGCCGATTTCATCACCAGATCGGGCTCGGCCACGCGCGAAGTGGGTGTGCAAGCGCCCATGGATGCGAGCGCCAAGCCAAGCATCAGGGTTCTCGCTCGACCGGCGGCCGAGTTCGGCGAATGTCTGATCATCGCCCCAGGCTAGTGCCGGATGGTTTCAAAGTTGTTAACGATTGCGTCACAAATTGGGGCCATCCGCACTATCGAGCGGGCACAATGTCCATGCGATCGGGCATGCATCGGCGGAACAGGCGCCCTCGATGTACGCCGTCCGCACGTCCCGATCATCACATGGTCGTTTCGGAACCGCTGAACGAGGAGGGCGGCCAGGATTGGCGCGAGGTGGCCCAAGGCCAGACGCTGATCGTGGAGCAGCGCGGCAAGGTCGAAATGGCGCCGTTCGTGGCGGAGGCTTAGCTCGGGTTTCTCGATTTCAGGGCGCTGCGCCATGGCTATTTAAGGGCGCTTACCTAATCGGTCATGTTATTAAAGAGAAAGCCGCCCTGCTTAAATAATGGCCAGTGTGCATGTTTGCGACATGATTTCGCGGGATGCTCAAGCCGGCAGGCTCGGCCGATACGTGGAAACGCCGGTTGCAGGGGAGATGGTTCGTGCCTACGTCCCGCCGCCGCTTCCGCCGGCGCCACCCATTGACATGCTCGGTCTGCTCCATCGCCTGAGCATCGCCGAACGAGCGCTGGGCCGGCTGGACGGCATTACCCTATTGCTGCCACGCCCGGAACTCTTCCTCTACATGTATGTTCGCAAGGAGGCCGTGCTTTCTTCACAGATCGAGGGAACGCAATCGTCGCTCTCCGATCTCCTGCGTTTCGAGACCGAGGCCCAAGCCGGCCAGCCGATCGACGACATCCGCGAGGTCTCGAACTACGTCGATGCGTTGATGTTCGGGCTGGCGGGACTGGCGGAGCTTCTGCTCTCGCTCCGGCTCATTCGCGAAATGCATGCGCGCCTGCTTCGGGGCGCGCGGGGCGCGACGATGGACCCCGGAGAATTCCGCCGCTCGCGGAATTGGATCGGTGGCACGCGTCCCGGCAACGCCCACTTTGTGCCACCGCCGGTGAGCGAGCTCGATTCCTGCCTCGGCGACTTCGAGCGCTTCATGCATGAGAAGGAATCGCGGCTTCCGGCGCTGATCAAGGCGGGTCTGCTGCATGCGCAGTTCGAGACCATCCACCCCTTCCTAGACGGCAACGGGCGCATCGGGCGCTTGCTGGTCACACTATACCTCTTCGTCCACGGCGTGCTCGGCAAGCCGCTCCTCTACCTAAGTCTCTATTTGAAGGCGCACCGCGCCGACTATTACCGGCTGCTCCAGGACGTTCGCGAGCGCGGCGCCTGGGAGCCTTGGCTCGAGTTTTTCCTTGAGGGCGTGGCCGAGACCGCGAACCAAGCGTTCGACGCCGCCACAAGGATCGTCGAGCTGTTCGAGCGCGATCGCGAGTGCATCATGGCCGACGCCTCGCGGGCGGGTTCGGCGCTTCGAGTCCACGAACTCCTACAGCAGCACCCCTTCGCCACCGCCAATCTTCTGGTCGAGCGTACCGGCTTCACCGCGCCGACAGTCAATGCCGCGCTCGCCGACCTTGAGCGCCTGGCCGTGGTGGACGAGGTAACGGGGCGAAGGCGCGGCCGCGTCTTCGGCTACCGCGCCTATCTCGACATCCTCAACGAAGGGACCGCGCCGGTTTCACCTTGACCACGAGGCGATCCGGCGGACGTCCTGACGCTCGCGGTCTACGCGGTCTATGCCGTCTGCAATGTGCGCGTGGCCATGCTGCCCGCCGGTTGCCCGTAAGGCAAAAAAACGAAACATGGGGCCGGACGCATTCGCCCGACCCTTTGATGGAACTGGCTCCCCGGGCCTGATTCGAACAGGCGACCAACCGGTTAACAGCCGGTTGCTCTACCGCTGAGCTACCGGGGATGAGCGCGTCCTCTGATTGGTCGGCTTATAGCAGAGCGCTTCCGCCACTGTAAACTGCCTTGGGCCTTCGGGGCGGCACGCCACATCCGGGGCTAAGGGGTTGACAGGATTGGGCTTGTTCTGGATGTTGCGCGGCGTTTCCAAGGGCGTCGCGGTGGTTCCTCCATGAAGGCCGTCATCTTGAGCGCGGGCCAGGGCTCGCGGTTGTTGCCGCTGACCGACGGGCGGCCGAAATGCCTGTTGCCGGTAGGCCGACAGAGCCTCATCGAATGGCAAGTGTGGGCACTGGCGCGATGCGGGGTGGGCGAGATCGCGGTCGTCACCGGCTATCACGCCTCCGACGTGGAGGCGACCCTATCGGGCCTCACCGGGCCGAACCTCGCCATCCGCACGATTTTCAACCCCTTTTACAAGCTCGCTGACAATCTGGCGTCGTGCTGGCTCGCGCGCCATGAGATGGCAAGCGATTTTCTGATCCTGAACGGCGACACGCTGGTGGCGCCGGGCGTGATCGAGCGGCTCTTGGGTAGCAGTCCGGCGCCGATCACGGTCACCATCGACAAGAAGGAATCGTATGATTCCGACGACATGAAAGTGCATCTTTCGGGCACGCGCCTCATCGACATCGGCAAGACCCTGCCGCCGGAGAAGAGCGACGGCGAATCCATCGGCATGCTGCTGTTCCGGGGCGAAGGGCCCGGGCTCTTCGTCCAGACCTTGGACCAGATGATGCACACGCCCGAGGGCCTCAAATGGTTTTATCTGCGCGCCATCGCCCAGATCGCCCGCAATGGAGCGGTGGAGACCCGATCGACCGAGGGCATGGATTGGGGCGAGGTCGATTTCCCCGCCGATCTGGAATCGGTCAATAGGATGGTCGCCGGCTGGTAGGGCCTTGCCCCCTCACCGTCCTCGGCTTCGCCTGTCGCCCCCGGAGGGAGAGGGAAAATGGCTCTCCCTCTCACCGAAGCGTGTTGTTGCCCTCGCGCTTGGCGAAAATCTCCTCGACCAGGCGCCAATCCTCGGGCGTGTCGACATCGATCGCCGCCTCGGCGAATTGGAGTTCGACGGATGCGATCCTCGCGCCCACGCGCGCCGACAACAGCCGGCAGGCGCCATCCAAATCCATGAGCCCCGATACGATTCCGATAAGTGCCAACGGCCCCACCTCCCAGATCAGGCGCAAGGGCCGTTTGCGAAACCTTTCCAGGCGCTGCCAGTAATCGGCGACGCGCGCCGCCTTGGCATTGCGCGCGAGGAAGAGATTGCAACCGCTGTAGCGCCGGCCGCCTAAGCGATAGAAGGTGCGGATGGCACCCGGATAGGAAGCGGCGACGAGTTTCCCGGGCGCCACCGCCGCCGCGAAATCGCAATCTCCTGGCACGCCCGCCAGAAAGGCATCCACCATCGCCATCGTCAGCAGCGGGTGATCGCCGGTCGTGACCAGGAGGGGGCAATCGATTCCGATTTCCGTGATCGCGTGCGCCAGGCTGGCCGCCGGAGAATTGCCGGTCGCGATCCGTCGCACAATCCCCTCGCGCATGAGCGCCGCCAATTCCGGAACTTGCATCATCGCGTCTTCGTCCTCGATCGAGACATGGACGCAATCGATCGACGGATGATCGAGCAGCGTTCGCACGATTCCGAGAAGCATCGGCTGCCCCTGGATCGGCAACAGGGTCTTGTGCCGAACCCGGGCGGCCAATGCCAGGGGATCGTGCGCGCCACGGCTGCCGGCCAGGATGAGGGCGTTCACAGCGCCTTCTCGTACAAGCGGTAGGTCTTGTGAACCTTGGCGCCGATGCCTTCGAGGACGCGGCGCATCGAAATGTTGTCTTCGAGAATCCAAGAGAGTTCGACGCTTTTCAGCCCACGCGCCAGGAACGGCTCCTTCAACCGGTCGAACATCAGGGGCAGCAAAGTGGCGCCCAGGAGCGAGCCATGGTGTTTCGTGCGAATGCCCATGAGGGGGATGCGGGCGGTCGTCAAGGTCTTGCGCTTCAAGCGCCACAGCAGCTTCAGCCAACCGAAGGGGAGCAGCCGGCCATCGAGATCGGCGATGGCTTCCAAGAGATTGGGCAGGCAGACCAGCATGCCGGCCGGCTCGCCGTCGAATTCGGCGATCACTACCAGATCGGGATCGATGAGCGGCTTCATCGCCTTGGCCGCCATCTCGATCTCGGCCTGGGTGAAGGGGACCATGCCCCAATTGGCCCCCCAGGATTCGTTGAAGATATCGAGGATGAGCGCCAGATCGCGCCTCAGATTGCCCATGTCGACCTTGCGCAGGCGCACGCGTCCGTCCTGGCGCAGTTTCTCGAGGATGCGGTGGGTGCCGATCGCGCGATAGGTTGCCTCGTCCACGACATAGGCCAGAAGATCCTTGGCCTTGGCGTAGCCGAGCGTCTCGATGCGCGGCCCCTGATACGGCAAGTGAAAGGGCATCATCAGCATCGGCGTGCGCTCGAAGCCGTCGATCAATTGGCCGCATTCCTCGTTGGTGGAGAAACTAAGCGGACCCAAAGCGCTTTCCATGCCGCGCGCCCGGAGCCAGCTCTCAACGGTTTCGAGCAAGGCGGCAAAGACTTGCCCGTCGTCGACCGCGTCCAGATAGCCGAAATGACCGATGCGCCGGCCGGTCTTCTCGAGGGAGAGCCGGCAAATCTGCGCGCTTACGCGCCCGACGATCCGCGGCCCGCGCCGGGCCACGAACAACGCGACCTCGGCGTGCTGGAAATAGGGATTCCTAGCCGGGTCGATGGCTTCCAGCCGCTCCAGATCCAGGGGCGCCACATAGCCCTTGTGACCCGCGTAGAGCCGCTTGGGAAACGCAATGAACGCGCGCCGATCCTGTTTGCCCGTGACCGGCGCGACGCTCAGTCCACTGCACATGATCTAGAACCGCAAGCGCCCGGATTGGTCGGCGTCAGGTTCCTGTTTGTCGCGGAAACGCCTCGGATTGCCGTCGCCCCGCGTGCCGCCCGAAAGCCGGTTGACCCAGGGATAGGCCCGCGCCATCTCGGCCGTGTAACCGATGTTGAAGACGGTGGCGCTGCGGGGCCGCCCACCCACATCGGCGTAATAGGTTCCAAGCAAGCGGTCCCAAAGGAAATTGGTGATGCCGAAATTGCCGCTTTCGTCGTGGAAGTGGTGGGCCAGATGCAACCGTTTGATGCGCTTCATGAAGGCGGTGCGGGGCTGGGTGTTGAGGTGCTGCACGCAATGGCAGAATTCGTAGGCGCAGGTGGTTAGCATTCCGGTGCCGAAGGCCGAGGCGGCACCCGCCGGCCCGCCGATCGCGTAACCGATCGGCAGCGTGACCAGCCCGATGGTGGGCAGCGTCGTATAAAGCGCGCCGAACAGCACCGAAAGATCGTTCGGGTCCTGATGATGATCGAAATGAATCCGCTTCCAGGTCGCCGCGGTCATCGTCCACTTGTAGAGGTATTGCTCATGCAGCACGAAGCGGTGCAGCAGATACCAGACCAGCGGGTAGACAATGAGTGCCGCGAGCATGGCGACGATCGGCGGCGCGATCGTCACGTACCAATGCCACATCGCAAAAATGCTGGCAGCACCCAGGATGAGATAGGTCCGCACGGCGGCGTAGCGAAAAAACGCGTCCAGCAGACCGCGCATGTTCATGCGCGCCAGATTGTGCCGCCGCTTTTCGTTGGACGTTGTCATGGTGCCAGTGACCGAATCCTAGGAGCCCTTGTCGGGCGCAAATCTAGTCGGGAGGGAGGGGGGTAGCAAGCATTGGCCGCCTAACGCGCCACTGTGAAGAAGCTTGCGGAGCAAATGGAATATCACGCTATAAGAAATTGAAACTGAACGATAAAATTCAGAGAATCTGGCCTTTCTGGTGGAACGCTCACAGGCCCTCCTGGCGGATCAAGGCCAGCCCGCCGATGGCGGCGAACAGCAGCGCCGGCAGCCACGCCGCGAAGAAGGGTGGAATGGCCCCGCTTTCTCCCATCGCCTGAACTAGGCCATCAAAGACGAAATAGACGAATCCGAGCGCGAAACCGGCGGCCATGCCGGTCGCTAAATTGCGGTCGCGCTGATAGAGCCCGTGGGCGACTGGCGCCGCCAACAGGATCATCAGGATCGAGCCCACCGGGAGCGCGATCCGCTTTTGCATCCAGGTCTCGTAGAAATAGGTCGGGCGGACACCGATCTGGGCGGAGGTGGCGAAACTCCAGAGCCGGGTCAAGGGCATGGATTGCGGGCGCTCGATCAGATCGGAGAATTCCTGGGGCCCTAGGCGTGTCTTCCAGGCCGCCTTCGGTTCGGTGACGACCGGGTCCACCTCATCGGGGCGCAGCCTGGTGCGGGCCACGTTGCGCAAGGTCCAGTTCGCCGACCGGACGTCGAAAATGGCGCGCTTGGCGAAGGCCTGCTCGACGATCCGGCCCGACCGATCGCGGCGATAGATCCACACATCGGCGAGTGTGAGGCCCTGATCGCTGGCGCGGCCCGCTTGCACGACGTTGGTTCCGTCCTGAACCCAGACGCGCTGATCCTCGGCATCGTTCTTGACCTTCTTCTCGACATAGAGATTGCGCGAGAGAAGATGGTTGATGGCGCTGGGCACGATCTGGTCGGCGAGCAGGAAATGCCCGATCGCGATCAGGGTTACGCCCGGCACGAAGGCGATGAGGATGCGGAAATAGGGAACGCCCGCCGCCTTGAGCGCGGTGATTTCACGGCCGCGCTCCAGACGCCCCAGGCAAAGCAGCGTGCCCACCAGCACCGAAAACGGCACCAGGAAGGTCGCGATCTCCGGCAGGCGCCATAACATATATTCGCCAAGCGCCGAAATCTCGCGCGGATGGCGCTCCATCACCTCGCCGCCGTTGTTCAGGAGATCGAAAATCTGCAACAGCGCGGTGAGGCCGAGCCAGACCAGCAGGAAATTCCACAGGAACAGGCGAAGCGCGTAGCGGCGGAAAGTTTTCATGCGGCGCTCCGCGGGCGAAACCGCGCCTGAATTGCCCCCAGCAACCGGTCGGAGAGCCCGTCGATCCGATCGAGCAGCGGAGCGACCGGGTCCTGGCCCACACGCCGATGCGCCTCGCCGAACAGCCACAGGCTGGGCAACGCGAAGAGCAGTAACGGCAGCCACAGAGCGAGGATCGGCGGCGCCAATCCCTCCTCGACCAGGGATTGGCCGAGCTGCACGATCTCGAAATAGCCGATCAGGATGCCGATCGCGATCCAGCGCCGGACATTGCGGGGGCTGCGCCGCGACGATAGGCCGAGGGGAATGGCGAGGAACGGCAGGAACAGGACGGAAAGCACCCGTACAGCCCGGTAATTGAGTTCGGCCGAGATGTCCCAGGTCGAGAGGCCCGAGGCCCGATCGGCGTGCGCGCTCCACAGCTCGGCTACCGTCAATTCGGATTCCTTGTCGCCGCGATTGCGGAAGGGCTCCGGGGCTTCTATCTCGAGCGGCAGGTCAAGGGTATCGAATTCCAGCGCCTGGATTTCGGTGCCGTCGGCATTCGATTGGATGCGCACACCGCCCTTGAGCTCGAGCTTCAGCGAGAAATTCTCGGGGTCGATGGCGAGTGCGCCCGACGGCGCGGTGATCGCGATGTTGCGGCCATCGTTGTCGATTTCCTGGATGAAAATCTGGCCGAGCTCGCGCCCGCCCTTGGAAATGTCGCCGATCAACATGGTCTTGCCGCCGAACCCGGTGAAGAACGCGCCGCTTTCGATCGCGGCATTCCACGAGGTTTCGCCGACCAGATAGGCAAGGGCGCGATAGGCATAACGGGTATAGGGCTGCAAGGTGCCGATGATGATCGCGCTCACGAGGGTGAGGACCAATCCCATGGCGATGACGGGGGCGGCGATCCGGAGCAGGGAAACACCGCTCGCCCGGAAGGCGTCCAGCTCGCTGTCGTGGGAAAGGCGCATCGTCACATAGAGGATGGCGATGAAAAACGCGGCCGGGATGGCGAGCGCCAGATAATGCGGCACCAGGAAGCCCAGCATTTTCAGGATCAGATAAAGCGGGCCGCCGCGATTGGCGAAGAGGTCGAGGAGGCGGATCAGCCGCTCCATCAGCAAGGCCGAGAGCGCGACGCCCAACGCCGCCAGGAAGGGCATCAGGACCCGCCTGGCGATGTACCAATCGAACAACAGAATGCGTCCTTGCGTGGCGCGGCTAGGCATGCACCGGACTCCCGACATCGAAGGAGAAGTGGCCCTTGGATTCGAAACCCGTGCCGTCCGGGACTAGGCCGCGCACTTCCGTGGTGACGCGCCAATGCGGGCCGTCGCGCCCGATCCGATAGATGTTGTAGGCGGCGGCGTCCTTGTGGCCGGCCGGCCTAGCCGAGGCGGAAGGAACGCCGATGACCGGCGCCTCGCCGATGCGCCCCATTGCGGCCATGTGCGTATGGCCGTGCAGCACCAGCTCGGCGCCGCATTCGGAAAGTGTCGCGCCAAAGGCATCGGCATCGAGCAGTGCCTTGCGCCGGTGCCAAAGCGGCATCGGAAAAGGCGGGTGGTGGATGAGCACGATTCGGAACAGGCCGGTTCCCCTGAGCGATGATAGCGTCATGCGCAGGCGCTGCATCTGATCCTGGCCGACGCGGCCGGCGGCGACGAAGGGGAGCGTCGGGATGGCGCTGGAAACGCCGATGATCGCGACCTCGCCAAGAATGCGGGTGTAGGGGAATAGAACTTCGCCCTGCGGGGTTCCTGGAGCATCGGTGTCCGACCGCCAAGAGGTCATGTAGGGCGCCCAAAGCCCGAGCCCCCGACCCCACGGAACCGGCACATAGGCATCGTGATTGCCCGGGATGACCGAGACCAGCCTCGGATCGGCCCAGGATGCGAGCCAGGCTCGCGCCCGGATGTATTCGTCAAGGGCGGAGATATTGATGATGTCGCCGGTCAAGGCGACATGATCGGGGTGCTGGGATTTGAGATCGGCCAGCAACAGGCCGAGCACGCGGGGAAGATGAATCTTTCGCCGGTTCCAGACCCAGGACAGGAAACCGGTGATGCGCTTGTTCATGAGCGCGGCTGGGCCCCCGGCGGACCAGGCGGCCAGATGCGGGTCGGAAAGATGCGCCAGCGCGAACATGAGGCTCCGGGAAGGGGTTTCTATCGGTTGTTTGGTCGCAATTTTCCATGCCGGTCAAGCCTTTAACCCAAGAGGCCCGAGAAATTCCCAGTGGACGGGCGGGGACCCGCCCGATATTCCTAAAACCGCGGGGCCGGAAGACGTGGCCCATTAAAGTGGTTTCCACATGGGCTGGCATCTTGTTCAGGATTGTCATCGCCGGGCGCGACCCGGCGATCCATGGATGCGTAGGGCTCAAGCCCGGGCATGACGGGATCAAATGTGAGTCTACCCAAACAAAGAAGACTTTAGCGTTGGGGAATGGGATCGTGGCGGAAGATATCGCTTATTGCCTCGTCGCGAAAACGAGCGAGCGCTTTTTTGGCCTGAGCGCCTCCGAGCGCCTGCGCCGCGGCTTGGTGCGCCGAGGCGTCACGCAGCAAGTGAACTTGGGCGATTCGGGTTATTGGCCGGGACCGATGCTGCTGTGGCGCGCGGATCACGTGGTGGACGATTCGCTGGTGGGTGGGCTGGTTGGTGCACCGGGCGCGGCACTGACATCCGGGGATGCGAGCGGCGCGGTGATTGGCGTGCACTCTGTTGGCCCAGCGGATCGTGACCAGGCGATCGCATTGATCGAGGCGCGGCCGATGGCCGAGGCACCGGGAATACGCGTTCTAGGGCCTGCCGCACTGGCCGACGGTTCGCTAGAAAAGGCGTTAAGAAAAAGAGCCAACCCATTGATCCTGAAAATATCTGATTGGAGTTCGGCCGAAATTGAACAGAAGCTGTTCACGGCCTCCTACAAGGGCGTCACCGATTTCGTGACCAAACATGTCTGGCCTTGGCCGGCCCTGCGCATGACGCGGTATTGCGTGCACCAGGGTATCACGCCCAATCAGGTGACGGCGGCGAGTGCGCTTCTGGTCGTGCTCGCCTTCTGGCTCTTCCTGGAGGGCTGGTTCCTGCCTGGATTGGTGGCCGCCTGGGGGATGTGCTTCCTGGATACGGTGGACGGCAAGCTCGCGCGGGTCACGCTCGCCTCCGGCAAATGGGGCAATGTGTTCGATCACGGCATCGACCTTGTGCACCCACCCTTCTGGTATTGGGCTTGGGCCACGGGGCTGGGTTCCGCCGGGGCGGGGCTCGATTGGGCGCTCTGGGTCGTCATCGGTGGGTATCTGATCGGCCGGTTGCAGGAGGGGTGGTTCCTGTGGCGCTACGAATTCGAGATCCATGCCTGGCGACCGCTCGATTCCTGGGTCCGGCAGATCACCGCCAGGCGCAATCCCAACCTCGCGATCCTGACCGTCGCAATTCTGTTGAGCGCGCCGGGGGCAGGGTTGGCGGCGGTGGCACTTTGGACCCTAGCGAGTTTGGGTTTCCATTTCGCGCGGATCGGGCAGGCGGAAATCGCGGCGGGGCTAGGAACCCGGCCACACTCGTGGTTGGCGAATCAGCCCGCGGCAACGGGCAGCAAGGCATGATGCGTCCGGATGGATTCTCTCCCTCAGCCCTGCGAGGCCTTGGCCTCGCGCCCTCTCCCAAAGGGAGAGGGAAGAAAGTGCCCGCATGAGCGTCGTGGGCGTGCTGAGCAACGTGCATTCGCGGCGCAACAGCCGCTCGATGGCCGATGTCCACGCCATCGTCTCCGCCCACCAGGGCGTGCGCCACGTCGCCATCCATCGTTTCTCGGCGCTGCACGATGGCCTGGCGGCGCTGGCGCGCCAGGGCGTGGATCATCTGGTGATCAGCGGTGGCGATGGCACCGTGCACGCCGTGGTGACGGAATTGATCAACCGCTCGCCCTTTCCAGCGCACCCACGCCTGTCGATCCTGGCCGGCGGCACGACGAACGTGATCGCGCGCGATGTGGCGAGCGTGCAGCACCCGGCCTGGGCGCTGAAACGGCTCTTGGAGCGCAGCGCCGCCGGGGACCCGGGCGAGGCGGTGGAGCGCCGCACGATCGCCATGCGCCGGAGCGGCGAGACCGACACGATCCATGGCTTTCTAGTGGGCGCGATCGGCTTCTATCAGGGCACGCTGCTGTCGCGCCGCCGTCTGAGTAAGGCGGGCAGGCATCATCGCCTGTTCGGCAGTCTTTCGGTGTTGTGGACGCTGGGGCGCGTGCTCCGGCATGGATTCGGCGAGGAATCCGGGATCATGGCGGAGCGCGTGGGGCTCACCCTCGATGGCGAGGCGGAGAACGAGCAAGATTTGCTTCTGGTGCTGGCGACCACGCTCGAAAGCCTGGTTCCAGGCTTCATGCCGTTCTGGGGCGATGGCGCAGGGCGCTTGCGCTTGACCACGATCGCATCGCCCGGCCGGCATTTCCTGCGGGCGGCGTGGTCGATGGCGAGGGGGCGCCCGAGGCCCTGGATGGCGGAAGCCGGCTATTGCTCGGGCCGGGTCGATCGCGCGAGCATCCACCTGTCGTCGCCGCTTATCATGGATGGCGAAATCTTCCAGCCGGGACCGGGCCGGGTGGTCGAATTGTCGACCGGCCCCGGCATCGCGTTTGCGCGTTACTAGTGCCAACTTTCGAAAATATGTGAACCATGATGCCCACCCATGTACCCACGAAAATCGGGCCACATGTTACCAAACGATTGTACCCGCCGGCGTGCGACTTCCGGGGTCATTTGGCTTGATCGGCCGTCCGCGACGGCGAGTACTAGTGTTCCGACTCTGACATTCCGCTCTAGGGACATTTCGGCCCGGAACACTAGCAAACGGGAAAGGCATGTGTTGTGGTTCCAACACAATGATTGGGAATCAAACGCTGGAACCACAAAACTAGGCCATGGAATCCGCGCGCCAAGCTCTGATCGATTTCGTCGCGGCCGAACTGGCGCAAGCAGTGGCGCGACCGGTGGCCGAATTGGCGGCGGCGGCGCGCGCAAGGCACGGGGCAGCCGTTCTGGGCGTGCTGTTCCATGGCTCGTGCCTGCGGCGCCCCGAGAGCGAGCTTCGCGATGGCCTGATCGATTTCTATCTGCTGGTCGATGATTATCGCGCTTCCTATGGCGGGAGGTTGCTGCCGGCCTTGGCCAATTTCCTGCTGCCGCCCAATGTCTTCTATCTGGAAATGCCCTGGGGGAAGGGCCGATTGCGCTGCAAATACGCGATCATATCGCTCGGCCAATTCCGGCGCGCCTGTGGCGCGGATGCGTGGAACGTGTCGATCTGGGCGCGGTTTTCGCAAGAATCGCGCCTCGTGTGGGTGCGGGGCATGAAGGAGCAGGGGGAAATCGCGGGTGCTTGCGCCGAGGCGGTCACGACCATGCTCGGCAATGCCTTGCCCTTGGCCGAGCCGGCGGTTGACCCGCTGGCACTCTGGATTTGTGCCTTGGAGCAGACCTATCGCGCCGAGTTGCGCTCGGAAGGCGCTTCGCGCGCGCGCGCGATCGTCGAGGGCGCGCGGGCGCGCACCCTGGCGATAACACCGATGGCACTCTCCGAAATGGCAGCGGGCAAGATACGCGCCGGACGACGATCGGCGATTTTGGCCTGGGCCTGCCGGCGCTGGCTCGGCAAGGCGCTGAACGCACTCAGGCTGGCCAAGGCCGCCTTCACCTTCGAGGGCGGCCTGGATTACATTTTATGGAAGGTGAGGCGCCATAGCGGGGTCCAGATCGCGGTCAGCGATTGGCAGCGGCGCCATCCGCTTCTCTCCGCCCCGCTCATCGCCTGGCGGTTGTATCGCCTGGGCGCGTTTCGCTGAAAGAAACGCGGCCTCTATTCCGCGGCGGCGACCCGCAGCGATCCATCTTCGATCAGGCCGAGCTCGGTTCCGACCTTGGTCAGGATCTCGATGACCCGATGCAATTGCTCGGTCGTGTGCGCGGCGCAGACCGAGCAGCGCAGGAGCGCGGTGCCGCTGGGCGTGGCCGGTGGCAAGGCCAGATTGACGTAGACTCCGTTCGCGAGCAGGCCCTTCCAGGCCTGCGCGGCGAGCGCGGGATCATCGAAATGAACCGCGACGACGGGCCCGCGCTGGCGCCCCAGGGTGAAGCCGGCGGCGGCGAAACCGTCATAGAGCGTGTCGACATTGCGCCACAGCCTGTCCATCAATTCGGGCTTCGCGCGCAACTTGGCCAAAGCCGCGCGCACCGAGGCGACGATCGATGGCGGCATCGAGGCGGTGAACATGTAGGGCCGGCAGGCGACGCGCAGCAGATCGAAATCGGCATGATCCGAAACCAGGAATCCACCGATCGCCCCCATGCTCTTCGAGAAGGTGCCGGTGATGAAATCGACTTCCGCGTCCACCCCCGCCAATTCGCTCAGGCCCCGTCCGGTCTTGCCCATGACGCCCATGGAATGGGCCTCGTCGACCAGGATATAGGCGCCATGCTTTTTCTTGATCTCGACGAATTCCTTGAGCGGCGCGTGATCGCCCAGCATCGAATAAATGCCCTCGACCACCACGATCTTGTTGCCGGGCTGATCGGCGATACGCGCGAGGCGCCTGTCCAAATCGGCCGGGTCGTTGTGGCGGAAGCGGATCACCGTGGCGCTGCCAAGGCGGCAGGCGTCATAGATGCTGGCGTGGCTGTCGGCGTCGATCACCAGGAAATCGTTGGGTCCGACCAGGGTCGAGATCGCCCCCAGATTGGCCTGATAGCCGGTGGTGAAGACCATGCAATGGCGCTTGCCGTAGAAATCCGCGAGATCGTGTTCCAGCGCCAAATGCGAGGAATAGGAACCATTGGCGATTCTGGATCCGGTGGTGCCGGTGCCGAATTCCCGCGTCGCTTGCTGCGCGGCCGCCATGCAATCCGGGTCGAAGGTCAGGCCGAGATAATTGTTGGTGCCGCAAAGAATGGTCCGGCGCCCCTCGATCATCGCCTCGGTGGTGGAAACGATACGCTCCATGTTGACGCCGAACGGATCGGCGCCACAGGCCTTCAAAGACCCGTGGAGTTCCTTCACATGTCGGAAGCGGTCGAGCAGCCCCATGATTACCCCGGTACCTTTCAGCGCCCGCTCACGCGGCCTTGCGGCTGGTGAGAATGGTCTCGGCCAATTGTCCGACCGTCGCGATGTCCGGCACCATGTTCAGCGGAATCGACACGTCGAACCTGTCTTCCAGTTCCATCATCAGATCCATGACCTGCAGCGAATCCATGGTCAAATCCTCGGCGATCACGGTCTTGGCGGAGATCGGGGTTTCGCCGGCCCGGAACTTTTCCAGGAGCCGCGACACCTCGCCGAAAACATGATCGAACGTCAGCGGTTGCCCGCCTTGCGAGGTCATGATCGCCATAACTCGAGTTCTTTCGGATGATCCCAACGGCATTCTCGAATCGGTGCCTCACCCAATTCCGATCCGAGCCCTGGAAATTTGTGATTCAATTGCGCATCGAGGTGAAGTGACAAATTGTTGCTATTTGTTACACTAAGCTAAATCAATGGGTTACGCGGAAGTCTTGGTTGAGCCCGACTCAGTAGCCCCTGGTCCCGATACCAGTTCCAAGTGTCGGCGAATCCGTGGGCCAGGTCGTGCCGCGGCCGCCAGTTCCCTCGCATCCGGACATCGTCGTGGCGCGCGACCCAATCGGGTTGATAGAGCTCGTTCAGTTTGGCCGGCGACAGAATGTGGGGGCGGCCGGTGAACCTTGCGGCCGACTGGGTGGCGAGCGCGATCGGGATCATGGATGCCCGAGGCAGACGCCAGGATCGCAGCTTGCGTCCGGCGAGTGCCTGCAGACACGCGATCGTTTGCGCCCAATCGTGGCCGCCTTCAGTGCCATCGTCGATTTCCAGGACCGGATTTCCGCGCCATTCGGCATCGATGAGTGCCACGATGGCATCGGCCAGATCGGCGACATGGATCAGGGAAAACCGCGCGCCTTCGGCCGCCGGGTAGGGAATGAACCCGTATCGCGCCAGACGAAACAACGGCAGCAGCGCCAGATCGCCAGGGCCATAGACCGCCGGCGGCCGCAGGATCATCCAGGGTCGCGGGCCCGCCCAGAGTGCGACCTTGTCTTCGGATGCGCGTTTGCTGGCGGCATAGGGCGAGAGGCGGGGTTCGCGGGCCGCCAGCGACGAGAGATGAATGAAAGGCGCATTCGGGTTGGCCGATTGGGCGGCATTCAGCAACCGTTCGGTTCCGAGGGTGTTGATCTCGAAGAACTGCGCGGCGCCCAGCGCCTTGACCGCGCCGGCGGCATGGATGATGCAATCCGCGCCCTTGACAAGGCGGCCCAGAGCCGCCCGATCGCCGAGATCGCCGGGGACAATCTCCAGATCCGTCGCCGGGCGCAGCAGCGCGCCCGGGTGGCCGCGCATCAAAACCACCGGGCGCCAATTCCGGCGGCGAATCGCCTCGACCAAATGCCCGCCGATGAATCCGCTGGCGCCGGTGATGGCGATCCGGCGCTCCAAGCTAGTACTCGCCGTCGCGGATGGCCGATTCAGCGGGTTGACCCAGCTGGCGCATTCCGGCGGGTACCATCATTGGGTCAACTGTGCCAACTTTCGCGGAAGCGTCGGAGCGCTGCATTTATCACGCCTATTCGAAAGTTGGCACTAGTGTTCCGCAACCGACATTCCGCTCGAGGGACATGTCGGCCCGGAACACTAGCAAATTCCATGGCACGTGTTGTGGTTCCAACGGGAATGATTGGGAATCAAACGTTGGAATCACAACACTAGGCGCCCATGGCCACAGCGACCGAATCGTAGGCACCGGCAAGATACGAGGCCTTGGCCTTGGCGCGGGCGATCTTGCCCGAGGAAGTTTGCGGCAGGCCGTGGGGCGGGATCAGGACCACGCGCGCCTCCACGCCATGGGCCTGCTGCAAGATGGCGCCGATCTCGCGAGCGATGCGGGCGCGCTGATGCGGATCGCCGTTGCGGCACTGGACCAGAATGGCCACGCTCTCGCCCTCGCCGGTTTCATCGATCGAGAACGCGGCCGCGTCACCCCGGCGCAACTCCGGCAATTCCTCCACCGACCATTCCAGATCCTGCGGCCAGATGTTGCGGCCGTTGACGATGATGAGGTCCTTCTCGCGGCCGGTGATGACGATCTGGCCCATGAGCAGATAGCCAAGATCCCCGGTGTTGAGCCAACCGGCTTGGTCCAAGGTTTCGGCGGTCAGTTCGGGCTGGCCGAAATAGCCCGCCATGACGCTGGGGCCGCGAAAAAAGATGCGACCGATCCGTCGCTCGCCAAGCCGGTTTCCGGCATCGTCCCTGATCTCGAATTCGTGGCCGGGCAGCGCCGCGCCACAGGCGATGAAGCCGCGCGTGGCGGCTCCTGGCTGGCCGGGATGGGCAAACCCGCGCTCGGCCAGATGCGATCGATCGACGAAGTCCACCAGCGGGGACTCGTCCAAGGGCGCGAAGCTCATGGCGAGCGTGGTTTCCGCCATGCCATAACTGGGCACGAAGGCCTCGGGGCGGAAACCGTGGCGGGCAAAACTCTCGGCGAAGCGCTCGAGGACCTGATGCTGGACCATGTCGCCACCGATCCCGGCCGCGCGCCAGCACGACAGATCGAGCGACAGATCGCTGCCCTCGCGCAGCCGCCGCGAACACAGGTCGTAGCCGAAGCTCGGACTATAGGAGAGCGTGCACCGGTTTTCCGAGATCAGCTTCAGCCAGGTGAGCGAGCGGCGCGCGAACTCGCGGGTCGCGATGTAATCGACCGACATTTGCGTGGTCATCGGCACCAACATGAAGCCGACCAGGCCCATGTCGTGATAGAGCGGCAGCCAGGAGGCGCAGCGATCCAGGCGCCGGATGGCCAGGCCATGGCGCGCGATCGCGTGGGCATTGGCCATGAAGGCGCGCTGCGGGATGTCGACACCCTTGGGAAAGCGGGTGCTGCCCGACGAATATTGGAGATAGCCGGGCTCGCTCTTGCCGAAGGGGCGCAAATCGGCGCCGCCTCGCGGCAGGTCTTGGAAATCCCCGGGCCCGCCCACGAGGCGCAGGCCAAGGCCCTGGGCGGCTTCGGCGAGCAGCGGCACCAATTCCTCGGGCGCCATCGCCGCGACGGCCCCGCATCCTTCGAGCTGGGCTTGAAGCTGGCCGATATAGGCCGCCCTTCCGCCCAAGGTGGTCGGGATCGCCACCGGCACGGGAAGGATGCCGGCATATTGGCAGGCGAAGAAGGCGATGACGAAATCGGAATCCGTATCGGCAATGAGGAGCATGCGTTGGCCGCGCTCGAGACCGGCGCGGACGAGGCCCAAGGCCATCGCGCGCGCGCGCTCGGCGAGTTGCGCATAGGCGAGCACCGAGATGAGCTCGCCCTTGCCGGAATAGAAATTGAGCCCGGCGGCACCCCGCGCGGCATAGTCCAACGCCTCGCTGAGCGAGTTGAAATCCGCGCAACGTATCGGCAGCCCCGGACTTTCCGTGGCCGTGGGTAGAAGGGGCATGATCACCCGCGAAATTGGCACGCGCCGGGGCCAAGGGAAGCCGCCGGTCGCGCCGGTCCCTTAGCAAATGCGGCGGGTGTCGGCAAGTCCAGGTCCGGGTTCGGGGTCCGATGCGGTCCTTGTGCGGCGAGGCAGCGGCCGCAGAAATTGGTGGGGCGGGCGGGCTTAGAATCGAGGTTAAAGGCTAATGCCGACCGACCCGATCGGGCCCTGTTCATCGCCCTACTTGAAATCCTTCGGGTTGCCGGTGAGGACGGTGCCGGTGCCTTGGGCCGTGCCGTCCTTTACCCACTTCACTTGGTCGCCCTCGATCTCGACGCCCCAGCAATCCTTCGGCGATCCCTCATACACCCAGCACATGGTGTCGCCCTCGACCGACCACTGGGCCTTGTAATCCTTGCCGTAGGCCGTGCCATCCGCCGCGTAGAGTTCGGCGTAGGGGCCGGATGAATCCATATTTCCCTGAATAGTATTTCCGGAGACGGCGGCGGTGAACTGGTCTCCCGTGGCCATGTCCGCCAGAGCCGGCGCCTTGGCAAAAGCCAATGCCGCGAACGCGGCGGCAATTAGGCGCGATGTCATGCGATCGTCCCACTGGCTTCTCCGCCACCATCATTCGACGCGCGGCTTGTTGACGGAGAGCCTCGCTGTAATCGGTCGCAATTGCAATGGCCGATCCGGCATGGACCCGTCGGCGCTTGCCGTCCGGTCGCTCGGCCGATAGAACAATGCCCTAAAGCCAGCCCGGTGTGCCCTCATGAAACGGATCGGCGAGATCTTTCGCCTGTTTTTCCATAGCGGCTGGAAGCGCCAGGCGCTGGTGATCGTGGCCCTCGTCCTGGGCGCCGCGGCCGAAAATCTGTCGATCGCCACGCTGTGGCCGATCGGGGCGCTGGCCACCGATCGGGAGCCGGGCAACCATGCGCTGGGGCAATGGGTCGTGGAATTGCTGTCGGCCTGGGGCCTCTCGCCCAGCCTTGGGCCGATGTTGCTGTTCCTGGCGCTGTGCGTCAGCGCGAAGTTCGCGCTTGCCACGACTGGCCTGATCTTCGTCGGGCAGGAGGTGGCGCGGGTGGCGACAAGACTGCGCCTGCAACTCCTCGAGGCGATCGTCGGCGCCAAATGGTCGCGGATTCTGGCGATTCCCTCGGGGCGGATGACCACCATCATGGGCGATGAAGGCACGCGCGCCGCGATGGCGTTTCGCGCCTCGGGCATGTTCGTGGCCAAGCTCGCCGAAACCTCGGCCTATCTCGCCGGTTGCCTGCTGATCTCCTGGCAATTCAGCCTGGCCGCAATGGCCGCCATCGTCGTGCTTTGGATCGTGGCCTCGCGCTATGTCAAGACCGCGCGCCGAGTGGGGCGCAAGAAGACGCGGAGTATGCGCGGCCTTTCGGTCGCGGTCGTGGAAATGCTGACCAGCATCAAGATCCTGAAGGCGATGAACCGGCACAATTATGTCGGCCGGATGGCGGGGGAACATGTCGAACGATTGCGTCGCGCCGTCGAGGCCGAGGTCTATACAGAGACCGCGCTCAAGGCGGTGCAGGAGCCGGTCCTTGGCATCATCCTGATCGCTGGTCTCTATGTCGGGCACACAATATTCGGTCTGGGGCTGGTGGAATTCCTGGGGTCGGTGTGGCTCCTGAAACGGATCGCCGACGGCATCGGCGCCATGCGCGCCGCCATGCACCGGGTGGCGGTGGATGGTCGCACGTTCTGGGGATTGATCGAAACCAGCCGGGACTTGCGCGCGCATGCCGAGATCCTGCATCGCGGCCAAGCGCGGCGACTCCGGCGTTCTTGCCGCTTCGAGGGCGTCGATTTTGCCTATGACGACACCAAGGTGGTACTGGGCGCCGATTTCGAGCTGCCGGTGGGCGAGGTCACGACCATGGTCGGACCATCGGGCGCGGGCAAGACCACGCTCATCGACCTGTTGATCGGCCTGCACCAGCCGATCTCCGGCGCGATCCGGATCGACGGCGTGGATTTGGTGGAGATCGACCTCGCCGGATGGCGCGACCGGCTGGGCTACATCCCGCAGGACACCATCCTGTTCAACGATTCCGTGGCCAGGAACGTCTCGCTCGGCGATCCCAAGATCACGCCCCAGGCGATCGAGCGGGCGTTGAAACTGGCCGGCGCCTGGGACTTCGTCTCCAGCCTGCCCGGCGGCGTCGATGAAATGATCGGGGTTCGGGGCAATTTGCTCTCCGGCGGACAGAAGCAGCGCTTGGCGATCGCGCGGGCACTGGTGGGCGAGCCGGATCTGGTGATCCTGGACGAGGCGACCTCCGCGCTCGATCTCGACACCGCGCGCGAAATCTGCCGGGCCGTCCGCGGATTGAAGAGCAATCGCACCATCGTCGCGGTCACCCATCAATCGGTGTGGAACGAGGTCGCCGACCGGGTCCTGCGGGTCAAAAACGGGCGAGTGGCGGGCGCCCCGGCCGCGTGAGCCCAGTCAGAGACTGGCCGCTTCCTTGGCCACGCTTCGGCAAATGCCGCCCTCGATGCGATAGACGCGTTCGGCGGCCTCGATCCAGGCCGGCTGGTGGGTGATGGCGAGCACGGTCAAGCCGGGTATGGCGCGCACCGCGCGGCAGATGTCGGCCTCGGTCGCCGGATCGAGCGCGGACGTCGCCTCGTCCAGGATCAGCAGTCTGGGATGGTCGGCGAGTGCCCGGGCAAGTGCCACCCGCTGGCGCTCGCCCCCGGAAAGCGCCTGGCCGCGCTCGCCAACCATGGTGTCGAGGCCTTCGGCGAGCTCGCAAACGAAAGCGGCGGCACCGGCCTGCTCGAGCGCCTCCCATACCCGATCATCGCCGATCCCCGGTTCGCCAAGGGCGACGTTGGCCCGGATCGAATCGTTGAACAGCATGATCTCCTGTGGCACGTAGCCGACCCGCCCGCGCCAATACGCCATGTCGACATCGGCGAGGTCGATCCCGTCCACGGCCACTCGACCGGAGGATGGCCGGTAGAGGCCGAGCAAAAGATCGGCAATCGTGCTCTTGCCGGCGCCCGAGGGACCGATGAGGGCGGTGATGCGCCCGGCCGGGATCTCAAGCTCGACATTGCGCAACAAAGCGCCGCGACCGTAATTGAAGGTCACCCCGGAAAGCTTGATTCCCGCGTTCAATCCGGGACGCGATTTTCCGGTGAAATGCTCGGCCGCCGCGCGGGTATCGGCGATCAGGGCGCCCAGCGCCCAATACATGCTCTCGGTTTGCGCGATCTGGTTGGTGACCTTTTGCAGTTTTCCGACATTGCCCATGAGCGCGAAGGTGACCACGCCCCCAATGATCAGCGCATCGATCGGATGGCCGAAGATCAACACCGCCAAATAGGTCCCGAGCGCCAAAAGATAGGCGGTCAGCAGATCGGGCAGGCCCAGCGATAGCTGTTCGGTGACGACCAGGCGCGAAATCGCCCGTCGAAGCTCCTGCGTTTCGTTCACCAATTCGCCGATCAGGCTTTGCTGCCGGTTCATCGCCTTCAGCGGCTTGAATCCGACCAGCACGTCGTTCAATTCCTCGACCAGACCGCGCATCGCCTTCTGGCGCTGCAGGCCCGCCTTGCGGGCTAGCCGCGTGAGCGCGGTCAGCGCCGCCCCCAAGGTGATACCCAATCCGATCGCCAAGGATCCCAACTGCCAACCCAGCATCATGGCCAGGCCCGCTACGATCAACGTGCGAATGGCTTGTGCCATCACTTGCAGGGCGACCCGGTACAATTGCGACGCGGCATTGGCTTCCGAGGTGATCGCGGCCACGAATCTTCCGACCGGATTGACCGTGAAATGCGACCAGCGCGCCTCGATGAGGGCGGACAGCAGATCGTGGCGCAATTCCTTGGCGATGATCGCGCTCATGCGGCCGACGCGCCTGGAGATGACGAGTTGCAGCGCCGCCTTGACGAGGAGGCAGGCGGCGATGATGGCGGTAAGCGGTTCCAGATTCGCCGCCAAGCCAAAAACATCCAATACCGAGACGACCGCGCGATGCAGCTTGGTCGGCTCGCCACCGCTGTCGATGACGATGGTCAGCACCGGGAACAACGCGGCGATGCCGATACCGTCCAGGATTCCGGTCAACAGGATGCCGATTAGCAAGGGCACCTGCCGGGTCAAGCCATGGCGCCGCAGCACGCGGAAGGCGCTAGCCAGCGTGGAGGAAGGCCGGAATTCGCTGGCACTCGATGATCGGCGCGTGGTCAAGGGCAAATCGGCTTGAATCGGGCTTCGGGGACCGGCGACAAGGTCGCCCAGACTTCAAATAGCACGGGCCCATTAGGGGCGCAAAGGTGCTGCCCAAGGGTCGTGCGAAAAATGTGGATTTACCCGCGACATGAGCCTAGCGACCCACGTGCCCGGAATTGCCAGGGGGCGGCGTTCTTTCTATGATCGCCTTCAGAGAGTGGCGATGCCATCGCGGAGGCGATCAATGAAACCCTGTGTGTTCATCCAGTCGAACGACGAGCAATTTCTGGGCGCGGTGGTGGGCGCCCACGCGCTTCGCCGCAACAGCCGCCATGAAGGGGAATTCGACATTCGCATCTTGCATGAGAAGGACTTTCCCTGGCTCCACGCGCGGGAGGGCCAGGAATTCCAGCGTGGGCCGGAGCGCCGGGTATGGAAGCGGCGCGACCTGCAATCCTTCACGCCGCTGCGTTTCGCGCCGCCGAAACTGATGGACTACCAGGGCCGGTCGATCGTCATCGATCCCGATTGCTTCGCGCTAGGCGACGTTTGGGAATTGTTCAGTCGCGACATGTTGGGCGCCGCCATGATGTGCCGGGTCCGGCCGGCGTTCAAGGATCTGCCGGCCTATCGGGCGTCCAGCGTCATGCTGCTCGACAATTCCAAGCTCCGCCATTGGGACGCGGAGCGGAGTTTCAACGAATTGTTCGAGTTCAAGTTCGATTACATGAAATGGGTCAAGCTGGAGTACGAGAAGGAGGAAACCGTCGGTCATCTTGAAGATGTGTGGAACGATTTCGACCACCTCACGCCCCAAACCAAGATCCTGCACACGACCTATCGGCGGACCCAGCCGTGGAAGACCGGCCTGCCCATCGATTTCACGGTTCGGCCCAAGGCCAAGCGCGCCACGTTCGCCAAGAGCGCGCTGAAGGTGGTGAAGCGCCTGATCGCGCCGGCGAAGCCCGGGGTTTATCAGCGGCACCCCGATCCGAGCCAGGAGCGCCTTTTCTTTAGCCTGATGGCGGAATGCCTGGCCGCGGGCACGATCACCGAGGCGATGGTGCGCCAGGAGATGGCGGCCAACCACGTCCGTCACGACGCCTTGGATCTGTGCGCGAAAATGGCGGCGTGATCGCGTCGGCGTCGCGGCCCGAGTCTAGTCGGCGATGACCCGCCCCCTCCCATACCCTTGTATCTTCCCCGATGAGGGTAGAAAGAAGAAGGGCGCGCCGGGTGATCCCGCGGACGGTCGGGGAGCTTCGCTCTGGCGCCTGCGCCGTTCGTCGGGCCCGCCAGCGTGTCGCATCCGAGAGGGCGACCGCCGAACGCAAGCGGCAGGCCACGCCATTTTTTGTCGGGCAAGCTCTGAGCAGCCCCACAATTTCCTCGCGGCTCCGACGCCGCAGTGATGATTTTCTAGTGCTGCCGCTCATGGTTCGTGATCTCAAATCGCTATCTTGGTTTCGATGGCATCGTAATCGGCCCGCACGCCTTCGTCGGTGACGTCGAGCAGTCCGACGGACGTCAGCGCTTTGACATCCGCGTGGACGTTGCTGTAGTCGCGCCCGAGTGCCTTGGCCAAGGCTCGCACGCTGGTGACCTTGTGCCGGCGGACATGGCGCAGCAATTCCATCCGTTTGCCGGTCAAGACCCGCGCGAGCGAGTCCCAACTTTCAAAGGCCAGACGGCGCTCATGGAAGGTTTTGCCGCGCGCCGCGCGGTGCCAGGCATCGACGAACCGGCGCGCCGCTCCATCTTCCATCGCGCCGCCGACCGTGATTTTCACCTTGCTCATTCGCCACCTCGCAAAGTTCGAACATCGGACCAGAAATCCACCATCAACTGCTCGACCATCGTGAAAACTTAGGCTGTCTCGACACCCTCGAAATGCCGGTGATCCCCCTTGCCGCGCTAAATGTCGTAGCCGACCTCCGGAATACCCGAACGGCCATGGAACAGTGAATATTTCAGGCTGTGGGTTGACGGTGGAACGGGCGAGGGAACGCGCCAAAGCAGCATTTCCACGATCGCTCCGTCGTCATAGTCGACGCGTTGGTGGAAGAGCAATTCGGCCTTCTTTAATTCGAATTAATGGCATAAAATACCATATGGTGTCAAGGGCCATAGGCGTCAACCTCGGCGATCGACAATGATCGCGGTCGAACGCGAGTCATGGGGGCCACAGCGGGGAAGGCGGACAGCGAGACAGGAGAAGTTCGCTTTTCTGTCCATAAATGGGCGTTCCGTGCCCATCGTGCATCGGAAAGTTCGTATCGCTTCACCATCACCGAAACGCCAGGTCGAAAAACCTGGAGGGCCATGAATGAAACATTCGGGATCAGGGGAATCCTGAATGTCGATTGGCCTATACGACCCGCTTGGCGGTCAACTCGGCCGGGTCTTGGGGTGTGCGCCGATGTTCGCGCCGGATGCCGATGATCCAGGCCGTGCGCAGACCGTGATAGGCGGCGGTCAATCCTTGCCAGATGGTGATCAGGTAGAAGGCCTCGATGCCCAGCCCGAACGCCCAGCCGAGGAGGAAGACGGGCAGGGTGATATTGCGCCGGGCGATGATCGTCCGTACCGAAGCATCCAGCTTGGAATGGGTATGGAATCCACGCCCGAAAAAGCGCGGATAGATTTTCAGGATCAGCCGATCCAGCACATAGAGGGCGAAAATCAGAATCGCGGCGATGCCGAGGCCCGACGACCATGGCTGGTCCGCGAGGCCAAGGCCGAAGGCCCAGGACAAGTACCAGAGTGGCGGATGAACGATGTCCAATCCGTGGTCCAGGATGTTGCCGATGGGCGAATCCGTGAAGGTGAGGCGCGCCAACTTGCCATCGACCGAATCCAGCACGCTCATCCCATAGGCCAGGGCGAACCCGATGACGAAATCGCCGCGCGCGAAGAACGGAATGGCGGCAAAGGTCATGACGATGCTGGCGATGGTGACCCAATTGGGATGAACGCGCGCCCGCGCCAACGGCCGAACCATCAGCCAGACCAGGGGCGGATAGACATAGCGGGTGAAAAGGTCGGTCGAGCCCTTGTAATTCGACCAGAACAGGAATCGCTCGATCTCGGCGACCTTGCCGGGGCTGGCCACGAGAAACACATAGAAGGGGAGCGAGCGGCGCAGATTGCGAATGAAGCCGTCGAAATCCGATTGCCGGAACTCGCCGATCCGCGCTTGAGCCAACATGGATTGGCCAAGGCCGCGAAGATTGTCCGCGGGGCAAAGGGGAAGGCCGATTTCGGCCCTTGGCAAGAAGATGAGCGCCGCTCCTCTATCGCCCTCGGCCCCAAGAACAGCCATTGGCGTGGATTGGCGCGCCAGTGCGACATGCAGCCTCGAATCGGCGAGGACCGCGCCGTCCAGCAACAGGACCGGCGTTGTGCCGGCTTGGCGCAGGAATTCGGCCAAGCGGTCGGCAAACCCGGACTGGGATCGGGCGAATTCGACCGGCAGAAGGCGCAACAGCGATGGAGGAATGCCGAGCGCGTCCGGCGCCTGGTCCGCGCAATCGACGATCACCCGTTCAGGCCTTGGCGACAGGCGCAGCACGGAGCGCAAATGCCGCTCGGTCGCGGTCAAGCCGAAAATGCGGAGCGCGGCTTGGGGCGAGGCGGCGTCGATCCAGATCAGCATGATCGGTTGGTTTTGAGTGCGATGTCACAGGTGGCGACGAGGGGCCTCGATGATGGCGGCCAGCCTATATCATGCGCCCGTGCCAACTTTCGAGGAAAATGATGCATGAACCGCGTTTTATGTTGCACGAATATTGGCACATTTTACTTGACGATAGTGCCCGCCGGCGTGCAAGGGCGGGATCAATTTGCGCGGATCATCCACCAGCGACGGCGGGTACCTGGCAAGCGAGCAACTCGGTGTGCGTCACTGGCTTGCGCTGGTCTGTCCGACCCGGCGGCGCCACATGGCATGAATCTCTTCGATGACGGTGACCACGTTGTTCATGACCACCGATCGTGGCCGCCATGACGCCTCAGCGACGCCGGGCGAGAACGGTTTGACCACGTCGGCCTCATAGAGCTTCTTTTGCAGTGGTACCGTGTCGCGCCGCGGGCGCGCCTTGCCGCGTCTGGTCAGAAAGTCGTAAAAATTATCCATCAAATCGGCCGGGTTGCCCCTGGCCAACCGGCGCTGGCGTCGCTCGCGGTATAAGCGGCCGATCGAATTGGCGAGGCCCGGTTTGCTTCGGCGACGCAGCCAGGGCAGCTCGTAAAGGTAGACGGGTTTTCCAAAATTGACCGCCTCGGCGATCATCGAAATGCTGTCATTGGTGACGACGATCGTGTCGGCAAGCGCCAGCAGGGCCAGATAGGGATTCTCGACATCGGCTTGCCAGCGAAAGAAGAATCTCGGCTCGCGCAATCCTTCGGCAAGGATGGCCGGGACATCGTCGGGCGTGCGCGGCGATGTGGTCACCAGCAGCGACCCGCCGCTGGTTCGCCGGTAAGCCTCCAGTGCCGCGACCATGGTCCCGGCGATGGCGCCGTCCAACCGCAGCGATTGGGTCGGGCCCCCGATCAGGACCGCGGTCCAGGGACGGGGCAGATCGGCGAGCCGCGGCTGCCACAAGGCACTGGCCAGGGCGACCTTTTCGTCGTCACGAAGGCTGAGCGGCAACAGCAGCTCGCGAAGATTGGGGGCCGCCGGCAATCCGTATTGCGGCGTGGTGATGATCAGATCGAAGGCCGCGAATTCGATTCGGGGGCGGCCGAGCCGGATGTTGATGGTCTGCCCGCCGGTTTGCTTGACGATCCAGCGCGAGGCCGGAACCGAGCGCTGGCCCACCGCCACGATGATGTCCGGCCAGGGTGGCGCCAGCCGGTCGCTGTGTTCGATGTCCAGGCCGATCAGCGATGCGCCCTGCTCGCGCGGCGCGATGTCGCAATCGTGGTCCCAGCGCAATTGCTTGGCGACATAGGGCCAACCGAGCATCTTGCCGAGCGCCAGGACCTGCTGGTTGTCGCCCATCCGCTCGCCCAGGAGCAGCCACACCAACGGCGGGGGCTCGATTTCCAGCTTGGCTTTGGGGACATTCATCGCGGCTAGTACCCGCCCGTCGGGGGACTGGTTGATTCAGCAATTTGACCCCGCCATGGCACGCCAGCGGGTGCTATCGTCGAAAAAAGCGCGCCAACTTTCGTGGAACAATGGGTGCGCTTCATGGATCACACATATTCGAAAGTTGGCACCTGGGGCTCAGTCATCCCAGCGATCCGTTTCGTGACCGTTGTTCTTGGCCCAAATAAAGTCAAAGTCAAAGGGCAATCTGACCATAATGGCTCCGGTTCCATGCGTTCCGGACCGTGCTAAAATGGAAATTATTGTTAACAAGGGTCCCATGAACGGAGCACTACCCATGCGCAACACCGCCGGCTCGCTGTCCCGCCGATTTGGCCCCTTCCTGTTGATTTTGCTGGTTTCGCCGGTCCTTGCCCAGGCGGATACGATCCTCAGTGCGCTGGCGGGCCAGGCCTATGATTTCAGCGCCTCGCTCTACCGCAAGCCGCCGCCCAGCGGGGACGCAACCGCGCTCTTGGTCCAGTTCACGGAAAGGTTACGGGCCGAGGATTGGGCCGGGGCGGAGGCGCTGGGCGAAGGGGCCATCGTCGCGGGCGGCGACAATTACGAGGCCTGGATCAATCTGAGCCTGGTCAAGGAGCGCCTCGGCAAACCGCAGGAGGCCGCCTTCGCGGCCTATCTCGCCTCCGATCGCGCGGCGACCGCCCCGGAGCGAGCAAGCGCGCTGATCCGTGCCGGCGTTAATCTGGAAACAGCGAAACAATTCGACGTGGCGTTGGCGGCACTCGGCGAAGCGCTGATCGTGGCCGAGGACCCGGCGGGCATCGAGGCCTATCGCCGGGTGAGCGCACTGGTGCCGTTCCGGGCGCTCGATGTCAGCGTCGGCACCAATGGCGACCAGCCGCGCGCCTGCTTGTCGTTCGACCGAAAGTTGCAATCGACGCGGCAGCTTCGCTACCAGGATTTCGTGCGGGTGGAACCGGAAGCCGAGATCGCCTTCGTCGCCAAGGGCGCGGAGCTTTGCCTCGAGGGCCTGCATTACGCCACCACCTATGATTTGCGCCTGCTCAAGGGCATGCCGGCCGAGGCGGTGGGAACGCTGGCCGAGGATGCCGAGATGCAAATCCTCATCGGCGATCGGAACCCGAGTGTCGGATTCCAGAGCCAAGCCTATGTTCTGCCGCGAACAGGGGGCGCGGGCGCGCCGCTCACCAGCGTCAATGCCGATTATGTGGCGCTGAGGCTGCTGCGGATCAATGATCGCAATCTGGTCCAGCAAATCAGCCACAACGCCTTTCTCGGCAATCTCTATCGTTGGGATGGCGACCAGATCGCCGCCGATACGGGCGAGGAAATCTGGCAAGGAGGCATGCCGATCCAGGGCGAGCGCAACCGGCGCGTCGTCACATCGGTGCCGATCCTGGAAATGATTCCGGAGTTGAAGCCCGGCGTTTATGTGCTGATGGCGCGGCCCGCCGCCGATCCCGGGGCCGGGGCTGCCGATGCCGCGGCTGGCGAGGAGAATTATTGGGAGGTCCAGGCGACCCAGTGGCTGATCGTTTCCGATATAGGTCTTACCACTATGTCGGGTGAAAACGGATTGTTCGTGCTGGCGCGCTCGCTGGATTCGGCAGTGCCGATCGAGGGCGTGTCCTTGCAATTGCTGGCGCGCAACAACGAGGTTCTGGCGACCGAGATCACGGATGCGGCGGGTGCGGCGCGCTTCGATCCAGGCCTTCTGCGGGGCGAAAGCGGGCGCACGGCGACCGCCGTGCTGGCCTTTGCCGGCGCCGATTTCTCGTTCCTCGATCTCACCCGCGCGGCCTACGACCTCAGCGATCGCGGCGTCGGCGGGCGGGCGGCGCAGGGCGAGTTCGATCTGTTCTTCTACACCGATCGCGGCGTCTATCGCCCCGGCGAGACGGTGCAGTTGTCGGCATTGCTGCGCGATCGCGGGGGCCGCGCGAAGGATGGCGTTCCGGTCTGGCTGCGCTTGATCCGACCCGATGGAGCCGAAGCCGCGCGCTACGACAATCTGGTGGGAAATGCCGGGGGATTCCAGCAATCGATCGAGATCGCGGAAACCGCGCGAACCGGCCAATGGTCAGTCGAAGCCCGCATCGACCCCGAGGGCGAGGCGTTGGCGAGCACTTCCTTCCTGGTCGAAGAAGTGGTGCCGGCTCGCATCGAAACGACACTCACCCCATCGTCTCCCGAAGTGGTTCCGGGCAAGGCGATTGCCGTCGATGGAATGGTCAAGTTCCTCTATGGCGCGCCGGCCGCGGGCCTTGCGGTCAAATCGGACATCGTGATCGCGCGCGACGAGGCGCCGTTTCCCGATTTCGCCCGCTATGAATTCGGCCTCGAGGAAGAGGAGGTCGAGCCCAAGCGCGTCACCATGCCGGATCGGGAAACCGGGAAAGACGGTGGCTTCAAGTTGCCGATCGATATTGGCGATTTGCCCGATGTTTCATCGCCGCTCATCGCCAAGCTCAGGGTCGAGGCCTACGAGTTCAGCGGCCGGCCGGTCATCGAGAGCCTCGATCTCAAGGTGCGCAACCGGCCGATCTGGCTCGGCATCCGGGCGTTGTTCAGCAATGCCGAGGTGGATTTCGGCGGAACCGCCAATTTCGAGCTGCTGGCACTGGATGGCGAGGGCCAGCGCATCGGTGCTCCCTCGGTCAAGTACCGCCTGATCCACGAGGAATGGGACTACGATTGGTACTTCGCCCAAGGATCCTGGGACTATCATGTCTTGGTCCGAGACGGGGACGTGCGCGCCGGTGAGGCCGCGATCGGTTTGGCAGAACCAGCGCGCATCGCCGAGGGCGTCGATTGGGGCAATTACCGGCTGGAGATCCATGATCCGGAAAGTGGCGCCGCAAGCTCCGTGCGCTTCCATGCCGGATGGTCGGCCAAGCCCGGCCAAGCCAGCACGCCCGACCAACTTCGCGTCGTGGCCGATCGGGATTCCTACCAAGCCGGCGACATCGCGCAGATCATGCTCGACGCGCCCTTCGCCGGCGAGGCGCAGGTGACGATTGCCACCGATCGCGTGATCGAGACGCGGCTGGTGAGCCTGCCCGACGATGGCGCCACCACGATGTCGAGATCGATCCCGAATGGGGGGCCGGCGCCTATGTGCTGGCCAGTGCCTTCCGGCCCGGGACCGGGGCCGAGCGCGGGCCAGGTCGCGCCATCGGCGTTGCCTGGCTGGGTCTTGATCCGGCACCCCGCAGCCTCGGAATCGCCATGGAGATTCCAGAGCATGTACTAGGGCGCCAACGCGTCGAGATTCCGGTGCGTGTCTCGGGCATGGCGGGCGATCAGGCCTATCTGACGCTGGCCGCGGTCGATGAAGGAATCCTCACGCTAACCGATTTCCAGACACCCGATCCGGTCGATCATTTCTTCGGCAAGAAGCGACTGATGGTCGATTTGCGCGACCTCTACGGCCAATTGATCGATGCCAAATCCGGGCGGCGCGGCCAGATTCGCGAGGGTGGCGATTCGGCGCTCAACCAACGCGGCGCGCCCAAGAAGATCGAATTGGTGGCGCTGTTCTCCGGCCTGGTGACAGTGGGGCCGGACGGCATGGCGAAAATCGGGTTCGACCTTCCCGATTACAATGGCCGGTTGCGGTTGATGGCGGTCGCCTACGATTCGGAGAAGGTGGGCTGGGCGGAAGGCGGGCTGGTGGTGCGCGATTCCGTAATCGCGGACATCGCGGCGCCGCGATTCCTGGCGCCGGGCGATGAAAGCGTGATTTCGCTGTCGCTCAAGAACCTCGACGGGCCGGCGGGCAATTACCAGGGCGCGCTGACTTCCGAAGGCGATGTGCAAATGGGACTCGGTGCCGAATTCGCGGTCGATCTGGCGCCGGGATCGGGGGCGGAAATGCGGATTCCGATTCTGGGCCAGCGCGTGGGCGCCGGCGAGGCCACGCTGACATTGAACGGGCCAGAAGGATTTCACCTCGCCCGAAGCATCGTGATCCCGGTCAGGCCGGCACAGACGGAAGTAACGGAAACGCTGAGCCGGCAACTCGCCCCGGGCGAGGGGGTCGATCTCCGCCGTGCGGCGATCGAGCCCTTCATCGCCGGCACCGGCCGGTTGCAGGCGAGCTTCAGCACGCTCCCCAATCTCGACGTGCAAACCATCCTCGCCAATCTCGATCACTATATCTATGGCTGCCTGGAGCAGACCACGTCGAAGGCGCTACCGCTGTTGGTCGCGGGCGATGTCGCCGATTTGTGGTCCCTGGATGACCGCTACCGCGAACTCGACCGCAAGGAATTGCAAGGCGCCATCCGGCGCATCGTGAACCAGCAGCGCTATGACGGATTGTTCGGCCTGTGGTCGGCGGCCGATTCGGCCGAGCCTTGGCTGTCGGCCTATGCGGTGGATTTCCTGATGCGGGCCAAGGAGCGGGGCCTGCTGGTCAGCGACTTTTCCTTGAAGCACGGGCTGGATGCGCTGGAGCAGATGGCGCTGGGCCGGCTTGGCGGCGGATCGGGGCACGAGCGTTACGGCACCGGCATGGCCGCGCGCTCCTACGCCTTCTACATTCTGGCGCGGGCGAACCGGGCCAAGCTTTCCGATCTTCGTTATTGGTTCGACAGCCAGGATCCCGCCAGCCAAGCACCGCTGGCTTTGGCCCAGCTTTCGGCGGCACTCGCCATGAATGGCGACAGCGCACGCGCCCATCAGGGCTTCGCGACGGCGATCGACACCTGGCGCACGAGCCGCACCATTTCCGGCGAGTGGGATTACGGCTCGATCCTGCGCGACATCGCCGCCATCGTGACCCTCATCAGCGAGAGCGGGCTTTCCGGGTTTGATACTGCTGCCATGCTTGCCGACATCGCCTATGCCCAAGACGGGCGGCGCTGGCTCAGCACCCAGGAACAGGCCTGGATCCTGCGCGCCGCCCAGGCGACGGCCGGACGCTCACCGCATTTGCGCCTGGCGGTCACGGATCGGGGAGCGGTCGAACAGGACAAGGATTTTGTCCTCAGCCCCGATCCCGCGAGCCTCACCGATACCGGTATCGCCATCGTCAATGAGGGCGATGGGATCGTCTACGCGAAGCTGTCGGCGACCGGTTTTCCGGTGGCCGATCTGCCGCCGGTCGAGGAGGGGTTCCTGATCGATCGCCAGGTCCTGAACGCCGAGGGAAATCCGGTGGCACTCGATGCCATGCGCCAGAACGACATGGCGGTCGTTCTGCTGAAAGGGAGATCGACCGGCACCGGCAATCATCAAGCCTTGCTGGTCGATCTGTTGCCAGCGGGATGGGAGATCGAGAACGCCAATCTCGCCAACACCCGCCAGGCCCAGGATTTCGGCTGGCTTCCGCCCCTCACGCAGGCCATCTACGTCGAGTACCGCGACGACCGATACGTCGCCGCCTTCGACGTGCGCGACGAGAACGGCCAGCGGATCAATTCCGAATTCAGCTTCGCCTATGTGATCCGCGCGGTGACGCCCGGAGAATACAAATTGCCGGCGCCCTCGATCGAGGACATGTATCAGCCGGAGCGGCGCGGTCGGGGCGCAATCGGGCGCGTGGTGATCGGCGCGGCGCAATGATCCCCATGCGCACCCGGCGGCGGGTGGGCTGGATCATTCTGGCCACGTTCGCCGGCGTCCATGGTGCGGGACTGGTGGCGGACAGGTTGTGGCCGCCGCCACTCGACCGAATTTCCGACATTTCCGGCCAAGTCACGGACCGGGATGGCCGCCTGCTGCAGGTATTCCTGTCGCCGGACGAGACCTGGCGCTTGCCGATCGAGATCGAAGCGATCGATCCGACTTATCTTAGGTTCCTCCTTTCCTACGAGGACCGGCGCTTTTATTTCCATCCTGGGATCGATCCCTTGGCGGTGGGCCGGGCCGGAATGCAAGCGATCAATCATGGAAGGATCATCTCGGGAGCCTCGACACTCACCATGCAATTGGCGCGCCTGCTGGAGCCGGCCCCGCGCGGCTGGCGCGCCAAGCTCGCCCAGATGGCGCGCAGCCTTCAGATCGAACGTCGGCTGCCGAAAACCGCCATCCTGGAGGCGTATCTTTCGCTGGCGCCCTTCGGTGGCAATCTCGAAGGCGTGCGGGCAGCGAGCCTTGCCTATTTCGGCAAGGAGCCCGGCCATTTAACCGAGGCCGAGGCAGCGCTCTTGGTGGCGTTGCCCCGATCGCCGGAAGCGACGCGACCGGATCGGCATCCGGCGGCGGCAAGGGCTGCGCGCGACAAGGTTCTGCGCCTGGTGCGCGCGCGCGGGCTGATCGACGACGAGGCATTGGTTGCCGCCCTCGATGAAGAAGTGCCGACGGGAAGGCATCCCTTTCCGAGCCTGGCGCCGCATCTGGCGCTGCGCCTGAAGGCGGGTGCGCCGGGAGAGCGCCAGTGGACCAGTTTCGTCGATGCCGAATTGCAGGCGGCTATCGGTCGCATCGCCACCCGGCATCTGGCGGATTTGGAGGCGCAGGCGACGATCGCGGTGCTGGTGGTCGCGAACGGGACCCGCGAGGTGCGCGCCTATCTGGGCTCGGCGGATTATTTCTCGGTCGCGCGCTCGGGCGCCAACGACATGGTTCGCGCGATCCGCTCGCCGGGCTCGGCGCTGAAACCGTTCATCTACGCGCTTGCGTTCGAGGATCTGGCGATCCATCCCGAAACCCTGATGCCGGACGTCGCCATGCGCTTCCGCGATTACGCGCCCAGGAATTTCGACGATTTCTTTCGCGGCGAGATCGTCGCGCGTGAGGCCCTGCAGGCGTCGCTCAATCTTCCGGCGGTGGCGCTCCTGGATCGGATCGGCCCGCGACGCTTCGCGCGCCGCCTGGCCGATGCCGGAATCGATTTGGACTTGCCGGAGGGTGCTTCGCCGGGATTGCCGATGGCCTTGGGCGGGGTCGGTATCAGCCTGGAACAATTGGTGACGCTCTATGGGGCGCTCGCCGACGGCGGCAAGGCGCGAGAGCTTGTGTATGAGGCCGGTGCGGGCGACGAACGTGGCGAAGAAGATGTGCAGCTGTTGGCCTCGCCCTTGGCCGCCTATTATGTCACGCGCATTCTGCTGGATACGCCGCCGCCGCCAAATCGGCTGGCCTCGGGCAATCGCGGAATTTCCTCCGATATCGCCTACAAGACCGGGACCTCGTATGGATTCCGCGACGCCTGGGCGATCGGCTACACCCGCGATGACACGATCGGCGTCTGGGTGGGGAGGCCCGACGGAACCTATTCCGCGGGGCGCATGGGGCGCGATGCGGCGGCACCCATCCTGTTCGAGATTTTCGATCTGTTGCCACCGGCACCGGCCGCTTTGCCGGGTTCGCCGCCACCGGGCGCCATTCTTGCCGGCAATCACGAACTTCCCGTCAATTTGAGGCGCTTTGTTGCGCTCGGGCAGGGAAGGGCGCCCGAGGCGAGGTCGGGCCCAAGGATCGTCTATCCGGTCGATGGGGCGGAAATCGATCTGCCGGCCAAGGGGCCGGACTTGCCGGAACTCGTGCTCGAGGCGAGCGGGGGCGAGTTGCCGCTGCGCTGGCTGGTGAATGGCAGGCCGGTTGCCGCCATGCCCTATCGACGCCAAGCCGAATGGCCGCCCGACGGTTTGGGTGCCGCACGCGTGACGGTGATCGACAACAACGGGCGCAGTGCGAGCAGCGAGATCTGGCTGCGGTAGGGAAGCAGGCCGCCTGCCCTAATACCGGTTGATCACTGGGATACCGAGCGTCGCGAAATGGTCCTCGAGGCCAGCACTTCGGCCACGTCCTCCGAGCGCAAGGTGCGGCTGACCAGCGTGCCCGGCTTCAATTTGCGGGTCTCGATCTTGGGATCCGGCATCTCGCGAACCACCAGGGGCTTGCGTATGCCCTTCATCACGGCCGCGCGCATGTAATGCTCCCAAATTCGAGTATTCGCCTTGCATGACGATAGCACCGACAGAATCATTGTCACCGAAATCACCCAAAATCGTTATTTAGTGCACTGTCACTGAAATCCCCGAAATCCCGGATAGGCGGAAGCGTCGCTAAAGGGTGTTCGCCAGGCTTTCCGCTTGGGCGATTTCGGCCGCGCTCATCTGGGCGGCGACTTGGCGCGCCAATTGTTCGACCTGGGTGGGGCCGACATCGTCCCCAGGCTTGCCGCCGCCCTGCGCCAAATTGCGCTCCGCCACCTTCAGCCAGGCGAGGCCCTTGACGCTGTCCTTGATCTGGGTGGAACGGGCATAGACCGCGCCCAGCAGGAACTGGGCCTTGGCCGAACCCATGGCCGCCGCCTTGCGATACCATTTGACCGCCTCGGCATCGTCTTGCGGGACGCCCTGGCCGTAATCATGGATCGACCCGATCAGCACCTGCACGGCGGCGTTTCCGGCCTCGGCCTCCGGTTGCCACAAGGCGATCGCTCCTAAGGAATCGCCGCGCCCGAAGGCCTGCCAGCCGGCTTGAAGCGCGTTGGCCGGCGTCACCGAGGATGGTGTCGGCTGACTGGCGGCAATCGCCGGCGCGGGAGGCGGCGCGAGCGGGGTCGCCGGCGCGGTCTCGGCGGCGCCGGCCGGTGCTTCCGGTTCGGGCGCAGGCAAGGGATCCGCGACGCTAGAAGTCACGGCCTCCGGCTCGGCCGTGGGCGTGGGGGCTATGGCCGGCTCTTCCACGGGCGCGATCTCGAAACCGGTATCGGAATCGAGCGCGGCACCGAACGTGCTGCTTGAGATCGCCGCCTGTTGCGTCGCCGGGGCCACGCCGCAGCGTTGGAACGTAACCCCGACCATCGACTGCGGCATCGATTCCGGGATGGCGGCGATTTCGAACTTCGAATCGTCGATCCTCCGGTATTCGTATTCCTGCGCCGTGCCATCGATGCCGACGACGCTGACCGCGATGCTGCCGGTATCCACCCGATAGCGCGCGGCAAGCGCGCTGGAGACTTGGCCCTGGTAATAACTGAGGACGCGGTCCGACTGAAACTCGATTCCGCCCGCGGGCGGGCAGCCGAGCGAGGGGCCCTGCCATTGCCCCAGCAGCCACAGCCTCTCTATTTCGGCCGCCGGGGCCTGCACACTGGCCTGCTGCAGGGGTGCCGGTGGCGGAACCACCGCTTGGGTGGCGGTTTGGCCGGTTCCCACACCCTCGGCGAAGATCGGCGCCGGCTGCGGGTCGGCGGGCGCGGATTGAGGGGCACCCTTTGGCGCCGCCAGGCGCTGGATCGCGACCGGATCGCCGAGGCTTGCCGCCTTGCGCAGCCATTGATCGGCGAGCGAGGGGTCGAACGGAACGCCGTGGCCGGTCAGGTATTTCTCGCCCAGGTTCCGCATCGCCAGAGGAAGGCCCTGCTCGGCCGCGCTCCGGTACCAAAAAACCGACTCGAAATCGTTCTCTTCAACCCCAAGGCCGTGATCGTAGAGGGCGCCCACGCTATTCTGGGCGATAGCTTCGCCTTCCTGGGCAAGAGGCATCCACTCGGCCATCGCGGTCGCGAAGTTCTTGGCGTAGTAGGCATCCGCGCCGGCCTGGTAATCGGCCATCGCCGGACAGGCCCAGGCAAGTGCCAAGGCGATCGCCGCCATTCGCCGGTGCTTGGTCACATACCCTCCCGTCAAACCCAAGACATTAAGAGTCTGTCCGGAAACATCAAGCGGGATTGCATAGTTTTCGAAGCATGAGTCGGATGGATGCGAGGCGTAGGAACGCGAGGGCTTTTCGATTGAGGTTCTCCCAATCCTTGGCGAGCCTTCGGCAGCGGTTGAGCCAG
>CAZIUB010000033.1:0-64457 GCA_964542425.1 uncultured Rhodospirillaceae bacterium | reverse complement strand
GCGGGGGCCATCGTCGGCGAGGAATCACCCATCGGATGCTCTTCCCGCCCGCTCCGGATCCGACGATGCAGATTTTCCGTTTCCGCGGAGGGCAGGATGTCGAGTTCGCGCTTCAGGATATCGCGGCATGATTCGTATTGCCTTTCCGCCAGACCTACTTCACCGGCCTCGGCATGGAGGCGCATGATCGCGCGGTGGACTTCCTCCTGGAGCGGGTCAAGCGCCAGCAACCGTTGCGCGACGGCGCCGGCATCGCCGCCGGTTTCCAGGCGCAGCAATTTTCCCAATGCCGCGATGACGAGCAGGCGCAGCCGTTGTCGTTCGGCCAGCAACCATTCCTCGAACGAGGGATCGCGGATGCCGAGGCCTTCGAGGAAATCACCGGCATAAAGAGCCACGGCGCGCCGAAGATCGTCGGTTCGATCGCTCGCAACCAAGCCCTCGAAGAGCAGCGCATCGACCTCCACCACCGTTGAATCAAGCGCCAGCGTGTCCCGATTCTTGAGGAGCGGCGATGGCTCGATCGAGACGAACGCTCGCCCCAATTCCGTGATTGCCTGGCGCAAGCTGTTGCGGGCCTGCTCCTCGCCCCGATCGCCCCAAAGCAGGCCGACCAGTGCGTCGCGCGAATGCGCCCGCCCGGTCGGCAGGGCCAGATAGGCCAGCAGCGCCCGTGATTTCCTGGCGACGATATCCAACGACTGTCCGGTCGCCAGTCGCGCCTCGAAACCGCCAAGGAGGTTTAGCTGAAGGCGAGGCATCGGACCCCTATCGTTTGCATTGGGTCATGGATAGATTCCGCTGGGCACTGACGGTCACGCTTGCTGTAGAACGTGCACGTCGAAAGCAGCGGCGACGGCAAGACTAGACCCAGACCCAGGTATTTCCAAGCACGCGGCTTGCAAAGAACGCCGCAGGGGAGGAATTGCGCAGATCCGGAGAATTGATGCGCGTCGCCTGATTCTTGGCGGTCACCCTTTCGGGCCACTTACGCGAAGTGCTTACACCACGGCGCCGGTCGCGGCCTGTTCCGCACGGCAAATTCCTCCATCGATGTGTTAAGGGGCGCCGGCTGTTCGAGGTTGGGCAGATGCTCGCCGCCATCGAGCTCGATCTTGCCCGACAGCGCCTTCAGGATCGTCGACTTGCCGGCACCGTTGGCGCCGACGAGGGCGACGCGCTCGCCCCGCCCAAGCGAAAGCGTGATACCGGCGAAGAGCGGCTTGCCGCCAAAGGTCACGCTGGCGTCGCGGAGCGCGATGAGGGGTTGGATCGGCGGCAAAGGGGCGTATCCGGTTTCGGGCGGCCTCTCTTAACGAATACGGCGCTCCCGCGCCAGAAATTCCTCGATCGCCCTGTTGAAGCGCCTCGGCTGTTCGAGATTGGGCAGATGAGCGCAACGCTCCATGACCAACGATCGCGCCTCGGGGATAGTATAGGCAAGCCATCGCGAGAGCCGCTGCAGATGCGGAAAGTCCAGATCGCCCCAGATTACGAGTGTCGGCACTTGGATCGCGCGCACTCGCTCCAATGCGGGCGGGCAGGGCCGTTCCATCGTGAGTGGCGCGTGCCGCAAGGCTCTCCCGTTCATGTCGAGAAAGAGCCGGCGGGCTTTGCCCGTGATCCGTCCTTCAACGCTCATTGGTCCGTCCAGCCACAGATGAGCCTCGATGCGATTAACCTGCTCGATGTCTCCTTTCGCCTCCGCTACATCGAGATCGGCCAACAAGCCGGCGATTCCGGGCGGATATTCATCGGGTGCCGGCGCACCGTTGACAGCCGTCGCCACCAACACCAGCGCCGCCACCTTTCCAGGATGAGCCAGCGCGAAATCGATCGCGATGCGCCCGCCTTGGGAGCATCCGATGAGGATGGGCCGCTCGCATCCGAAATGCTCGATCACGCGACCAAGGTCATCGATATGGCGGAAGGGCTCGTCGAGGGAGCGGGTCTCGCCGAAGCCCCTTTGGTCATAGGCCACCGCCAGGTGATCTCTTGCAAGAAACGCCATCACGTCGCGCCACATGCGCCGGTCGGCGATTCCGGCATGGAGCAGGATCGCGCATTGGCCGCCGCCTCTTGCTTCCGCGCGCAGGGTGGCCCCGGCGATCTCCCCGGCGATCTCTATTTCAACATTGCAGGTCACGCCGTGTTCGCCCGTCATCTTTCATCCGGTTGGATATGCCTATCTGCTTCCTCGGCACCTGAAAATGGCCGGAATCCGTGAACAAGTGCATCGCGGCGCCTCGGGCGGCCCCTCTTAACGTTAACAACGCCGTTGCGCCAGTCCAGGGGCACCCTTGCGCCGGTTTCGGCCCCGCTTCCCGTGGAAGGCACCCCCGTGGTATCCTTGCATCAATAGGCGTGCCTCTGGGCATGCCGACATAACAGGGAGAAAATTCATGTCCGCCGATCTTGGATTGCTGGTGTGGTCCGTCTTTCTTTGTTTCGCGCAAATGCTGATTGCGGTGATCACCGCGCAGAGCCAGGTTGGCCTGGCCACGCTTCTCGGCAATCGCGAGAACATGCCGAAGTTGACCGGTCTGGCGGGCCGCGCGGCTCGAGCAAACCGCAACATGCTCGAGAGCCTGGCATTGTTTGCGACCCTGGTGCTGGTGGCCCATGTCACCGGGCAGTCCAACGCCATGACCGCGCTCGGCGCCACGCTCTTCTATTGGGCGCGAGTGGCCTATGCGATTGTCTATCTTTGGGGCCAAGTGCCTGGGTTGCGCACGGGCGTGTGGGCCGTGTCGGTTGTTGGCCTCGTCATCATCTTCATTCAGGTGGTTTGATCAGGCGCGCGGGTGGCGGCAGGCTGGCCTAATCGGGCAGGCGAATGCCGCCATACTCGGTCATCGGGAATCCGGGGTTCCAGGCGATTTCCCACAAATGCCCGTCGGGGTCGGAGAAATAGCCGGCATAGCCGCCCCAGAACATTTCATGCGCCGGCTTGACAAGCGTGGCGCCGGCGCGCGCGGCCTCGGCCAGGACCGCGTCGACTTCCGCCTTGTTTCGCGTGTTATAGGCGAGCGCGATGCCGCCAAATCCCGATCCATCCGCCGAAATCCCGGCATCCCTGGCCAAGTCCTCGCGTGGATAAAGTCCGAGCGCCATGCAATTGGTCTGGTAGAACGCGACGCCCTCGGCCGCCCGCATCGATCGTTTCCAGCCGAGCGCCTCGTAGAAAGCCCGCGCGCGGGCAAGATCGGCGACGCCGAGTGTCACCAAGCTGACACGTTGTTCCATGTGGCCTCCAACGAAGAATCCGCGCCCGATCCAGCCAGCACCGGAAATAGATCGCCAAAGATTAGGGCCGTGCCGGTCATGCTGAATCGCGTCTTTCTAAATGCCGCGCTCAATTGATGCCGCGTTCCTTGGCGATGCGGTCATAGGCGGCGTTGATCGCCGCCAGCTTCTCGGTCGCCATGTCGATGAATTCCTTGGGCATGCCCTGGGCGATCAGACGGTCGGGGTGGTTGTCGCGCACCAGCTTGCGCCGCGCCGACTTGATATCCTCGGCGCCGGCATCGCGCGAAATTCCCAGGATGGCGTAAGCGTCGGCCTTGTCGGGGCCGAGATTGGCCTCGCGGATGCGGGCGAATTCGCCCTCGCTCAAGCCGAATATGCCGGCGACTTCGCGGATGAAGGCGATCTCCGCCTCGTGCACGTGCCCGTCCGCGCGCGCGATGTGGAACAAGCCGTCGAGCAATTCCTCCAGCACCGGATGGTTCTTCTCGAACATGCGGGCGATCTGACGGGCATAGGGCTCGAACCCGCCGGGATCGCTCTTGGCCTGGTCGAACACCCGCCCGACATTCTTCAGCTCGTGCGGGGGTACATGGAACACGTCCCTGAAGGCGGCGATCTCGGCGCGGCTGACGACGCCGTCGGCCTTAGCCATCTTGGCACCGAGCACGATGACCGCGATCGTGAAGGCGATCTGCTTGGTGGCGGCGCGATCGCCGGGCGCTTGGCCGGGCTCGCTTTCCGCGCGCTGAGCATCGATGGCGTGGCCGGCGACCGCGCCCAGGAGTGCCCCCAAGGGTCCGCCCAGCGCAAACCCGGCCGCCCCGCCGATGATCTTGCCCCAGATGCTCATGGTCGGACTATTTATCCCCTTTGGCACACGCAAAATAACGTTCTCGACCACGCTTTGCCAGGAGATTAGGTTGCTTCGATCGTCGGCGTTCGGGCGCGTGAAATGGCGGATTGGCAGTTCTGGATCGATCGCGGCGGCACCTTCACCGACATCGTGGCCAGGTGCCCCGATGGCGGGCTGATCACCCACAAATTGCTGTCGGAGAATCCCGAGCGCTACCCTGATGCCGCCATGCAGGGCATCCGCGAAATCCTGGACTTGCCGCCTGGGGCACCCCTGCCGGAAAGTGTCGGCGCCATCAAGATGGGAACGACGGTCGCGACCAACGCGCTCCTCGAACGCAAGGGCGAACCGACATTGCTTGCCGTCACTAGGGGCTTCAAGGACGCGCTCAGGATCGCCTACCAGAACCGGCCCAAGATCTTCGCCAGGCGCATCGTGCTCCCTGAACTGCTCCATGGCGAGGTGGTGGAAATCGACGAGCGGGTGGATGCCGAGGGCAACATCCTGCACAAGCTGGACGAAGCTGCCTCGCGCCGAGACTTAGCCGCCGCGCAGGCCAAGGGCTACTCATCCCTCGCCATCCTGCTGATGCATGGCTATCGCCATGTCGCGCACGAATTGCGCCTCGCGGAAATCGCGCGCGAGCTGGGCTTCCGCCAGATTTCGGTGTCGCATCTTGTCTCGCCCTTGATGAAGCTGGTTGGGCGCGGTGACACCACGGTCGCCGATGCCTATCTGTCGCCGATCCTGCGCCGCTATGTGGACCAGGTGGCGGGCGAAATCGGCCAATCCAAGACCCGGCTCCTGTTCATGCAATCGAATGGCGGATTGGCCGATGCCCGCGCATTCCACGGCAAGGACAGCATCCTGTCGGGCCCGGCAGGGGGCATCGTCGGCGCGGTCGAGACCGCGCGCCGGGAAGGATGCGAGCGCATCATCGGCTTCGACATGGGCGGCACCTCGACCGATGTCTCGCATTGGAACGGGCAATACGAGCGCGGCTTCGACGCGCTGGTGGCCGGCGTGCGCATCCGGGCGCCGATGATGCAGATCCACACCGTGGCGGCCGGCGGCGGCTCGATTCTGAAATTCGACGGTGCACGGATGCGCGTCGGACCGCGATCGGCCGGGGCCAATCCGGGGCCGGCCTGTTATCGGCGCGGTGGCCCGCTGACGGTGACCGATTGCAACGTCATGCTCGGCCGGCTCAATGCGGAGTTTTTCCCCCGCATCTTCGGACCCAAGGGCGATCTTCCATTGGACCCTGATGTGGTCGTGGAAAAATTTAGCGCGCTCGGCGTGTCCATTCGCGCCGCCACATCGCGGCCAATGACCGATCACGAAATCGCCGAAGGATACTTGCGGATCGCTGTCGCCAACATGTCGAACGCGATCAAGGAAATCTCGATCCAGCGCGGCTATGATGTGAGCCGCTATTGGCTGGTTTGCTTCGGGGGTGCTGGCGGCCAACATGCCTGCCGGGTGGCCGACGAATTGGGTATGACCCGCATCTTTCTGCACCCGCTGGCCGGCGTGCTCTCGGCCTATGGCATGGGCCTGGCCGACATGCGCAGCCTTCGCCACCGCACCATGGAGGTGGAACTGAACGGGGCAATGCTGCCGGAGATGGCGCGCGCGCTCGACGAATTGGGCCGCGCAGCTTCCGCCGAACTCGTCCGGCAGGGGGTGGACAGCGCCGACATCACGCAGGACGCTCAAGTGCATGCGAAATATTCCGGCACCGATTCGGCCCTGATGGCGCCCTTCGGCGATCTCGCCCAAATTCGCGCCGGATTCGAGGCGGCGCACCGGCAGCGCTACGGCTTCATCGTGCCGGAGAAGCCGATCATCGTCGATTCGCTCTCGGTCGAGGCGATCGGTCGTGGCGAAAAAGTGGCGCCGATGGTCGCGCCGGATGCCGTCTCGGGCGAGCCCTCGCCCGCCCTGGCGCAAGTTCCGTTCTGGGCCGATGGCGAGCGATTGACCGCGCCTGTCTTCGAGCGCGCGCGACTGGCGCCGGGCCAGGAGATCGCCGGCCCGGCCATCATCCTGGAGAAGGTCGCCACCACCATCGTCGAGCCGGGCTGGGTGGCACGGGCCAAGCAATCGGGCGCGCTGATGCTGGAGCGGCGGGTCGCGATCAAGCGCCAGGCGGCGGCCGGAACAGAAGTCGATCCGGTGATGCTGGAGATTTTCAACAACCTCTTCATGTCGATCGCCGAGCAGATGGGATCGACCCTGGAAAAAACCAGCCACTCGGTCAACATCAAGGAGCGGCTGGACTTTTCTTGCGCGCTGTTTGACCAGCACGGTGCGCTGATCGCCAACGCGCCGCACATGCCGGTGCATCTGGGCTCGATGGGCGAATCGGTCGAGACCGTGATCCACGCCAATCGCCAGGCCGATGGCACCAGCACGATCCACCCCGGCGACACCTATGCGCTGAACGCGCCCTATAACGGCGGCACGCATTTGCCCGATGTGACCGTGATCACCCCGGTCTTCGACGATGCGGGCGCGCGCATTTTGTTCTACGTGGCCTCGCGCGGACACCATGCCGATATCGGCGGCATCACGCCGGGCTCGATGCCGCCCGACAGCCGGACTGTCGAAGAGGAGGGCGTGCTCATCGACAATTTCAAGCTCGTGGATCGGGGCCATTTCCGCGAGGCCGAGATGCGCGCACTCCTTGGCGCCGGGCCATACCCCGCGCGCAATCCCGACCAGAACATCGCCGATCTCAAGGCCCAGATCGCGGCCAGCGAAAAGGGCGTCAAGGAATTGCGCCGCATGATCGAGGAATTCGGGCTCGGGATGGTGCATGCCTATATGGGCCATGTGAAGGACAACGCCGCCGAACAGGTGCGCCGGGTCATCGACCGGCTGAAGGACGGCGCCTTCACTTATGAAATGGACGATGGCGCGGTGATTGCTCTCCGGGTCTCGGTCGATCGCGCCCGGCGCCGGGCGCGGATCGACTTCACCGGCACCTCGCCCGAGCAGCCGAGCAACTTCAACGCGCCCTCATCGGTCGTAAAGGCGGCCGTGCTCTATGTCTTTCGCACCATGATCGACGACGAGATACCGATGAACGCCGGCTGCCTGGAACCGATCGACATCGTGATCCCGGAAGGCTCGATGCTACGCCCGCGTTACCCGGCGGCGGTCGTCGCCGGAAATGTCGAGACCTCGCAATGCGTGACCGACGCGCTCTATGGCGCGATGGGGGTGATGGCGGCGGCTCAAGGGACCATGAACAATTTCACCTTCGGCGACGATCGGCACCAATATTACGAGACCATCGCCGGCGGGGCCGGCGCCGGCCCGAATTTCGACGGCGCCGACGCAATCCACACTCATATGACCAATTCGCGCCTGACCGACCCGGAAGTGCTGGAGTTCCGCTTCCCCGTGCTGGTCGAGGATTTCCACATCCGGCAGGGTAGCGGCGGGCTCGGGCGACACCGGGGCGGCAATGGCGTTGTGCGGCGCATCCGCTTCCGGGCACCCATGATGGCGGCGATCCTTTCCGGCCACCGGCGCGTGGCACCCTATGGCATGGCGGGTGGTGAACCCGGCCAAACGGGGCGCAATTGGATCCTGCGCATGGATGGCGCAATCGAGGAATTGGCCGGCACGGCCAAGGCTGAGATGCGCGTGGGCGATTGCTTTGTCATCGAAACGCCGGGTGGCGGCGGCTATGGTAGCGCCGAGGCGTTGGAAGCGGAGTGAGTCGGGCTCGCGCTGCCCGCGGGCGCGGGCCCTCGCACCAGATCGACCCGCACCCGCCGACCCACCATCGCCGCCGCGCGTTTGGCCTTGGCCAATTTCCAGGCGATCACTTCCTTGATCGCCTGGTCCTGGGCTTCCTCGAATATGCCCTCCCCCTTGAGGAAATCGTCGAGGCGCGAGCCCATGTGTTTCTTGCTCATCGTAGCAACTCCTTCGAACGCCTGCGCGCGACAACATGGAAGCGTGGCACACCAACTAAACGAGGCCCCTTGCCGCCCGGTACCCTTGCGTCCATCATAGCAAACGAAAAGAATTGCGTCGTGAATCGTCGCCCGCTCAACAATTGCGGGAGAGTCGCGAGTTGGCATGGATCGAAAAGTCCCATGAACACCCTTTCCAATCGCCGCCTCAAGGACCCGCGATCGCTGATCGAGCGCTTGCGTGGGCTCTTGGGCGATCGCTGCTCGACCAATGCGGCGATCCTGGAGCGTCACGGCCACGACGAATCCTATCACCCGTGCTCTCCGCCCGATGTAGTCGCCTTTCCCAACGCCATCGAGGAGATTTCGGCGATTCTGCTTCTCTCGCAGGAATTCGACGCGCCCGTGGTGCCCTTTGGCGTCGGCACTTCGCTCGAGGGCCATGTGGCGGCACTCGAGGGCGGGATTTCCATCGACATGGGCCGCATGAACCGCATCCTCGAAGTCAACGCGGACGATCTCGATGTGCTGGTCGAGGCCGGCGTCACCAGGAAGCAACTGAACGCGCATCTGCGCGATTCGGGCCTGTTCTTCCCGGTCGATCCCGGGGCCGACGCCACCATCGGCGGCATGGCGGCAACCCGTGCCTCGGGAACCAACGCGGTCCGCTATGGCACTATGCGCGAGGCGGTCCTGGGGTTGACCATGGTGCTTGCCGACGGGCGCGTGATCCGGACCGGTGGCAGGGCGCGCAAATCCTCGGCGGGCTATGATCTCACGCGCCTCTTCGTCGGCTCCGAGGGCACGCTGGGTGTCATCGCCGCGGTGAGGCTGCGGCTCCATGGCATTCCAGACGCGATCGCGGCGGCGGTCGCCTCGTTTCCTGGCATCGCCGAGGCGGTCGACACCGTCATCCGCGTGATCCAATCCGGCATCCCCGTCGCGAGGATCGAGCTTCTGGATGCGGCGCAGATGGCGGCCATCAACCGCTATTCAAAACTGGATTACCCCGAGCGCCCGACCTTGTTCCTGGAATTCCACGGGAGCGAAGCCGGCGTGGCCGAGCAGACCGCGCAGGTCCAGGCGATCGGCGAGGATTTCGGCATCGGCGAATTCCGCTGGAGCCTGAAACCCGAGGAACGATCGAAGCTCTGGCAGGCGCGCCATGACGCCTATTACGCCAATCTGCAGCTCCGCCCCGGCGCCAAGGGCTGGCCGACGGACGTGTGCGTGCCCATCTCGCGCCTCACCGATTGTATCACCCAGACCATTCGCGACATCGAGGAGAGCGGGCTCATCGCCCCCATCGTCGGCCATGTGGGCGACGGTAATTTCCACACCAGCATCATCCTCGATGCCGACAATGCCGAGGAAATGGCGCGCGCCGAGGCGTTCAACGAGCGCCTGGTCCTGCGCGCGCTCTCCATGGGCGGGACATCGACCGGCGAACATGGCATCGGAACCGGCAAGATCCAGTTCCTGGAGCGCGAGCATGGCGAGGGGGTCGCGGTGATGCGGCTCTTGAAGCAGGCGCTCGACCCCGACCATCGCATGAACCCGGGAAAGATTTTCGCCTGAGCCCCTACCCCAGCGCCTCGCCGAAGCCGATTTTGCCGCTGCCGCGTTTGGCCGGGCGCTGCTGGGACGAATGCGGGGCCCAGCCGGAGAGAAACAGCACCTGGAAGGTGGCGGGGACCCTGCCGTCGGGGCCGGCGAAGCGTTCCCGGTAGAGGGCCATGGCGCGGGCGAAGATCGCGCGGGCGGTCGGGCGGCGCGACCGCTCCATGAGCGCGTTCGTCTCGCCCATCGCCCGGAGATCGGCGAGAAGGCGCAGGGGATCGGCATAGGTCGCCGTGATGGTGGCCCCATCCGCGACCGGGAGCGCGAATCCCGCGCGCTGCAGCAGCCCGGCCCCGTCGCGCAAATCGGCGAAGGGCGCCACCCGAAGCGAGGCGCCGCCCTTTTCTTGCGCTTCGGCCTCGATCAGGCATTGGCGCAATTCGGCCAAGGTCCCGGCACCGAGCAGGCTTGCCAGGAAAAGCCCGTCGGGCCTCAGTGATTCGCGGATCTGGGCGAGCGCCCCCGGCAGATCGTTCGCCCAATGCAGGCAGAGATTGCTCAGCACCAGATCGAAGGCCTGGCCGCGGAAGGGCAGCAATTCCTCATCCGCCGCGACCAGCAGGCCAGGCTTCCCCCGGCGCAACAGCGCGCTCGATAAATCGCAGCGCACCAGCGTCTCGATCCCACCGCGCTCGCCGCGTTCCCGGTCTAGAACGCCATCGCGCGCGCCCAGTTCCAATGCCAGGGGAAAGCGTCGCTTGAAGTCGAGCAGCCGGTCGCAGAGCTGATCGGCGATTTCCCGGAACAGGAAATCCGGCGCGTTCGCATTGCCCAGAGCGTGTTGGCCGAGGCGCTCGCGCCGCGCCCGCAGCAGTTTCCGGTCGAAAATCAGTGGCGGCGCGGAATTCATGGCCGGTACCCGCCGTCGCTGTTGGGTGGTAAAGCAATATAACCCCGCCGGTGAACGCCGGCGGGTACCATCATTTGGTAACATGAGCCAACTTTCGTGGAAGCGCTGGAGAGTTGCATGTTTCGCGCTCCTCCAAAAGTTGGCGCCGGGCCAAGAAATCGCACAACAACCCGAATTGACAGCAGGCGGGCGCCGGGATCAAGCTCGCACATGCTCGATGTCGCGACCTGGCGCGGGTTTGCGCGCCACGCCCTCGACCTGGCGCTTCCCGCCCGCTGCCTCAAATGCGGCGAGATCGTCGCGGGTGCCGCCGGTCTGTGCGCGCAATGCTGGCCCAGTCTGCGCCTCTTGGGCGAGCCCTGCTGCGAATGCTGCGGGCAGCCGTTCGAATTCGCCGAGGGGGCAGGTGCCCGCTGCGCCCAGTGCCTCTCTGCCCCGCCACCCTTCGCCCGCGCGCGGGCGGCCCTCCGCTATGATTCGGAAAGCCGGGATTTGGTGCTGCGCTTCAAGCATGCCGACCGCGCCGATGCCGCCCCGATGCTGGCCGGGATGATGGCCAGGGCCGGGTCGGCATTGTTGGAAGAGGCCGAGTTCCTGGTGCCGGTGCCGCTTCACTGGGCCCGCCTCTGGCGCCGCCGCTACAACCAGGCGGCGCTCTTGGCGCGTGAGCTGGCAACGTTCTCGGGCAAATCCTGCCTGACCCGGGTCTTGAAGCGCGCGCGGGCGACCGCCAGCCAAGGCCGCCTCGGCCGCCTCGCCCGAGGCCGCAACGTGGCCGGCGCCTTTCGGGTCGCGCATTCCGCCGCCGCCAAGATTGCCGGGCGCCATTTGCTGCTGGTCGATGATGTGCTGACCACCGGAGCGACCGCCCAGGCCTGCACCGAGGCGCTCCTCGAAGCCGGGGCTGTTCGGGTGGATGTTCTGACGCTCGCCCGGGTCGTGCGAGCATGAATGATTAACCCATTTCAAGTAAGGAAATCGGCCTTGAACATCGCGGCCAGGCAGCCAAGATTAACAAATGGAATGGCGAACCCGCGGGCGTAAAACGCTAAGCGTTTGAAAAGATGGCAAAAATAGAAATCTACACGACCATGCTGTGCGGCTACTGCCACCACGCCAAAAAACTTCTCCAGGCGCGGGGCGCTGAATTCACCGAGATCGACGTGATGTGCGACGGCAATCGCCGCGCCGAAATGCAGCGACGTGCCGGTGGTCGCTCGTCGGTCCCGCAGATCTTCATCGACGACCTTTATGTGGGCGGTTGCAACGAGCTCTACGACCTCGATCGCTCGGGCAAGCTTGCAGCACTTCTCGTACCCGCCGTCGCGGATGATTGATCGAACCAATTGGACACCACCGGTCCACGCCGGCGGGTACTATGGTAGGGTAACATGTGCCAACTTTCGTGTAAGCGTCGGAGCGTTTTATGGACCACGCTTTTCCGAAAGTTGGCACTAGGGGGTACCCATTCATGAATCGCCTCTTCAAGGCCGCCTGCATTCAGATGAATTCTGGGCGCGATGTAGCGCCCAATCTCTCCCTCGCCGAGGGCTTCATCCGCGCCGCCGCCAAGGAGGGCGCGCAATTCATCCTTACCCCGGAGAACACCAGCATCATCGAGCCGGACCGCCGCCAGGCGCTGCGGAAGTCCTTCGCGGAGGCCGATCACCCGGGTGTCGGGCGGTTTTCCTCGCTGGCGCGGGAACTTGGGGTTTGGCTGCTCATCGGTTCAATGCCGGTTCGCGTCGAAGTGGCGCGCCTAGCCAAACGCTCGTTCCTGTTCGATCCCATGGGTGCCATCGCCGCGCGCTACGACAAGATCCACATGTTCGATGCCGATCTGCCGAACGGCGAGGTCTATCGCGAATCCAATGGAATGCGTCCGGGCGAGGCGGCGGTGCTGGCCGATCTGCCCTGGGGGGTGCTTGGCCTCACCATCTGCTACGATTTGCGCTTCGCCTATTTGCACCGGGCGCTGGCCCAGGCGGGTGCCATGTTCCTGTCGGTCCCTTCCGCCTTCACGATTCCCACCGGTCGCGCGCATTGGCATGTGCTGTTGCGCGCCCGCGCGATCGAGACCGGCTGTTTCCTGTTCGCGCCCGCCCAATGCGGCATCCATGCCGAGGGGCGGGGAACCTATGGCCACTCGCTGATCGTGGCGCCCTGGGGCGAGGTGCTGGCCGATGGCGGTGAGGCGCCGGGCTTCGTGATCGCGGAGATCGATCCGGCCAAGGTCGCCGAGGCGCGCAACATGGTGCCGGCGCTTCGTCACGATCGGGGCTTCGCGGCGCCGACCACGCCCTTGCGCGCGGCCGGGGAATGATCAAAATAGGCCTAACGAACAAGGGAGGTCTACCATGTCACTCAGAATCAATTCCGAAGCGCCGAACTTCACCGCCGAGACGACCGAGGGCACGATCCAGTTTCACGATTGGATCGGGAGTTCCTGGGCGATCCTGTTCTCGCACCCCAAGGATTTCACGCCGGTCTGCACCACCGAGCTCGGCTACATGGCCGGCCTCAAGCCGGAGTTCGACAAGCGCAATTGCAAGATCATCGGCTTGAGCGTGGACCCGGTCGGCGACCATCAGCGCTGGCTCAAGGACATCGAGGAAACCCAGGGCCACGCCGTCAATTATCCGCTGATCGGCGACAAGGATCTGGCGGTGGCCAAGGCCTACGACATGCTGCCGGAAAATGCCGGCGACAGCGCGCAGGGAAGAACGCCGGCCGACAACGCCACCGTGCGTTCGGTCTTCGTCATCGGGCCGGACAAGAAGGTCAAGGCCATGCTCACCTATCCGATGAGCACGGGGCGCAATTTCGACGAGGTCCTGCGCCTCTTGGATTCCTGCCAGCTGACCGCGAAGCACACGGTCGCCACCCCGGTCAATTGGCGCCCCGGCCAGGATGTCATCATTCCGCCCTCGGTCTCCGACGATCAGGCCAAGGCCAAGTTCCCCGGTGGCTGGAAGACGCTAAAGCCCTATCTCCGGGTCATGCCTCAGCCCAAGGGCTGAGGCCCAAGGGCCGAGGCTTGAGCGCCGCAAGGCGCTGCACCATAGCGGGTCGAGGTTCCTGGATTTCGACGCATTCGTAGGCGAGTGCGACGAGCGCGAAATCGCGGCAGAATTCCAGCAATTCGCCCGGACGCAGCAGGAAATCGGGATTGGTCGGCCGGCCGAAGCGTTCGTTGCCCAGGCCGAAGGTCTCGTAGATTAGGATTCCATCGGCGCCAAGTGCCGCGTGAAGCCTGGGCAGGAGCGGCCGGTGCAGGTAATTGGCAACCACGATTCCGCCGAATTGCCGCGCGCCCAAGGGCCAAAGGACACGACCGGGCGATCCGTCCTCGAGATCGGCTTCGATGGCTTCGACGCCTATCGAAAGCTGCGCCAGCGCCGCCTTGTCGCGGTCGATCGCGGTCACCTCATGGCCCGGGGCCTGCAGCCAATTGGCGTGGCGGCCGGTGCCGGCGGCGAGATCGAGCACCTTGCCGGATGGGGCAATCAGCTTGGCCCAGCGCTGAATCCAGGCGGACGGCAAGGTATCTGCCATTCCTCACACGCTGTTGCACAGGTCAAGTCGATTTAGGGCTTGCAACGCGGCCATGGTATTACGATCTTGTCACGATGTTAAGGTTCGGCACCTTATTCTGCATTCTGCCTGCCCCTGGAATGGTCGGAAAATGATCCGGTATCAATTGCATTGCGCCAAGAGCCATGAATTCGAGGCCTGGTTCAAGGACGGCCAGACCTGCGAGCGGCAATTGGCGCGCCGCTCGATGGAATGCCCGTTCTGCGGCAACCGCAAGGTCGCCAAGGCACCAATGGCCCCGCGCGTTGCCGGTGCCGACAAGCCGAGCGAGGCGCCGGCGCCAATGGCGGTGATGGAAGATGGCCTGCGCCGGCAATTGCGCGAGTTGCGCCGGAAGGTCGAGACCAATTGCGATTACGTGGGCGAACGTTTCGCCGAGGAGGCTCGCCGCATCCATCACGGCGAGGCCGATACGCGCGGCATCTATGGCGAGGCCACCGATCGCCAGCACGACGAGTTGCGCGACGAAGGCATCGAGGTGGGGCGAATTCCCTGGGTACCGCCCTGCGATGCCTGATCTCTTGCCGATCGGATGATCGGCACTGGGACGTTATCAGCGCCTGAATTTCCGCCGCCCCGCCGCTTACCCGCACGCCATCAATTTGCCGAACTTGACGCACACAACCGTGATTGATTTCGTGCGCCGATTCACCCGTGAGACACGAACCCTTGCCGGGTACTTGTCTCACCGGATCGGACCACTAGAACAGTCCGATCTCGCGCAGTTTCCGCGCATCCTCCGCCGCCTCGGCCAGGAGCCAGGCGCGAAAGCTCGCGATCTTGGGCGTCTCGGCGCTCGCCCTCGGGCATACGATCCAATAGGCGTAGGGCACCGGCAAGGCGAGGTCGAATGGCCGCGCCAGGCGCCCGTTCAGCAAGTCCCATGCCGCAAGCGCGGTGCGGGCGAGTGCGACACCCTGGCCGTCGATGGCCGCGTCGATGGCCATGCTGCGTTCGCTGAACAACGGCCCGCGCGTCGCATCAATGCCGGACACGCCGGCTGCTTCCAGCCATCTGGTCCAGTCGCGCCGGTCATCGAGATGGAGCAGGGTCTGGTGCTTGAGATCGTGCGGCGATCGCAAAGAGCGCCGCCCCTTCATGAGCCGCGGGCCGCACACCGGAAACATTTGCTCGGAACAAAGTTTGGTGACGCTCAAGGCCGGCCAGGTGCCATCACCATGGCGTATGCCCAGATCGACCGCGTCGCGGGCAAAATCGACATGCTGGCGCGACGCGCTGATATGGAGATCGATCCCCGGATGGGCTTGGGCGAAGCGACCCAGCCGGTGTACGAGCCATTTGGCGGCGAAATTAGGCGATGTGCTGACCACAAGCGCGCCGCTGGTCTGGCGCTGCAACAGGCTCTCGGTGCCCATGGCGAGCCGATCGAAGGCATCGCGCACGATTTCGAGATAGGCGCGACCCGCCTCGGTGATCACCAGGCGCTGGCGTTCGCGTTGGAACAGCCGGATTCCCAGCTCCACCTCGAGCGCCTTCACTTGGTGGCTGACCGCGCCCTGTGTCACGAACAGTTCGCGCCCGGCCTTGGTGAAGCTTTCATGGCGCGCCGCCGCCTCGAACGCCTTGAGCGCATTCAAGGGTGGCAAACGGTGTCGCATCGAGGCCCCGAGTTCATGAGAAAAACTAGGGCATGGTAAAGAAACCATGCTTTGCCGGCAAGGCGGGATTCGGCTTATTTCTCCGCGATCCAAACCGGAGGCGCGTTTGCCCTCGCATTAAGGAGCATGAGAAATGTTAACGAACTCGAGAACCCTTGTCACCACCGCCAATGGCCGCGACGGTATGCGTTCGCTGGCGACGCGGACACGGTTCGGGCGGCCGATCCTGACCCGGATCGCCGACGTTCTGGATTCATGGCTGGAGCGCCATCATAGCCGCCGAGATTTGGTCGAGCTCGATGAGCGATTGCTGCGGGATATTGGTGTGACGCGCGTCGAGGCGCGCCGGGAAAGTGCCATGCCATTCTGGAAGTCGTGAGGGCGATTGTTCGAAGTTCTCGGCCTAGTGCCGCTGCTTCGCGAGATAGGCATCGATCAGTTCGATCATTCGCTCCCGTCCGAAGCTGGGGTCGTGGCCGGAGTGAACGACGCGAACGGGAAGCGCGCGCAGCCGCCGCATCGAGGCCGCGTAATCCGCCAGATTCGATTCCTGCAAGCCGTCCAGCAGCGGGCCGTCATAGAGGCAATCGCCCGAGAAGAGGATACCGCTCGCCGCTTCCCACAGGCCGATTGAGCCAGGCGAGTGGCCCGGCAGATGCAGGATCTCGAATTGCCGCTCGCCGATGTCGAGGATGTCGCCGTCATCGACCACGCGTGTTGCCTTGGCGGGCAACAGGCGAAAGCGGGCCGGGTCGTAATCGGGCGCCGGCAGCGCCGTGATCATCGCGCCGTCATCGGGCATCTCATAACCGGCTCGGACCAGGTAGCGAACACCATCCGCGCCAAAATCCCTCGAATCCAGCGTGTCTTGGCGATGTGGGTCCTCCAGTATGTCGCGTTCGGCGCGATGGACCAGGCAGTCGTCGAACTCGTGATGGCCGCCGGTATGGTCGGCGTGGGAGTGCGTGGCGACCGCCGTCACCGGCTTCTCCAAGAGATCGCGGGCGGCTTGGCGAAGGCTCGCGACTCCCATGCCGGTATCGACAAACAGGTCACGGTCGCGGCCTCGAACGTGCCAGATGTTGCACCTCATCAGCGGGATCACGTGGGGTTCCCAAAGAAGGGTGATGTCGTCGTCAATGCGGCGGCGTTCGAACCAGCGCTCCGCTATCTTGAGAGCCAAGGATTTACTCCGTTTGCCAAGCCGGTTTCCTATGCTTCGTAAGACATGATCGAGAAGACCGGCACATCCAGCCGCGCCCTCCCCGCGAGGAACGACAATTCGATGATGCAGGCCGAGCCCACGACATTGGCGCCGACCTTGCGTAGGAGCGCGGTCGCCGCCGCCATGGTGCCCCCGGTTGCCAGCAGATCGTCCAGCACCACCACGCGCTGGCCTGGCCTGATCGCGTCCTGCTGTACCTCGACCGTGTCGGTGCCGTATTCCAGATCGTAATGGTGCAGGATGACATCGCCCGGCAGCTTGCCGCGCTTGCGCACCATCACGAATCCGCACCCCATGAGATAAGCGAGCGGTGCTGCGACCAGAAATCCCCGCGATTCGATCCCGACCAGGATATCGGGCTCGAGCGGCGTCACCGCGGTGACCAGGCGGTTGACCGTTTCCTTCCAGGCGGGCCCGTGGGCCAGCAGCGTGGAAATATCGTAGAACAGGATTCCCGATTTTGGGAAATCCGGCACATGGCGGATGTACGCCTTCAGGTCCATGTCTTGTGCCCTTTGGGTAAAAAACGGCGCCGGAGCATTGTCGATATCGGGGCCTCGAATCAACCCGGAATATCGCCCTCGCCACTTCCATTGGTCATTGACATGGGCGCTGTTCTTCCTATGCGGTAGCGCGCGGAGCAGTGCCAACTTTCGAAATTGGGTCGTGCGGGAAATGCTCCGGCGTTTCGATGAAAGTCGGGCCGCATGCTATCATTTGATAGTACCCGCCGGCGGGTACGGGCCGGGTCAATTGGCTCGAATCAGTCAGTGTCACGATGGCGGGTACTGGGGGAGGCGAGGATGCGCAAGGCGCGGAACATCGACCGGATCGACCTCAAGATACTGGCGGCGCTGCAGGGAAACGCGCGGATGAGCAATCTGGAACTGGCGGCCAAGGTGGGGCTCTCGGCCTCTCCCTGCCACCAGCGCCATCGGGCGCTGGAGCGCCAGCGCGCGATCCACGGTTACCGCGCCGACATCGACCTCGCCAAGCTGGTCGATTTCGTGGAGATCCTGAGCTTCGTCACCCTGCACAAGCACGGCCGGGCCCAACAGGGCGCCTTCGAGCGCCTGGTCGACGAGACGCCCCAGGCCATCGCCTGCTATCAGATTTCCGGCAATTTTGACTATATCGTCCATTTCGTCTTCCGCAGCGTCGGCGATTATGTGGAGTTGCACCACCGCCTGATCGAGGAGGAGCCCAACATCGCCTCGGTCACCACCAATGTGATCATGTCCGAGACCAAGCGCTTCGCGGGCTATCCGCTGAAGGAGCTGATCGAGACGAGCGAGCCGGCGAAGGACTGAGGCGCTGGACCAAGCTCTTGGGGCCCAAAATCCGGCCGGCGAAATTTCTGACGCAAGAGAAGGCCTCGCGGCCCCGGGAATTCCAAATCGGGGGCGCAATTCGGTCACATCTTCCACATCCACTGGCTTAGTCTCATCCTGGTGCCCAGGCGCCTCGTTTTGGCGCCGAGAAACCGGATGGAAGTAAGGAGACACCCGCGAGATGACCAAGAAGGCCGTGCAATTCCTGGAGGATTCCCGCCCAGAGACCCCCTGCCTGGTGGTCGATCTGGACGTGGTCGCGTCGCGTTATGGCGAGCTTCGCCGCCATCTGCCGCTGGCAGAGGTGTTCTACGCGGTCAAGGCCAATCCGGCGCCCGAAATCCTGGCGCGCCTGGCTAGCCTGGATTCGAGCTTCGACACCGCGTCGGTCGGCGAGATTCGCGAGGTCTTGGCCCAGGGCGTGCCACCGGAGCGAATCTCATTCGGCAACACCATCAAGAAGCAAACCGACATCGCCTGGGCGTACCAGGCCGGGATCCGGCTCTATGCCTTCGACAGCGAGGCGGAACTCCTGAAACTGGCACTTGCCGCACCGGGCGCACAGGTCTTTTGCCGGATACTGACCGAAGGCACGGGTGCCTTATGGCCGCTCAATCGCAAATTCGGCTGCGAGCCGGAAATGGCCGCCGACCTCCTGATCCGGGCCAAGGAATTGGGCCTGGTTCCTTCCGGGATTTCCTTCCATGTGGGCTCGCAGCAGACCGATTCCGGGCAATGGGATGGCGCGATCGCGGCGGCGCGCTGGGTGTTCGAGGCCGTCGGTGCCGCCGGGATCGATCTCGATCTCCTGGATCTGGGCGGCGGGTTTCCGGCCAGCTACGATGCGCCCGTCGCCGATTGCGCCGATTACGGCCAGGCGATCATGGATTCGCTCACCCGCCATTTCGGCAATCGGCTGCCACGCCTCATCATCGAGCCGGGACGGTTCATGGTGGGCGACGCCGGCGTGCTCGAAGCCGAGGTGGTCCTGATCTCGACCAAGGCGCGCGCAGAGAGCCGGCGCTGGGTCTATCTGGATATCGGGCGCTTCGGTGGCCTGGCGGAGGTCGAGGGCGAGGGCATCCGCTATCGCATCCGCCCGTCGCGCGCCATCAAGGGCCGGCTAGGGCCGGTGGTGCTGGCGGGCCCGACCTGCGATTCGGCCGACATTCTCTATGACAAGGCGGACTACCGAATGCCCTTGGGCCTCAAGATCGGGGATCGGGTGCGCATCTTCTCCACCGGCGCCTACACCACCACTTATTCGGCGGTCAATTTCAACGGCCTGGAGCCCTTGAAGGCGTACTACATCTGAAGGATGGCTCCTCATCGTGGTGCCGGTTTCGGCCACCACGCGGATCGGGAAAACCGCCACGTCGCCCTAGTTGCGGCCAGTCCGGCAAGCCATGGGCGATGTGACGGGCGACACAAGTTTGCATCGGCAGGTCGGCCGCCCGCCTTGCGCCGGCGGCCGGTTCGTTAGAGAAATATTAGTTGGCCCAAGGGCTTAATTGCATCGAAATGGGCAAGAAGACTTTGGGCCAAGGAATTCCTGGGCGATGCCGCTGAGACGGCGATCACTTGTCGTTGCCCCATGACATCGTCCATGATGGCGAGGCTTTCATGAACGGATTCCGAGAAGACGGAGCGAGGGCAGGATGATCAATCTGGTCTTGTTGACACGATGGTTTCGAATTGGACTTCTGGGCTTGGCCTTTGTCACGGCGGGCATGGCATCGGCGATGGCCGAGCCCCGGATCGCGCTCATCATCGGCAATTCCAATTACACTCAGCCGATGGGCGCGCTCAAGAATCCGGCCAGCGACGCCAAGCTCATCTCCAAGGCGCTGAAATCCGTCGGCTTCCAAGTGACGACATTGCTCGATGCCGATCAGCGCGCGATGAAGCGCGCGATCTCGGATTTCGGTGCGGCGGTCTCGGACGCCGGCCCCAGCGCGGTCGCGCTCTTCTTCTATGCCGGCCACGGCATCCAGGTCGATGGCACCAATTACCTGGTTCCGGTGGGCGCGCGGATCGAGCGCAAGGGCGATGTCGATCTCGAGGCGATCGAGGCCGAGGCCCTCCTGAAGCAGCTTGAGTATGCCGGCGCGGGGGTCAGCATCGTGGTCTTGGATGCCTGCCGCAACAACCCGCTGCCGCGGAGCTTCCGCGGGGGCGATCGGGGCCTGGCGCGCATGGACGCGCCCACCGGCAGCTTCGTCGCCTATTCGACCGCGCCGGGCGATGTGGCGGTCGATGGCGATGGCGCGAACTCTCCCTTCGCGGCCGCACTCGCCGAGGAAGTGGGCCGCCCCGGATCCTCGGTCGAGGAGGTGTTCCGTTCGGTCCGGCGCAAGGTGATGGCCGCGACCGGCGAACAGCAGGTACCCTGGGATTCCTCGTCGTTGACCGCGCCCTTCTACTTCCTGCCGGCGAGCCAGCAGGTGGCGAGCGCCGAGGCCGAGCCCGCGGCGGCACCGGCGCCCACCGCCGGCACCGACCAGATGCTGTCGGCCGAGGTGCTGATGTGGGAAACGATCAAGGACAGCAATCGCGCCGGCGATTTCCAGGCCTATCTGAAGCGCTTTCCCGATGGCGTCTATTCCGATCTCGCGCGCATCCGGCTTGGGGAATTGGGCGCGACCGCCCCGACCAAGGCCGAGGTGGCGGCGCCCGAAACCGAGGTCAAAGTCGCGGCGCCCGAACCCGAAGTCGAAATCGCGGCGGTGGCGACGCAGGAAACCACGTCCGCATCGACGTCCAGCGATCGATCCATGGTCGTCAGCGCGAGCCTGCGTGGCGAGATCGAGAAATACCTCGGCGCCGCCGCGAAAAGTGGCCGCCAGCAATATGTGCTGGCCATCGCCAAGGACGGCTCGCGGATCGGGATCGGAAAATTCACGCCAAAGGTCGCATCGGGATGGGCCGGCAGCGGCGACTCCCAGGACGCTGTCAAGATCGCGACCGAATTCGCCTTGAAGAAATGCGGTGGCAAGGACGCCTGCCGCATCGCCTATGTCGGCGACAAGAAGCAGGGCGGCTTCACGCTTGCCTTCGCCGACAGCGGGACGATAGCCGAGCCGGCCCCGGCACCAGCCGGCGATCCCTTGCCGGAACCCAAAACCGAACTCGCGGCGATGGCACCGGTGGAAAGCACCGGTGGTTTCGCCCCTGGCGCTACCTGGGCGATCAGCGCGTCGCTCCAGGCCGATGTCGAGAAATTCCTCAAGCTCGCCGCCACCGGCGGCCGCCAGATTCGGGTCCTGGCGATTGCCGAGGATGGTTCGCGGATCGGGATCGGAAAATTCACGCCCAAGGTCGAATCGGGATGGGCCGGCGGCGGGGACACCCACGACCCAGTGAAGATCGTCACCAAAATGGCGCTCGAGGATTGCGGGGAAGGGTGCCGGGTTGCCTATGTCGGCGACAAGAAGCAGGGCGATTTCGACCTGGCCTTCGAATAGCCGGGATCGCGGGCGTTTTCCCTCATCCTTGTGGGTCGCTTCCGGCCTCGATGACGAGTTCCAGGGCTTCAACTCTTGCGGCGCGACCCTTGAGACTGATCGGCCCGACCGGGCGCAGGGGAAATCCGTGTCCGGCCGCCTCGGCGGTTGCGGCGCTGACCAGGACCGAAGTGCCGTGTTCCTTGTTGGCGGCCTCCAGGCGTTGGGCGATGTTGACCGCGTCTCCGATCGCCGTGTAGTCGAAGCGGCGATCCGAACCCACGTTGCCAACGAGCGCCATTCCGGTGTTGATGCCGATCCGCACCCTGAAGCCTCCGGCCTTGTCCGGATCGGCCAGCAGGCGGCGCATGGCCCGGTGGGCGGCCTTGAGGGCGCGGGCGGCGTGGTCGCTCTGGTGGGCGGGTGCCCCGAAAATCGCGACCACCGCGTCGCCGACGAACTTGTCGATGATGCCGCCCTCGGCCTCGATCGCCTCGGTGAGGACCGTGAAATGCGCGTTCAGCCGGCGCACCAGTTCCTTGGGCGCCACGCCTTCGGCGATGGTGCTGAAGCCGGCGATGTCGGAAAACCACACGGTGATTTCGCGCATTTCGCCGCCAAGCTCGATCGGCTGCGAGCCGGAGAGCAACGCCAGCGCCACCTTCTCGTCCAGGTAACGCCCGAGCGCATGGGCAATCCGGCGCTTCTCTCGCTCGACCACCAGCGCCCGGAATCCTTGCACGCCGAAGAACCCGCCGATGAGTGCCACCCCGCCGGCACCCAGGGGCAGGATCAAATCGTCGCCGGCGGCAAATCCTGAAAGCGCGAACCAGGCGAGCAATAGGCCGACGCTGGCACTCCCGCCCCTGGCGGCACCCAGCCACCAACCGAAGGCACCCCCGGCAAGAGCCATCGCGATTGCCGCGATCGCGGCGAGCCAAGAGGGTAGCGGATGCAGGATCTCGCCCCGGACCAGATCGTTGATGGCTTGCGCCAGGATGTAAACGCCGGGCAAGGTATTTCGCCTGGCAGAAGCGGGCGCGGCTTGCGCTTCGGCGCAATCCAAATGCTGGATTCCGGCCGCAGGGTTGATGAAGGCGCGGGCGGAAACCGACTTGCGATCTTCCACCTCCAACGTGGCGCCGATGAGAACGATGCGCTCGCGCCACGCTTGCGCCAGCGCGGCCTCGTCGCCGGCCTCCAGGCACGACATGGTTTCCGCCATCGAATAGGTCGGCGCGATCGCGGCATCCGAGTAATTCACCAAGTGCTCGCCGCCGGAAATCCCGGATCCGGGATCGGCGCCGCTACGGCGCGCGATTTCGGCCACCAGGGTCGCAATCCGGCCCGCGGAAGATTCCAACCACAGGGGAAGGCGCCGGGCGATCCCGTCCTCTTCCACCGAGACGTTGACCGAGCGGATATTGGCGCCGCCGGCCACGAAGGCGAAGATCGGATGCGGGACCAGCGCCCGGCCGGCGAAATCGGCCCTGGCCAGGACCAGGCGCGAGGCCGCGCCTAGTTTCTGGATGGCGGCGATCAGCGGCCGATCATGGCCGGGGGCAATGGTCTCGACCGTGGTCATGGGAATCAGATCCAGGCCGATCACCTTGGCCCCGGCCCGATCTAGCGCGCCCAGAATCTGGCCCAATTGTGGGCCCCACAACGCCATTGGGGTGCTGCGGAAGGCGGGGTGGTCGAAGGTCGCCTCGTCGATCGCCAATACGGCGACCGGCGAGCGGGCCAATTCATGGCGATCGCCGAAGAACAGGTGGCGCAGCGAAATCGATTGGTCGAGCGACCAGCCGGCGAGAAGAAACCGTTCGGCCCCGATCCCGGCCAGCGCGGCCAGGACCACGATCAGCGCGGCGATAGCCCTAGTTCCAGCTTTCGAGAGGGGGTGACCCATGAACCGTGCCGATGTTTCGGCGAAGATTGGCGCCAATCGCGACAAGATCATACCCCTCGACGCCCGAGGGAGGGGTCCCGGCGCCGGGATTCATCCGGGCCGGCGAATGCGCGTCGTGGATCAAAACAGGATCAGTCGCGACAATGCCTCGGCCCGATCCTCGCCCGCCCCTTCCGACACCCGAAATCGCGCCTTGCGGCCTCCCGCCGTGATCTCGTATCGCCCGCCCGGCGCCAGTTGCAATGCCCCACCGCCCAAATCGGCGATTCCCTCGGCGAGTTCGACGGCGATCACCGCTTCCTCCGCGTCCAAGCGTTGAATCCGTGCCACTACCGAACCCTTGAGGCCCGGTGCCATCAGCAGCGGCTGTCGGTCAGCGACCACCCGCTCCTTGCCTAGCCCCGCGTCGCGCACCACCACGACGGCGGCATCGACTTCCGCCCCGGCCATCACGGCGCCCCCATTGGCGCAGTCGATCTTGCGGCGCTCCAGTTTGCCGTCGACCACCCAGCTCTCGCGCTCGTTCACCACGACAATGCCGCCGGTGATCCGCTCGACCATGCACGACGCAAGATAGCCGATCTCGATGCTCTCGCCCGGTTGCAGTTCGAGGCGCGTTCCGGCGGCAAGAATGTCGAACGGGCGCAAGGAAAGGCTGGGTGCGGCGATCTCCTGGACGATCGCGGTCAGCTTTTCGGTGGCCAGGGCAGGGGTGGCGCCGAGCGCGAGGAACGCCATCGTCATCGCGCCCGGAAGGCGGGGGCGACCGAACGGCAATTTTCGTCTATCGACGGACATGATGCGTTCTCCGGCCATCATGGTGGCGCAGGTCGGGTCCGCCGGCAACCCACCTCGACCTCAACCGGCGGCGATCCGGCCCAAGAGCGAATCGGTCTTGCCGAACAGCGCCGCCGGCTGGCTGGGAACGGCGATGACGCTGCGGTGCTCGACGTGCTTCACGTCGGGCATGGTGTCGGCGCCGATGGCCTCGATTCCGGCATTGCGCAGCGCCACCACCAGTTCCTCGATCACCTCGTTCGGGTGCATGATGTAGGCGGCGGCAAAGCAGCGCCAGAAACGCCAGCCCGCCCGCTCCAGGACCCGCTGCTGGCGCATGTCGTCGTCCCAGCTCTCCGGCCCGCTATGCCGGTCGCCGTCGCATTCGATCGCCATCCGATTGTCGTTATGGCCCTCGACCACCAGATCGATGGCATAATTGCCGACCGCCATTTGCGGCACCACGCGATAGCCCCGCCCGACCAGCGCGTCATAGAGCGCGCGCTCGAAGGTGGTTTCGCAGCGCAAGCGCAAATTGTCGTAGCGTGTTTCCTCGCGCTGGAACGGCGAGGCGAAATGCGCGATCAGCCCTCGGCGCAGCTTGTCGGCCTCGGCCAGATCCTCCGAGCCGATGCTGCGGATCAGATACATTCGATCGCGCGCGCGCGACGCGGCCACGTTGAACCGCTGGGCGAAAATGTCGCGCGACAACGCGGTGGCGTTGCCGGCACTGACCACCATCGACAGGAAGATGATGTCGCGCTCCTTGCCCTGGAAGGTGCGCGCGTCGCCGCAAGCGATCTGGAAATGCCGGATGGCGTCCAGGCCCAGCTCATCCTCGATCATTTCCCAGATCTTCAGCGATTGGTGATCGCCCATCAGCGACACGACGCCGATCGAACGATGGGCCATCGCGGGGTCCTCGGTGAGGGTCCGGATCTCGTCGACGATGACCCTGGCCTCCGGAATGTTGAGTTCGCCCTGGCGGGCGCCATCCTGGACGAAGATGTCGATCAGCGGCGGGTCCAAGCGCTCCGAGGAACGCGGCATGCGGAGCGGGCGCAATTCGTGGTGATAGAACTCGCGCTTCGAGTACTCGATGATCGGCGCCACGCAGCGGAAATGCTCCTTCAGCATGACCGCCGAGTTGGCGTAGACCACTCGGAACAGATCGTACATCGAGCGTTCCGGCGTCATCTGGGCGCGGAACGCCTCGACCTGGTTGCCGAGGAAGTTGCCGATCAGGGTGCGGATCTTTTCTTCCTCCATGCCGATGCCCTCGGGCGATACCTGCTTGTCGTCGCCGACCACCAGGATCTTCTGGGCCCGCAACAACGCCGGCAGCGCCGCGAGGTCCGACTGCGAGGCCTCGTCGATGATGACCAGGTCGAAGCAGCCGAACTGAGCCGGCATCGATTCCGAAATCCGGTAATGCGGCATGATCCAGCAGGGAATCGCCGGATAAGCGTGCGCGGCGGCCTGGCGCGCGTCCTGGCGGTAACGCGTGGCGCGAATGCCCATGCCCTTGCCGATCTTGGAAATGGCGTTCATGTATGCCATCAGTGCGCCGCGCACCGCCGGCGTGGCGTTTTCCGCCAGCTTCAGCCACGTGCGCTTGCTGGTGATTTCCCGGTAGGCCTTGGCCAGATCCATTTCCGATTCGCGGCGACGATCGGTCAATTGCCGCAATTCCTTGCGGCCATCGATGCGGAAGATGTGGGTGGCCAAGCGCCGCAGCCGCCAGCGACTGCGCCAATCGGTCGGCAACAGCAGATCGCCGTCAACCTGGGTGGCCTGGGATTTGAGCTTTCCCGCCCAGATCGGCGCGCCGGATTCGCCGATCAGCGTGGTTACGCTCGCGATGGCCTGGGCGTGGTCCTTCATGTCGTGCAGGCGGCGCAGCTCGTCCATCAACGCCTGCCACAAATCCTGCATTTCGGCGACCGAGATCGCTGGATCGCCGAGCTTGTGGGCGAAGAAATCGCGGAACTTATCGGTGATCCGCCCGCTGCACTCGTTCAGGACCTGTTCGAACTGGCCGCGCATGGTGAAATTCTCCACCAGCTTGTTCTGCGTGACGTGATGGTTGAGAAAGGATTCGGCTTGTTCCAGCAGCGTGTCGTCGATCGCGAGCTTGGCAAGGCCGTCCCACCGGGCCAGCAATTCCTTGGCCTCGTTCGAGATCTGATACTCCTGGTCGGCCTGATCCTTGAGTTTGCGGAAATGGTTGATGTAGCTCGCCGCCACCAGGGCATCGTCGGGATTGGCGGTGAGGGAGGGCAACCCCATGTCGCGCGAGAGCACGTTCCACCGCGTGACCAGTTCGCGCATGCGTTTCTGTACCCGGACGTAATTGAGGACGTGGATCCAATCGTCGTCGCTCTTGCACGGTCCGTTCAGCACGCGCACTTGGTCGATGACCTTCTTCGCCCCGCCCTTGCCGAACATGGCGCCCATGCCGAACGCCGACTTGCCCTGGCCCAGCTTCTCCAGCGCTTGCATCACATCCGGGTCGGCGTCGGCATCGGCCGAGATGGTCACCGGTCGCGACAAGTATTGCGTGCGTTCCGCCTCGACGATCTTTACTTCCTTGCCCAGTCGATCGAGGATCTCCAGATGACTGTTCTTCACCCGTTTGCGCAATAGCTGCAGGATGCCATCGCCCCAAGAATAGCCCGCTGCGGCGATCGAACCGCGAAGTTGCCGCAATCCCTGGATGCGCTGCGCCAGGTTCTGCGCCCGCTCGAGCGTGGATTTGGTGGCGTCGGGCAGATCGGGGATGTCGCCCTGGTCGATCTGGGACTGGAGGCTCGCGGCCTTGGCCAGGTCGCGATGCACGCGCACCAACGTCTTGGTATCGGTGAAGTCGTCGAGCAGCGGCAGGGTGCAGCCCAGATGATCGATATATTCGCCCATCCCCTTGCGCGCCTCGCGCAGCCGATCGATGTCCTGGTCGTTGAACAGGGGCGCGAAGCGCGGTTCGGGCGCGATCTCGTCTTCCAGCCATAGGGACTCGCTGAGCTTGACCGCCGCCTGCTCGGCCGCCACCTGCGGTTCGACCACCTCGTCCTCGAGCGCGATCGGGCGCAAATTCTTGATCGCCCAATCGACGATCTGCCGGTCGACCCGCGACAATTGCGCATGCAAGGCCTCGATACCCTCTTCCAGCAGCAGGATCTGCCGGTTGAGCGCCAGCCGGTCGATCCGCTGCACCTCGTCGGCGATCTTGAAGATGGCGTGTTCGAATTGCCGCACACCCTCGATCTCGCTGGCGAACAAGGAAATGCAAAGCGGTCGAACCTCCTCGGGCAGCATGGCGCGCAACACCCCCAGGGCCGGCTCGCGCATCGAGGTCACCAGGACGCGCTTGCCCAAGGCCAGGAAATGGCAAATCACGTTGGCGATGGTGTGGGTCTTGCCGGTTCCCGGCGGTCCCTGCACGACGACGCCATCGGTGCTGTCCAACATCTGGACGATGCGCACCTGTTCGTCGTTGAAGGGCAGGGGGAAAAACAGTTCCTTGACCGAGCCTTCGTCGCTGCCGCGCACCATCGAAACGCCGCGGAAATTGGTGAGCGTCAGATCCGCCACTTCCTCCGAGGGATCGGTGACCAGCGTCTGCAGGGCAGGCGCCAAGCGAACCGGACCCTGCGCGTCGATCAACAGCGATCGGAACCGCTCGAGGTCCTGGATGAACAAATTGGCGCTGCGCGGTCGCGCGAACAAGACCCAGGTGTCGGTGACTCGCAGTTCGGTGTCGGGTTTCGGCAGGGTGCGATCCTCGGGCCCGACCTGCGATGGCCAATAGACCCCGCCATTGTTCAGGCAGGTCGCCGCCGCGTTCAGCAATGGTTCGAAAGTCGCCCGATCGAACGGCGAGAAGGTGGTGGTCGCGTTGGTGAAAAAGTCGCGCGCGACTTCCTCCAGCTTTTCCAGCCCCGGTGCCCCCGAGGCGGCCAGGATGTCGAGCTCCAGCCGCGCATCCAATTCGCGCGGCCGCACCTCGATCGCCAGTGTCCGCTCGTTCAACGTCAATTCGACCAGACGGGACATCACCGGATAGGAAATCTTCTTTCCATCCTTTTCCCAGACCACCATGCCGATGCCCCAGGCCAATTCCAATTGCACGTCGGAAATGTCGCCCTCGAGGCGCTGCTTGACCGTGTACAGGCGGTTATAGAGGCTGAGACTGCGCCGGCGCGGCCTCTCATCCTCCGACCATGGCTGCCATTGCCGCTCCAGATATTCCTTGAATTGGGCCTCGACCGCCTCGCGTTGTGGAAAATGCTCGAACGACATCGGCGCCTTCGGGTCGTTGCCCGGAGATTTGTCCATGAGCGACACGGCGCCGACCATGATCAATTGCTGGGCCAATACCTGCGCATGGAGATTGGGCGGCTTGGTCGGATCGTTGGAGAGGTCCATCCACAAGCCGAGGAGCGCGCTCTTGGGACGCGGCGGGTGAATCTCCTGCAACCTCTCGACCACCATCCACAAATCGCCTTCGCCCTCCTCGGTCCCGAGGTTGACCCTGACGCCCGGCAATTCGGCGGTGGCATGTTCAAGCTGGTGGAAAATACCATGCTTGGTGATGTCGGAAACGGGCGAGGCGCGGAACAGCGCCGCGTGCTGCGCGAACTCGATCAGCGACAGCAGTCTCTTGACCTGAATGTTGCCGATATCCGGCTCAAGGCCAGCGTTCATTATTCGCCCGTCTGGTCATTCCACAACGATCATGCGAGTGTATCAGTATAATCAGCCATGAAAGTAGTTAAACCCGAATTAACTCCTCCCGGCAAATTTATTGAAAATTCAGAGGATTTTGGCAAGTTCCTTCTTTGTGGCGCGGGTATTTCCGAGGCCGGCTGGCGCCTCGAAACAGGGTATGGCAAGTGACGGGCCTTGAGGACGGTTGGCTGCGAATCACCGGATCTAGCACAAGTGCTACCTGGCATATTGGCGGCGCCTGGACCATCAAGCAGGCCCGGCGGCTGGGCCGCGAGGCGGCGCCGGTGCGGTTCGCGGCGCGCATTACCCTGGACTTGGCCGGCCTCGAGGCGATCGATACCGCGGGCGCCTGGGTGCTCCTGCGGGCAATCCACCGGCATGAAACGGCAGGCGCGATTGTCGAATGGTCGGGGCTTTCCGCGAATTTCGCGCCGCTGGTGGAAAGGGTGCGCCAGGCCGGCTTGGACGCGGTGATGCCGGTCCCGACCCCGAGGCGGGTCATCGATTGGATCGGCGAAATCGGCGCGGCCACCATGACCGTCGTGGCCGACACCATCGGCCTGGTCGCCTTCCTCGGGGAATTTATTCTGGCGTTGGCGCGGGTCGCGGTCCATCCCTCGCGTCTGCGCATGAAGTCGCTGGTGACGCATATCGAGCAGACAGGACTGAACGCGATCCCGATCGTCGGGCTGATCTCGTTCCTGGTGGGCGTGGTCATCGCCTACCAGGGGGCGGACCAGTTGCGCCGGTTCGGGGCGCAGATCTTCACTGTCAACCTGGTCGGCATCTCGGTCCTGCGCGAAATGGGCATCTTGCTGACCGCGATCGTGGTCGCCGGTCGATCGGGGTCCGCCTTCACGGCCCAGATTGGAACCATGCAGGTGAACGAGGAGGTCGATGCCCTGCGCACATTGGGGCTTGACCCGATGGAAGTGTTGGTTCTGCCCCGGGTCTTGGCGCTGGCGATTTCGCTGCCACTGCTTGCCTTCATTGCCGATATCATGGGGCTCCTGGGCGGGGGCATGATGACGGTGTTGCTGGTGGAGATCGATTTTCAGCAATATCTCTCGCTGCTCCGAGCCGCGGTCACCACGACTCATTTCTGGGTCGGGATCGTGAAGGCGCCGGTCTTTGCCGTGTTGATCGCGCTCGTCGGGTGTTTCGAGGGCCTGCGCGTTGTCGGCAGCGCCGAAAGCGTCGGGCGATTGACCACCCGCTCGGTGGTCGAGGGCATTTTCCTGGTGATCGTCTTCGATGCCCTGTTTTCGATCTTGTTTTCGTTGCTGGGAGTCTAGGAATGGCCGACGCCAGTGCCAACTTTCGAGAAAGCGTCATGGGCGAATCGTTTCGATGCTTCGCCGAATCTTGGCGTATGGCATTAAATGACAGTACCCGCCGGCGTCCAATGGCGAGGTCATCTTGCTGAATCAGCCATCAGCGACGGCGGGTACTGGGGTGTACGTCATCGAAATCCGGGGCCTCGGGAATCGCTTCGGATCACAAATCGTCCATGAGGGGCTTGACCTCTCGGTGCGGCGCGGCGAGGTCATCGGCGTGGTCGGCGGCTCGGGCTCGGGCAAATCGGTTCTGTTGCGCACCATCATCGGGCTGAACCGGCCGGCGGCGGGCTCGATCCGCGTTCTTGGCCAGCCCACCGCCGAGCTCGATCCCGAGGGCTGGCGAGGGTTGCAATCGAGCTGGGGCGTGCTGTTCCAGAACGGGGCCTTGTTCTCGTCCCTGACCGTGGCCGAGAACGTCCAAGCGCCGATGCGCGAGCAGGTCGATCTCGATTCCGCCCTGATGGACGAATTGGCGGGCCTCAAGATCCGGCTGGTCGGGCTGCCCATGGATGCCGCCGCCAAGTACCCGGCGCAGCTTTCCGGGGGCATGCGCAAGCGCGCCGGATTGGCACGCGCGCTGGCACTCGATCCGGAGATCGTGTTCCTCGACGAGCCGACCGCCGGCCTCGACCCCATCGGTGCGGCGGATTTCGACGAGCTGGTGAAAAGCCTGCACCAAAGCCTGGGACTGACCGTGGTCATGATCACCCATGATCTCGATACCCTGGCCGCGATCTGCGACCGGGTCGCGGTGCTGGTCGATCGCAAGGTGCGCGTCGGCACCCTGGAGGACATGTTGCGCGACGATCACCCGTGGATCAGAAGCTACTTCCACGGGAAGCGGGCCCGGGCGGCGCGAATCGGCTAGCGTTCCGGCTCCGACATTTGCGCTCTAGGGACATGTCAGCCCGGAACACGAGCAAATTTATTGGCCTCTAGTGTCGTGGTTTTTAAAGTTCGCCAGATCACGCGGCCAGGAGCGCCAAGCGAACTTGCAAAACCGAATACGACACTAGACTCGATAAGTTGCTAGTGTCCTTTCGATTCTGAAATTCGCTCGCGGTATCGCCGGGTGGTCTGGCGAATTTCAGAATCGGGACACTAGCCAAGAGAGGAAACGGCCGGGATGGAGACCAGGGCAAGGCATTTCGTGGTCGGAATTTTCATGTTGACCCTGGTCCTGGGCGCGGTTGGTTTCGTGCTCTGGCTCTCGGCTTTCGCCGCGCAGATTCGCTATGAACCCTATTTCGTCCGATTTGCCGGCTCGGTGTCCCAGCTGCGGTCGGATTCCACCGTGCTGTTCGGCGGTATTCCCATCGGCCGCGTCATCGATGTGGGCATCGATCCGGAGAACAGCGAACTCGCCCGCGTCTCGATCGAGATTCGCCAGGGCACGCCGGTGCGGACCAATTCGATTGCCTCCCTGGAAGTGCAAAGTCTGGCCGGCGGCGTGGTGATGCAGATTTCTCGCGGCTCCCGCGGCGCCGACTTGCTCGCACCAGGCAGCGAAATCAGGGGCACGCCCTCGACCCTGGAACGGCTTGCCCGACAGATTCCCGACTTGCTGACCAAACTCGACGTTCTGGCCGACAAATTCGGCCTTTTCCTCAACCAAGAGAACGCCGAACTCCTTTCCGGCACGCTGGAAAATTTGCGCCGACTCGCCGGCGAATTGGCGAATCTTGCCGAGGGCTTCGACGAAACGCTGATCACCCAGGTCCTGAAAGATGCCGATTCCGCCCTGGTCGGCGTCAGGGACGCCGCCGACAGGATGGCTTTGTTGGCGCAAACCCTCGCGGCGGCGAGCGCCGAATTGACCGGCGGGGCCAAGCACGCGACCGACGATCTTTCCGCGATGGCGCAATCGATGGCGCGAAGTGCGGACGGATTGGCGAGGATGATCGAGGAGAATCGCGAGCCGCTGCGGCAATTTTCGGGAACCGCGCTCTACGAGGCGACCGAACTGGTGGCGGAGTTGCGCCGCTTGGTGGCGTCAATGGCGAGGATCTCGCACCAGATCGAAAATGATCCGGCTCGGTTCTTCCTCGGCGACCGAAGCAAGGGAGTGGAAACTCCATGATCGCTCGTTGGGTTTCATCGCGGCGCGCGTTTCTCGCGGCCGGCGCGTCGGCGCTGGCTGGCTGCAATGTGCTGCCCAAGGTGAACGAGCCGGTTCCGCTCTATGATCTGGTGGCGCCGATCAAGTTCGACCGATCTTTTGCCGCCGAGGCAGGCCAATTGGTCGTCGGCGTGCCGATCGCCTCGGCCGACCTCGACAACACGCGGATCGCGCTGTCGCGCCGATCGGGAATCATCGAGTATTTCGGCAAGGGCGCCTGGGCCGACCATGCGCCGGTCCTGATCCAGGGGCGACTGGTCGAGGCGTTCGAGATCAATGGTGCGATCGGTGCCGTCGGACGCGATGCCGCCGGCCTGATGCCCGATCTGGTGCTGCACACGGAACTGCGCGACTTTCAGGCCGAGTATTCCACGGCCGGGGCGCCGCCCAATGGTCACGTGCGGCTCTCGGCCAAGCTGATCGCCATGCCCCAGCGCCGCATCGTCTATTTCCTGGTGGTCGAACACTATGAGCCGGCCCAGGGCCAGGCGCTCTCCGACATCGTGCGTGCGCTTGACATCGCAACCTCGCGCGTGGTGATCGATGTGGTAAGCGGCGTTCTCGGCGCCCTAAACTGATCGGGTGTCGGAATTGGCCGGAGGCAACATGGCGACGACGCGATCCAGCGTTTTCCTTCGCGACCTCAAGCATCCGATGCCCAGGATCGTGGCCGGCGATGGGGTTTATCTCATCGATTCGGCCGGCAAGCGCTATCTGGATGCCTCCGGCGGGCCATCGGTTTCCTGCCTCGGGCACAACCATCCAGGCGTGATCGCCGCGATCCAGGAGCAGGTCGCGAAATTTTCCTATGCCTATTCGCTGTTCTTCACCACCCCGGCGATCGAGGAATTGGCCGACATCCTGGTCGCCCAGGCGCCCGAAGGCATATCCAAGGCGTTCTTTGTCGGCAGCGGGTCGGAGGCGATCGAGGCGGCACTGAAGCTGGCCCGGCAATTTTTCCTAGAGCAGGGACAACCATCGCGGCGCCTGTTCATCGCGCGCGAGCGCAGCTATCACGGCAATACGCTGGGCGCCCTGGCGCTCGGTGGCGACGCAACACGCCGAGCGCCCTACGAACCGCTGCTCATGCCGGTCAGCCATATCGCGCCCTGCTACGAGTATCGCGGCCGCGGACCTGGCGAAAGCCGCGATGCCTATGGCAGGCGGGTGGCCGATGAACTCGATTCCGCGATCAATCGACTGGGCGCGGAAAACGTCGCCGCGTTCTTCTTCGAACCGGTGGTTGGGGGCAGTTTGGGCTGCGTGCCGGCGGTCGAGGGCTACGCGCGGCGCCTGCGGGAGATTTGCGACCGGCACGGCGTGTTGCTGGTAGCGGACGAGGTCATGTGCGGCATGGGCCGCACCGGGTACATGTTCGCCAGTCGGGAGGATGGAATTGCACCCGACATCATCACGATCGGCAAGGGCCTGGGCGGCGGCTTCATGCCGATCGGCGGGATGCTGGTGTCGGAGCGAATCTTTCAAGCCATCGCCGGGGGAAGCGGCAATCTCAGGCACGGGCAGACCTATGCCGGCCATGCGCTGTCTTGCACGGCGGCGCTGGCGGTCCAGCGCGCCATTCGCGACCAGCGTTTGCTGGAGCGGGTCCGGCGCATGGGTGGGGCCCTGCGCGAGCGCCTGGAGGATGCCTTCGGCCAGCATCCCCATGTCGGGGACATCCGGGGACGCGGCCTGTTCCTCGGCATGGAATTGGTGGCCGATCGGGATACCAAGACACCGCTCGATCCCGGAAGGCGAATCTGGGACCGACTGCGCCGCGCGGGAATGCAGGAGGGCCTGATCTGTTATCCCGGCGGGGGCTGCGTCGACGGCATCAGGGGCGATCATGTCATTTTGTCGCCGCCCTTCGTGTTAACCTCGTCCGAAATGGATGAACTGGTTGAAAAACTACGAAAATCTATCACAATGGCACTGCTTTGAGTGGCCGTGGGCAGGGATTTGTTAATAATTACCATGGTCTTATGGGCGGCGGATTCCCAGTGAAGTCCCGCGCGAGCGTGCATTGGAGAGTTAGATGGTAGGCATGTTGACCGAGGCCGATGTCAAGAAACTGATGGCGAATTCCTCGGGCGAGGTTCGCGCGGAGACGGCGGCCAAGGTGGCCAATGCATTCCAGGCCGGTGGATTGTCGAGTACCGAGCGCGGGCTGGCGGAGCAGATTTTTCGAGTCATGGTGAAGGATGCGGAAGCCAAGGTCCGCTCGGCGCTTTCCCAACATCTCAAGACCGCCTCCGACCTGCCGCACGATCTGGCGGTGTCGCTGGCGCGCGATGTCGAGGAAGTATCGCTGCCGTTCCTGGAAACCTCCACCGTTCTCACCGACGCCGACCTGATCGAGATCGTGCGCAGTTCCGGAGCCGCCAAGCAGAGTGCCGTGGCCAAGCGCGCCGAGGTCTCGGAGCAATTGGCGAGTGCCATCATCGATCACGGCAAGTGGGGCGAGGTGGTCGCGACATTGGCGTCGAACCTCGGGGCGGCCTTGTCCGAGCAGGATATCGGCCGAATGTTGGACAAGCATGGCGACAACCTGGCGCTTACCAATTCGCTGGTCACCCGCGCCAATTTGCCGCTGGCGGTATCGGAAAGGCTGGTGACCCTGGTCTCGGAGAGCATGCGCGAGTTCCTGGTGGAAAAGCGCGACATGTCCGACGAAATGGCGACCGATCTGGTGCTGCAGGCGCGCGAGCGCGCGACGATCAGCCTGCTGCCGCCTGGTGCCAAGCGCGCCGATGTGATCGATATGGTGGTGCAGCTGCGGAAATCGGGGCGGTTGTCGCCCTCGCTGGTGTTGCGGGCGCTGTGCACCGGGGATGTCGCGTTCTTCGAGGCGGCGCTGTCGGTTTTGTCGGACATACCGATCGTCAATGCCCGGGTTCTGATCCATGACGAAGGCGAATTGGGCCTGCGCAATATCTACCAACGGGCCAATTTGCCGATGGACCAGATTCACTTGTTCCGGGCTGCCTTCGACGCGGTCAGGGAGCTACAATATGACGGGGGCGACCGCGACCGCCAACGGTTCTCGGCCAAGGTGATCGAGCGGGTCCTGACCAAGGTCGAGCAAAGGCTCGACCAGTCGAATCTCGATTACCTGATGAAAAAGCTGCGGCAATTGGCCGCCTGAGCTCGGCGCTTTCGCGCGGGATTGGCCCACGTCGTACCCGCCGTCGCCGATAGCCGATTCGAGCCAAGTAACCCCGGAAGTCGCACGCCGGCGGGTACATTGGGCGACATGTGGCCCGACTTTCGTGGCGGCATCGGCGTGTTTCGTGTATCGCGCATTTTCGAAAGTTCGGACTAACGCACCCGGGCCATCGCGGCATGCAACCTGCATCTTCCACCGCGAGGATCGCTCCGACGGCAGGAATTGCCGCCGGTCGCGAAACCCATCAAGGCGCCAAACCCATCGAGGAGAGCCAGCATGCAGGTCAGCAGCACGAAAATACATTCGCCGATGGCCGGGAAACAACCCGAGCCAAAGCCAGGAGCCGTTGTCGAGCGGTCGGTGAACAAGGGCGAGGACGGCACCACGACCGTCTCCAAATCCCTGGCACTTCCCAATGGCAAGACCATGACCTCCGAGCGCGTCGTCACCCGCAACGCGGACGGGTTCTCGATGCACATCGACAAGTTGCTGCCCAACGGCCGCCACTTGGTGATCGACGTGACCAAGACCAATGCGGTGGAGGAACCGGAACCCACGCCCGCCGACGAAACGCCGCCCGCCGATGACGTCGGGCAGACTGCGGAAGGCGACGCTACCTCGGGTTCGCCGGAGACCCCGCCCGCGACCTGACCCCGCCCAATGGTTGCCGATCTCGCCTCGAATGGCTAAAAGGGGGGTGCGGGGTCGGTGATGGCCACGGGTCTCGCTCGGGTCCGGGGTGGGGTAGCAATCAATCCATGAAACTCGACGAATACGCCTCCTACGATGGCGTGGGCTTGGCTGAGCTGGTGCGCGACCGTCAGGTTACGGCGCGCGAGCTCGGCGAAACCATGCTCGAAGGCATTGATCTGGCGAACGGTCGCCTGAACGCGATCGCGGGAATGATGCACGAACGGTTGCCCAACCAGGACGCCCAGATCGCCGGGCCGTTCGGCGGGGTTCCGCTGCTGATCGAGGATTTCCCGGTCGAGGCCGGGGTTCCGGGCGAGATGGGCTCGCAACTGGCGGTCGGATTCGTGCCGGACCAGGATAGCGAGGTGATCCGACGATTCAAGGCGGCCGGCTTCATGAGCCTCGGCCGCACCAATTGCTCCGAATTCGGTTTGGCGGCGGTGACCGCGACCCGGCTCAGGGGTCGCACGGTCAATCCCTGGGATCTTGGCCGCTCCACCGCCGGATCGAGTGGCGGGGCGGCGGCAGCGGTCTCGGCCGGTGTGCTGCCGATCGCCCACGCGTCCGATGGGGGTGGTTCGATTCGCAATCCGGCGTCGTTCTGCGGCCTGGTCGGGCTGAAACCCAGCCGCGGCCGGATCTCGGCCGGGCCGGGCAGTGGTGAATCGATGAACGGCCTTTTGGTCAATTTTGGGCTCATGCGCTCGGTTCGCGATTGCGCGGCACTCTTGGACGCGCTTTCCGGCCCGGCCGCCGGCGATCCCTATTTTCTTTCCCCGCCCGCCGAGCCGTTCCTGCGGGCGATCGAGACCCCGCCACCGCCATTGCGGATTGCGCTCAATCGCCGGGTGTGGTCGGGGCTGATGCTCGACCCCAAGGTTTCGGTTTCGTTGACGCGCGCCGGCAAGATACTCCAGGACCTCGGCCATACGGTCGAGGATGCGGTGCCGTCCTTCGATTACATCCGCTTCCTGAAGGCGCAGATGGTGATCTGGGCGGCCCACATCGCGACCGAGATCGACAAGGTGGCACTTGTGACCGGGCGCAAGATCGGCAAGGAAACGCTGATGACGACCACGCTTGCCCTCTACCAGAAGGGGAGCCGGGTCAGCGCCGGGGAATTGCTGGCGGCACTTGCCGATTACAACGCCACCGCGCGTGCGGTCGCGCGGCTGTTCGCCGGCTACGACATCCTGGTGACGCCGACCTGCGCCACTCTGCCGGTGCCGATCGACGCGCATCTGATCGACCAGCCGAATGCGCTGGTCGAGGATCTGTTCGACCATTTGGCGCCGATCGAGACCTTCACCGCGCTCTTCAACTGCACCGGCCAGCCGGCCATTTCGCTCCCCGTCTCGCAAAGCTCCGTCGGGCTGCCGGTGGGCATGCAATTGGTCGCCAGACTGGGCGCGGACGACCTCCTGTTGCGCCTGGCGGCGCAACTGGAGGCGGTATCGGGGTGGATCAGCCGGAAGCCGCGCTGGCACGTCGGCAATCCGACCGCCTTCGCGCGCGAGAACTGACGCCGCGCCGGCGCGGAAATGGTCGGAGTGAGAGGATTTGAACCTCCGGCCCCAGCGTCCCGAACGCTGTGCTCTACCAGGCTGAGCTACACTCCGACGTTTCTTGACGCCTAGGGCCTGACCGGGGCGCCACGATGCCTCATGGGAATGGGGATTTCCTCCCCTTCAGGCGACCGGTTGTATAACGATACGCCGGCAGCGGCGCAAGGTTCTTTGGTCCGCGTGGCTTGGGCAACAGCGCGGGGGGCGGCTAGTGGTATTCAGCTCCGGCAAATGAATCCGCCTTGGGATTCATTTGCCGGAACCATACCGCTAGTGCCCGCGCTCGATGCAGAAATCCACCACCTCGATGAGCGCCCGCTTCTCCGCGCTCTCGGGGAAGATGCCCAGCGCATCGCGCGCCATCGCCCCGTAATGGGCGGCGCGCGCGACCGTGTCCCGCAGTGCCCCCAGCCGATCCAGGAGCGATTGCGCCTGGGCGAGATCGCCCTCTTTCTGTTCCAGGCGCTCGAGCGTCCGGCGCCAGAACTCGCGCTGGGTCTCGTCCGCGCGCAGATAGCCCAGGATCACCGGCAGCGTCAGCTTGCCCTCCCGGAAATCGTCGCCGACATTCTTGCCCAGGGCCTCCCGGCGCGCCGAGTAATCGAGCGCGTCGTCGATCAATTGGAAGGCGATGCCGAGATTGAGACCGTAGCCGGCAAGCGCTTCCTGCTCGGCCTTGGGGCGATCGGCGATCACGCCGCCCACCTCGCAGGCGGCGGCGAACAGCACCGCAGTCTTGCCGCGGATGACCTCGAGATAGGCCTGCTCGGACGTCGCCATGTCGTTGCTGGTTGTCAATTGCAGGACTTCGCCCTCGGCGATCCGCGCCGAGGCGCCGGAGAGAATTTCCAGGACCCGCAGGCTGCCGTCGGCGACCATCAACTGGAAGGCGCGGCTGAACAGGAAATCGCCGACGAGCACGCTCGCCTTGTTGCCCCACAGCACATTGGCCGAGGCCTCGCCGCGCCTGAGCGCGCTCTCGTCCACCACGTCGTCGTGCAGCAAGGTCGCGGTGTGGATGAATTCGACGCTGGCCGCCAGCCCGACATGGCGGTGCCCGCGATAGCCGCACATCTGCGCGGCGGCAAGCGTCAAAACCGGGCGCAGCCGCTTGCCGCCGGCGGCGATGATATGGCCGGCGAGTTCCGGGATCAGTCCGACCTTGCTCCGCATGTTCCGCAGGATGAGCGCGTTCATCCGGCCGAGATCCTCGCGCACCAGTTCCGTCAGCCTCGAAAGCGCGTCGGGCTGGTGCCGCTCGCGCTCGTTCTCGAAATTCACGATGATCGCCATCATCCTGGCCAGAAATCAGGACACTTCCACGCCCCGCACCATAGAAGCATAATGCCAAGGGTCAAGCGCGATGGGGTCGCATCCGATGCGGGAAATCATGCGTGGCAACGATCTGGTGCGCCTGTCGTTTCTGCAAGCGCTGCTGGGCGATTCGGGGATCGGCACGATGGTCGCCGATGCCCATTCCAGCGCCATCCAGGGCAGCCTGGACATCCTGCCCCGGCGCCTGATGGTCGCCGACGAGCATTACCTTGCCGCTCTGGGGGTGTTGCGCGAGGCGGGGGAATTGCCCGATCCAACCTGAGACAAGAGTAGACGGTCCGAATTCATGGAAACCACCATCGACGCCGCGCTGGGCGGGCGCCTGAAGCTCCGTCAACCCGCCAAGGGATATCGTTTCGCGATCGATCCCATTCTGTTGGCGGCTTGTTGCCCGGCGCGCCCGGGCGGACGCGTCGCCGATTTGGGCTGCGGCATTGGCATAGCGGCCTTGGCCATCGCAAGGCGCGTCGCGGGAATTGCCTGCCATGGCATCGACAAACTGGCGCCGATGGTCGAGCTCGCCAATCAGAACGCCAACGGGAACGGTCTTGGCGACCGGGTGACTTTTGGCTTGGGCGACATCGGGCGATGGCGCCAATCCATCGACCCTGGAACCTTCGACCATGTCGTGGCCAATCCGCCGCATCACGCCCAAGGTGCCATGACGATTTCGCCCGACCCGATCAAGGCGGCGGCCACGCGCGAAGATTCGTGCGGGTTGGTAGATTGGGCGGAAGCGGCGATGGGTGCCTTACGCCAAGGCGGCGATGCGCTGTTCGTTCACCGGGCGGACAGGCTGGCCGATGTGCTGGCGGCATTCGGCCCACGTTTCGGGGCGATATTGGTTCTGCCGATCCATCCGCGCCAAGGCGCGCTCGCGCGCCGGATCGTGGTTTTCGGGCGCAAGGGATCGCGGGCACCGATGCAGCTGCTTCCCGGCCTGGTTCTGCACGAACCCGACGGAAGCTGGAGCGAGGCCGCCCGGCGCGTCCTTGAGGACGCGCAGGCGCTCGATCTTGAAAAAATTTCTGGCGGAGCGGAAGCCGGCGCATTAGTGGTCCGATCCTGAGAGACAAGTATCCTTGCAAGGGTACGTATCTTACAGGTGAATCGGCCCACAAGACTAACTTTGCCAGTGGTATTCAGCTTCCGACAAATGAATCCGCCTTGGGATTCATTTGTCGGAACCATACCACTAGGGCCGACTTTCGAGAGTGCGTGACGCCTGGAACGCTCCGTAGCTTTCCACGAAAGTCGGGCCCCATGTTACCTGGCGTTGAGTCGCCCGCCGGCGTGCGACCCCCGGGGTCATTTGGCTCGAACAAGCCGTCAGCGACGGCGGGTGCCAGGGATGGTGGATTGACCGCATTGGGCCTGGGCGGCTATGACTTGGCTGTCATGTTCGCGATCCCGACTCTTCCCAAGCTGATCCTGATCGTGGTGGTCATTGCCGCCGTCTGGTGGTTTTTCCGCCGGGCCCGCGCGCGCCGCGATGAATCTCGGTCAAATGCCAAGGGCACGACATCATCGGGCGCCGTCAAGCAGGTCGAGGACATGGTCCAGTGCCGGAAATGCGGCGCCTATGTGCCCTTAGGCGCCCCCCGATGCGGCAAGGAAAACTGCCCGATGTAATATTCGTTGATGCCGTTTTCGAAGACCGTATAGACCAGGATCCGGGAAACTCTCTCGCCATCCTCCGAAAACGGCAGGAAGATGTTGCCGATGTCGCGCGTGCGCCGGTCCTTGATTTCGAACGGTGCAAGATCGACATGGGGCTCGCGGTTGTTCACCACGCGGCGATAGCAATCGAGCGCGTCCTCGACGGAGGGGCCGCGATAGGCATCGGCGACGCGCTGGCCCGTGGGATCGCGCCCGCGCTCCGCCACCTCGCGGGTTCCCACCAAGGGTAGAAGAAATCGGGGACACCGTCCGGATCGTATCTGACGTCGACCAGGATGACGTTGGCCAGGAATCTGGGGATGTCGAGGGGATCGAAATCCCGGCGTAGCGGCAAGATTCGATCACCACGCTTCGCGCACCAATAATCATGAATTTCCCGGATGCGCTGGTCGGCCTTTGCCAGCGAAACCGCCAGGGTCGAGTGGGCGCTGTCAAGGGTACTGTAATTCATGCCTTTTCACGGCGGCGCGGCGGGGCCAAACCTGTGAGACTGCGCGTAAAAATTACCGCGTTCGCGCAACATAGTGTTCGTTTCGATTCCTTTGCAACCCGGATGCCGATGGGGCGCGTCCCATCTGTTGCCAAACCCAGTGGTGCTCACTATGTTGCGCCGCACCATAGGGGTTGATCGGCGTTGTGGTTGCAACGCTTGACTGCCAATCATGGTATGGGAACCACAACACATACTATTGAATTTGCTAGTGTTCCCTCGCCGATGGTTTGGGGTGAACACTCGGAGTCGGAACGCCAGCGGGGGTGTGGCTTTCATGGGGCGGAGACCCGATCCGGAGACCTGTTTTCAGAACCTGATCCTGCGCTTGCAGGGGTTCTGGTCGAGCCGGGGTTGCGCCATCCTGCAACCCTATGATTTGGAAGTGGGTGCCGGCACCTTTCACTGGGCGACGACCCTGCGGGCGTTGGGCCCAAAGCCCTGGCGGGCGGCCTATGTGCAGCCATCGCGGCGTCCGAAGGACGGTCGCTACGGCGACAACCCCAATCGGCTGCAACATTATTACCAGTTCCAGGTGATCCTGAAACCCTCGCCGGACGATAGCCAGGACCTCTATCTCGCGAGCCTGGCGGCGTTGGGCATCGATTCCGGGGCGCACGACATCCGCTTCGTCGAGGACGATTGGGAAAGCCCGACCTTGGGCGCCTGGGGGCTGGGCTGGGAGGTCTGGCTCGACGGCATGGAGGTGTCGCAATTCACCTATTTCCAGCAGGTGGGCGGGCTGGAATGCAATCCGGTTTCGACCGAGCTCACCTATGGGCTGGAGCGCCTGGCCATGGTCGTGCAGGGCGTCGAAAACATATTCGATCTCGATTTCAACGGCCACGGGATGAGCTATCGCGATATCTATCACCAGGCCGAACGCGAATACTCGGCCTACAATTTCGAGCGCGCCGATGTGCCATCGCTCTTACGCCGATTCGAGGATGCCGAGCGCGAATGCGCCGCGCTGCTGGCGCCGCCGGAGAAACTGCCCTTGCCCGCCTATGACCAATGCCTGAAGGCCGGCCACGTCTTCAATCTTCTGGATGCGCGCGGCGTGATCTCGGTGACCGAACGGCAAGCCTATATGGGGCGCGTGCGCGCACTCGCCAAGGCCTGCTGCGAGGCCTGGGTCGCGACCCAGCACGAGGCCTGACCCCGTGCCAACTTTCGACAAGGCGCAATTCATGAAACCCCTCGATGTTTCCACGAAAGTTGGCCCTTGTTACCAATTGATTGTACCCGCCGGCGTGCGCTGGCGGAGTCATTTGGCTCGAATCAACCATCGGCGACGGCGGGTACAGTGCCAACTTTCGACAAGGCGCAATTCATGAAACCCCTCGATGCTTCCAAGAAAGTTTGCACATGTCACAAAATGATAGTACCCGCCGGCGTGTGCTTGCTGGGTAACATTGCCGAATCAGCTATCGGCGACGGCGGGTACTAAATGGGCGAGTTGCTGCTGGAACTCTTCTCGGAGGAAATTCCGGCCCGCATGCAGGCGCGCGCGGCCGAAGATCTGAAACGACTGGCGAGCGATCGACTCGCCGCCAGTGGCTTGACCTTTACGAGCGCGCGGGCCTTTGCGACGCCAAGGCGCCTCGCGCTGGTGGTGGACGGCATTCCGGCGTCCCAGCCTGATCTCAGGGAAGAAAAAAAGGGTCCGCGCGTGGGATCGCCCCAAGCCGCCATCGACGGCTTCCTGAAATCGGCGGGCCTTGCCTCGCTCGATCAATGCGAACGGCGCGACACTGGCAAGGGCGTGTTCCATTTCGTCATCATCGAGAAAAAGGGGGATGCGACCAACTCGGTTTTGCCAGGCCTGTTGGTCGATGTTGTGCAAAATCTGCCCTGGCCGAAATCAATGCGGTTTGCCGATTTGACCCAGCGTTGGGTGCGGCCGCTGCACTTCATTCTGGCGCTGTACGATGGCAAGGGCGTTGCTGGCGCCCTGCCGATGGGTGGCGATCGGGTCTTGCGCTTCGGCATGAGCACGCGCGGCCATCCGTTCATGGCGCCGGGTGAAATCACGGTCACGAGTTTCGCCGATTACCAGGTGAAACTGCTCGCGGCCAAAGTGATCCTGGACCCGGCCGCCCGCCGCGCGGAAATCCAGCGCCAATGCGAGGCGGCGGCCTTGGCCCACGGGCTCAAGGTCAAGCCGGACGAGGGATTGCTGGACGAGGTGACCGGGCTGGTGGAATGGCCTGTGGCGCTCATCGGGCGCATCGACGGCGAATACATGGCGCTGCCGCCCGAGATCTTGACCACCGTCATGCGCGCGCACCAGAAATATTTCGCGCTGTATAATACCTCGGGGGCACTCGCGCCCCATTTCCTGGTCGTCGCCAATATCGAGACGGCGGATGGGGGCAAGGCCATCATCGCCGGCAATGAGCGGGTGCTGCGGGCGCGCCTATCGGATGCCAAGTTCTTTTGGGATCAGGACCGAAAGACGAGGCTTGCGGATCGCGTGCTGGCGCTGAAGGGCATCATCTTCCACGCCAAGCTCGGTTCGATGGCGGAGAAGGTGGCGCGGGTCCGGGCGCTGGCCGAGCGCATCGCCCTATCGATTCCGGGGGCCTCGCCGGCGCAAGTCGCTTTGGCCGCCGATCTCGCCAAAGCCGATCTGGTGACCGGCATGGTCGGTGAGCTTCCGGAATTGCAGGGCATCGTGGGGCGCCATTACGCGCGCCTCGAGGGCCTGCAAGGTCCGGTCGCCGATGCCATCGCCGATCATTACCGGCCATTGGGGCCCAGCGACGATTGCCCGCGCGCCCCCATCAGCGTGGCGCTGGCCTTGGCCGACAAGATCGACACGCTCGCTGGATTCTTCGCCATCGACGAGAAGCCAACCGGTTCCAAGGACCCCTTTGCGCTCCGGCGCGCGGGCCTCGGCATCATCCGGCTCATCCTGGAGAACGGTCTCGCGGTGAAACTGCGTCCGATCCTGGAGGCGGCACTGGCGGCCCATGGTGCAAGCCCTGGCGGCGAGGAGGGCGCCGAAGCCATCGTCCGGGGCCTGCTCGATTTTCTGGGCGACCGGCTGAAGGTGGCACTTCGAGAACAGGGCACCCGCCATGATCTGATCGCCGCCGTGTTCGCCAAGGATATGGACGATCTCGGCCTGATCGTGGCCAGGGCGCGTGCGCTACAGGAATTCGTGGGTAGCGAATCCGGGCTCAATTTGCTGATTGCCTATCGGCGCGCCCATAACATCGTTCGCATCGAGACCACGAAGGACCGCAAGGCGGCGAAAAACGAAAACTTCACTCATGATGGCGCAATTGCGCCTTCCATGCTGGCCGAGGCGCAGGAAAAATCCTTGGTCCGGGGCCTGGACGAGGCCGAAGCCTGGTTTGCCGCGCATCGGATCGACGACGATCTCCCCGGCGCCATCACCGCCCTTTCCAAATTGCGTGCGCCGGTCGATGCCTTCTTCGACAAGGTCACGGTCAATTGCGACGATGTGGCCTTGCGCGCCAATCGGCTGCGCCTGCTCTCCAAGATCGCGCGCATTATCGAGCATGTCGCGGATTTTTCCAGGATCGAGGGGTAGGTAGTAGGGATGGCGAAATGGGTCTATCGCTTCGGCGGTGGCAGGGCCGATGGCAGCGCGCAGTTGCGCGATCTCCTCGGCGGCAAGGGCGCCAATCTCGCCGAGATGAGCGCGCTCGGCCTGCCGGTGCCGCCGGGCTTCACCATTACCACTGAAATCTGCACCTATTACGCCGCCAATGGAAAATCCTATCCCGGCGATCTGAAGCGCGAGGTCGAAAGCGGCTTGACCCGGATCGAGGCCGCCCTGGGCACGAAATTCGGCGATGCCGGGCGGCCGCTCCTGGTATCGGTGCGCTCCGGCGCCAGGGTCTCGATGCCGGGCATGATGGACACGGTCCTCAATCTCGGCCTCAACGACGAGACCGCCTGGGGCCTGGCCAAGGCCACCGGCGATACGCGCTTCGCCTATGATTCCTACCGCCGCTTCATCCAGATGTACGGCAACGTGGTCCTTGGCGTGGAGCATCATGCCTTCGAGGAGATTTTGGATCTGCACAAATCCGATCTGGGCGTGGAACTCGACACCCAATTGACCGGCGAGCATTGGAAACGGGTGATCGAGGATTACAAATCGAAGGTCCGGGAGGAATTGGGACAGCCCTTCCCACAGGATCCGATGGAACAGCTGTGGGGCGCCATCGGCGCGGTGTTCGGGTCCTGGAACATCGCCCGCGCGCTCACCTACCGGCGCATCAACAACATTCCGGAGGATTGGGGCACGGCGGTCAATGTCCAGGCCATGGTGTTCGGCAACATGGGTGAGGATTGCGCGACCGGTGTCGCCTTCACCCGCAATCCATCGACCGGCGCCAAGGAGTTCTATGGCGAATATCTGATAAACGCCCAGGGCGAGGACGTGGTCGCTGGCATCCGCACGCCGCAGCACCTCACGATCGCGGGCAAGAAGGCGAACAACTCCCAGCTGCCGGCGATGGAGGAGGTGATGCCCGAGGTCTTCGAACGGCTGAACCAGGCGCGCGAGCAGCTGGAGCGCCATTACCGTGACATGCAGGACATCGAGTTCACCGTTGAGCGCGGCCAGCTTTACATGCTGCAGACCCGCAACGGCAAGCGCACCGCCGCCGCCGCGCTCAAGATCGCGGTCGACATGTGCGCCGAGGGGTTGATCGAGCGCGAGACCGCCATCGCCCGGATCGACCCCGCCTCGCTCGATCAATTGCTGCATCCCACGCTCGATCCCAAGGCCATCAAGACGGTGATCGCGCGCGGGCTACCGGCTTCGCCCGGGGCCGCGTCGGGCCGGGTCGTCTTCAGCGCCGACGAGGCCGAGGATCGCGCCAGCAAGGGCGAGCGGGTGATCCTGGTCCGCATCGAAACCAGTCCGGAGGACATCCACGGCATGCACGCGGCCGCCGGCATCTTGACCACGCGGGGCGGCATGACCAGCCACGCCGCCGTGGTCGCGCGCGGCATGGGCCGGCCGTGCGTTTCGGGTGCCGGCGATCTTCGGGTCGATTACGAAGCGCGGGTCATGGGTGTGCGTACGCACCGCGTGGCCGTGGGCGACATCATCACCATCGATGGCGGCACCGGCGAGGTGATGCTCGGCGCGGTACCGACCATCGAGCCGGAACTCTCCGGCGATTTCACGACCCTGATGTCGTGGGCCGACGCGATCCGCAAGCTCAAGATCCGCGCCAATGCCGAGACCCCGCTCGACGCCAGGACCGCGCGCCAGTTCGGCGCCGAGGGGATCGGGCTCTGCCGGACCGAGCACATGTTCTTCGATTCCGATCGCATCGTCGCCATGCGCGAGATGATCATGGCCGAGAGCCTGGAGGGCCGCAGGAGGGCGCTGGCCAAGATCCTGCCCATGCAGCGCCGGGATTTCGTCGATCTGTTCCGCATCATGAAGGGAATGCCGGTCACGATCCGGCTCTTGGACCCGCCCTTGCACGAATTTCTGCCCAAGACGCGCGAGGAAATGGCCGAGGTGGCCGCCGCCGCCGGCATCTCGAGCGAATTCGTGGCGGCGCGCGCCGCGCAATTGCACGAATCCAATCCAATGCTCGGCCACCGCGGCTGTCGGCTCGGCATCACCTATCCGGAAATCTACGAGATGCAGGCCCGCGCCATTTTCGAGGCGGCCCTCCAGGTGAAGCGCGAGGATGGCGAAACCGTGGAAACGGAAATCATGATCCCCTTGGTCGGGATCCCCAAGGAATTCTCGCTGATGAAGGCGGTGATCGATCGGATCGCGGGCGACGTGGCCAAGGAATCCGGGGCCACGCTCCCCTATCTGGTGGGCACCATGATCGAATTGCCGCGCGCGGCGCTTCTCGCCGGCGAGATCGCCAAGGACGCGGAATTCTTCAGCTTCGGCACCAACGATCTGACCCAGACCACCTATGGGTTGAGCCGCGACGATTCCGCGAGGTTCATCCTCGCCTATGAGCGCCAGGGTATTTTGAAGCAGGACCCCTTCATCAGCATCGATCTCGAAGGCGTCGGCGAACTGGTCCAGATCGCGGCCGATCGCGGCAGACGCGCCCGCCCCGGGCTCAAGCTCGGCATCTGCGGCGAGCACGGCGGCGACCCGGCCTCGATCCATTTCTGCGCCAAGGTCGGGCTCGATTATGTTTCCTGTTCGCCCTATCGGGTGCCGATCGCGAGGCTGGCGGCGGCGCAAGCCGCGATGGTGGGCGATCGCGAGGCCCGCAAGGGCGAGGGATAGAGGAATGGCCGATCGCGCGGCGGAGGTGGGCGCCTTCGAGGCGTTGCGCGAAGGCGGCAAGCCGGCGTTGGCTCAGGCGCTGGCTCGGTTGGAACGCTCTCCCGACGATCCGGCGCTTCTGAGGATGCTGGATGGCGCATATGGGGCCCCGAGCGCCCATGTGATCGGCTTGACCGGACCGCCCGGTGTCGGCAAATCGACACTCGCCGGCGCGCTCATCAGCGCCATCCGCTTGCGGGGCAGGACCCTGGGCGTGATCGCCGTCGATCCGACATCGCGGGTTTCGGGCGGCGCATTGCTTGGTGATCGCACACGCATTCGCGCCGATCCCGGCGACGATGGGGTTTTCGTGCGCTCGATGGCGGCGCGCGACCGTCTGGGCGGGCTCGCCGATCTCAGCTATGGCGCGATGGTGCTGATGCGGGCGCTCTTCGATGTGGTGCTGGTCGAAACCGTCGGAATCGGCCAGTCGGAAACCGAAGTGGCGCTCGTCGCCGACACCATCGTCTTCTGCGTGCAGCCGGGATCGGGTGATTCCTTGCAATACATGAAGGCCGGCATCGCCGAGATTCCCGACATCGTCGCAATCACCAAATCCGATCTGGGGAGCCCCGCGATCCGCGCCCAGGCCGACGTCAAGGGTGCGCTCGGGCTCTCCTTGGGGGCGCCCGATGATTGGCAACCCAAGGTGCTTATCGTCTCGGCGCAGACCGGAGATGGGATGGACGACCTCCTGGAGGCGCTTGAAGGGCATTGGCAATGGCTGGCGCAAGAAGACCGGCTGGAGCGAAGGCGCGCCGGCCAGGCTCGCGCCTGGCTCGAATTGGCGATCAAGGAGCGCTGGGGAAGCGAGGGATTGAAGAAGCGCCCGATCCGCGATCTGGCCATTGGCGCATCGCCGTTCGCGTGGCTTTCGGATCGCAAAGCCCCGTGACTCTCGTTTTGGCTGGGGGCATGATCCGGCAAAACCAGGTGTGGGAGGGGGAGCATGGCAAGGAAGGTGAAGCCGAAGGGTGGGATCGCGGCGGCCTTCGGGCGCGCGAGCGCCAGCGCCGCCAAATCGCCCTATCGCGTGGTCAGGCGCACCGAGCGCATCCTCAAGGACGACATCCCGACCTTCATGGAATGTCCGCTGTTGGAGGAGGCGCCCAATGCCGACGTGGTGGTGATCGGGCTCCCCTATGAGGGCGTGAAGATCCTGGACCCGCGGCGGTTCCTGCCGGCCAATGCCAGCCACCAGGGGGCGATCTATTCCCGGACCGGCGCCAATGCGGCACCCGCAGCCATCCGCAAGAACTCGATCTATTATTCGCTCGATCATTCCGGCGGCCTGATGCCGGAGCGGGCGCGCGATTTCCGCATTGCCGATCATGTGTCGATCGCCGACGGCGGCGACATCCGCATCGATTACGAGATCGAGGCCGGCGAAATGCTGCACCAGGCCGGCGCCCGGATCGAGCGCCTGATCGGGCGCGACAAGATGCTGGTGCTCTTGGGCGGCGACGACACCGTGCCCTATGTTGGCGTGCGCTCCGTGCACCGGCAACGCAAGAAGCGCCTGGCGGTGCTCAAATTCGATTCGCATTTCGATCTTGCTTGGGAGCCGCGCTATTGGGCGGGATCGCAATGGGCGCGGTGTTTCGAGGCGGGCCATCTGGACCCGGCCAATTTCGCCCTGATCGGCATCCGGGGCACGCGAAATTCGCTCGCCTGGTCGGAGGCCGCCAAGGAATTGGGCATCGCCTATTGGACCATGCAGGATGTCGAGGAGAAAGGCATCAAGACCTGCGTCGAGCAGGCGATCCGGAAGATCGCCAAGGGCGCCGATCTGCTCTATCTGTCGCTCGATCTCGATGTCATCGACCCGGCCTTCCTGCCGGCGCAAAAGTATCCCGATCCCGCCGGCCTGACCGCGCGCGAAATCCTGCAGGGCCTGCGCCGCGCGATCGAGATCGGGCCCGAACTCGTGGGCTTCGACATGGCCTGCCTGGGGCCGGATTTCGATTTGAATGGTTTGGGCGCGCAATTGGCGGCGCGCTCGGCGGTCGAGGTGATCGGCGGGCTCGCATGGAAACGGGCCAAGAGGAAGGGAGTATCGCGGCGATGACCACGCGCGTGCTCGGCGCAAGCGGGATCGAAATCTTCGCCATTGGCCTGGGCTGCATGGGCATGTCGGGCAGCTATGGCGGGCGCAACGATTTGGAAGCGGTCGAGACCCTGTTGCATGCGATCGAACTGGGCATCACCTATTTCGATACCGCCGATACCTACGGCAATGGGCACAACGAAACGCTTCTCGGCATGAACCTGAAGCCCTTCCGCAATTCCTTGCGCATCGGTTCCAAGATTGCCCGCGCCTGGAACCCCGAAACCGGGGCGGAGTTGGGAATCGACAATTCGCCGGAATATCTGCGTGCGGCCTGCGAGGCATCCTTGAAGCGCCTCCAGATCGAAACCCTGGATTTGCTGTTCCTGCATCGGCTAGACCCCCAGCGCCCATTGGAGGAGGTTATCGGATGCCTGGATCGATTGCGGCGCGAGGGCAAGACCAGGGCCATCGGCTTGAGCGAGGTCTCCGCCTTGACCCTTGCCCGCGCGCATACGGTCGCGCCCATCGACGTGATCCAGAGCGAATATTCCTTGTGGTGGCGCGAGCCAGAACTTGATGTGCTGCCGGTCTGCCGGGAGCTGGGCATCGCCTTTATGGCCTTCGCGCCCTTCGGGCGCGGGTTCTTGACCGGAAGCGCCCCCGATTGGCTGGCCATGCCGGAAACCGATTACCGGCGGCAATTGCCGCGGTTCCAGCCGGCCAATGCCGGCGCCAATCGCGCGCTTCTCGAGCGCCTGAGCGCGGCGGCTCGCGCACACGAATGCACGCCGGCGCAACTGTCCCTTGCGTGGCTTCTTTCCAAGCACGGCAATGTGATTCCCATTCCGGGCACCAGGCATGTCGGCCATCTGGAGGAGAACGTGGCCGCCGCCGCGATTCCCTTGTCGGAGGATGAAGTAGCGGCACTCGATCAAAAGTTTCCGGTGGGTGCCGCCTCTGGCGCCCGGTACCCCGAGAGCGAGTTGAAAACGGTGGGTGTGTGAGGCGCGCCTTACGCAGTGCCCCGACGCAACGCGTGGCCCGCGCGCGCGCCGCTGTGCCGGCCATGTTGCCAAGAAATTCTGCCATTGACCCAGACCGTATCGATGCCCTCCGCGGCCCGCGTGGGGTGCTCGAAGGTCGCGCAATCGTTGATCCGATCGGGGTCGAACAGCACCAGATCGGCGGCCTGGCCCGGCGCGATGCGGCCTCTTTTTTTCAGCCCGAAATTCTCCGCCGGCAGCGAGGTCATGCGCCGGATCGCCTCTTCGAGGGGAAACAGCCCAATGTCCCGCGCGTAATGGCCGAGCACGCGCGGGAAACTGCCCCAAAGCCGGGGATGCGGGTGCCGGTCGTGCGGCAATCCATCCGAGCCGATCATGGTTTCGGAATAACTTAGGATGCGCCGGACGTCTTCCTCGTCCATGGCGAAATAGACGGCGCCCGCGGGTTGCAAGCGCTCGGCCGCCTCGACTTCCCCGCATCCCCATTCCTCGGCGATATCGCGCAAGGTTCGGCCGCTCATGGCGGAATGCGGGATCGACCAGGTGATCATCACTTTCGTGGCTTCAGCGATCCAGGCCGGCTCCAGAATGGTCGAGGACGCGGCGTATGGATAGGCGTCCAGCGCCAGTTCCTGGACTTGCCGCTGGCGGTCGAACTTGTCGAGCGTCTCTGGCGATCTTCCGTAATTGGCTTGGCCGTGGACCTTGAAATGCGAAATGACGACACGCGATCTGGCCACCCTTCCTATGGCGAAGGCCTCGTCCATGGCGGCGATGATTTGTTCGCCCTCGTCGCGCATATGCGTGGTGTGGATGGCGCCCGCTGGCCCCAGCAATTCGGCGAGAGCGGCCACTTCTTCGGTCGGGGCCTGCATGGAAGGCGCGTAAGCCAAGCCGGTGGAAAGCCCGATCGCGCCCGCATCCAGCGCCTCGCCAAGCTTGGCGCGCATGATCGCGATCTCAGGCTCCGTGGCGGCGCGGTCCAGCCGATCCATGGCGCCTTCGCGCAAGGTCGAATGCCCGACGAGGCAAAGCGCGTTGACGGAAGGAGGCGTCTCCTCGAGTGCCGCGAAATAGGCGGCGAAACTCGGGAAGCGGAAATCAGCGCGCGCGCCGATCAGATCCAGGGGCGGGGGCGGGTCGCGCGCCGCCACCAAGGGTGCAAGCGACACGCCGCAATTGCCGACGATAACCGTGGTCACGCCCTGGCTCACCTTGGCCGACATGTCGCCGATGAGGAGGGCCCTATCGTCGTGGGTGTGGACATCGATGAACCCCGGCGCCAGGGCCAATCCGCTGGCATCGATCAATTCGGCCCCGTTTGGATCGGGCGCTTTGCCCACCGACACGATTGCTTCGCCGCGAACGCCGATGGCGCCCGGGCGTGGCTGCGCCCCGGTGCCGTCATGGATCAGGGCATTGGCGATGACGAAGTCGCAAGATTCCGGCATGAAGTCTATTTCGGCATGAGGATGCAGTAGATTTTTTTCACCATGTGTTCGTTTGCCCAGCCCATTTGGGCGCCTCGCGGCACGATGACCGATTGGCCGGCAACGAATTGGACGCCGCCGCCCGCCCCGTCGGAAAGCAGCGGACCGCCTTCGACGAAATGCATCAATTCGTGGCGCGGAAATTCCAAAACCTTGCGTTCATAAGGCGTCGTCGCCCACAGGCCCACCGTGAATCGCCCGGAGGCATCGGCATAGAGCCCTCGCTCGGACCATTGCGGTTGTCCCTTGATGACCAGCGATGAATCCGGCCCCGGGCAGGGTGCCAGCGCCGCCGCCGGGTCGATCTTGATGACGTGATCGGCGCTGGGCTTGGCCGGCACCGGCCGGTCGGGATCCTCGAAGATGACGAAGATCTTGCGCACATAGCCCGATTGGCGCCAGATGCATTCCAGGCCGCGCGGGATCACGAAACTTTCCCCGGCATTGACCGTAGTCTCCCGGCCGCTCGCTTCGGCGATCGTCACCGTGCCTTCGAGCAGGATCATGAATTCATCGACCGAATAGGGCCCCATCTTGGTCTCGAACGCGGTGCAATCCCATACGCCGCAAGTCAAGCCCAAATCCGGCGCGTCGAAATAGTTGCGCCCGCGTTGCACCGGATTGCCGGAGGCCAAATCCTTGGCATCGATCTCGGGCCACTTGTCCAGACCTTCGCCTTTCGGGGCGTGATCGGGGATATTCACGATCCTTGCGATGGACATGGCTCAGCCTCCACTTCCCGCGGGAAAAGGACAGCCTAGCAAGGTATGGCGCCAAGGGACAACCACGTGTTACCCGCAATCTGGTAGTCGGCCGCGCCGGGCCGGCTTGTCGGGCGGGACGATCTGGCTCATATTGGGCGAATGCGACGTTCGAACCGTTTTCGCGCCTGGGCGATTCTCCTCGCGCTCGTGGCGGTGATTTTACAAGGACTTGTCCCGGCGCCCGGCGCGAGTGTCGCGGCGAACATGGAATGCCGGAATGCGATGACCGGTCCTTGCGATCCTGGCATGAACGGTCCCACCGCGTTTGTCCATTGTTCGGCGCCGTGTCCGGCCATGCCCATGGTCGCGGTCCTTGAATCACTCCTGCCGCCGGCGACGCTGGAATTCTCGTTCGCCGTGGCGCGTCACGACGGAAGCGGTCGATCGGTGCCGCCGGAATCGACGCCCCCGATCGCGGCCTAGGGATTTCGCTGCGTCGCGGCGATCGATCGCGCGTTCCCCCGAAAATCTTGCCGCCTCGACCGAAAGTCCCTCGGGCAGTGCGCGGCGCGACTTGGAGACATGACATTGATTCGCTTGGCATCTCGCTCGTTATTCTGGCTGATCGGGTTGGCGCCGATCGCGCCATTCCTGTTCGTCGCGCCGGCCTCGGCGCAGGAATACTCGCTCGCCCAGATCAAAGAGGGCACGCATATCCACGGGCTCGCGACCAATCCTGTCGATCCTGAGAGCCTTTATCTCGCCACCCATCACGGGCTTTTCCTGCTGGCCAAGGATGGCAAGGCAACCTTGGTTTCGCCGGTGCAGGATTTCATGGGCTTCTCGCCGCACCCATCGCAGTCCTCGGTGCTCTACGCCAGCGGCCACCCGGCAGAGGGGGGCAATCTCGGCTTCATCATGTCGGTGGATGGCGGGCGAACCTGGCGCCAGATCGCGCCTGGAATCCATGGCCCGGTCGATTTTCACCAGATGAGTGTCAGCCCCGCCGACCCGAACGTCATTTACGGCGCCTATGGATCGATCCAGGTCAGCCGCGACGGCGGCAAAACCTGGGCCATCGCCGGCCCGGCCCCCGATAGCCTCATCCAGCTTGCCGCGTCACGACACGCGCCCGATCGCGTCTTCGCGGCGACCAAATCCGGTCTCATGGTCAGCGAGGATGCCGGCGCCACTTGGGCCGCGGCTGGCCTCGAGGACAAGATCGTGAGCCTGCTTGCCCATGATGCTGATGGCGGGCTGATCGCCTTTGCCCTGGGCGAAGGCCTGATGCGCTCGCCCGATGAAGATCTGGCGCGATGGGAGGCCCTCTCCAATAGCTTCGGCGAATCGATTCCGCTGCATCTGGCCGCCGACCCCAGCGATGCCAACCACCTCTATCTCGCCACCAATGACAACCGATTGCTGGTGAGCCAGGATGGCGGGCGAAGCTGGCGGGATTTCGGCACGAGATGAGAGGTGGCTCGGCGTGGGGGTGGCGGCGATTGTCGCCAGCGATCGCGGCGGCAATCGCAATCGCACTTGGCGTTGTTATCAGCGTGGGAAATTGGCGGCCGTTTGACGGGGACTCGCCGCGGATCGACGCCGAGGACGACGCACAGGTGGCGTTGGGTCAGTTGCTCTATCGTCGCCACTGCGCGAGGTGCCATGGCGTCGATCTTGAGGGCCAGCCGAATTGGCGCGAGCGCAAGGCCGACGGCCGGTTGCCGGCGCCCCCGCACGATTCCGATGGCCACACCTGGCACCATCCGGACAAGGTCCTGTTGGCGATCACGCGAGACGGGATCGGCGCCTACGCCCCGCCCGGCTATCGCAGCGACATGCCGGCCTTCGAAGGTGTTGTTTCGGATTTCGAGATCGCCGCCATCATCGCCTATATCAAGAGCCGATGGCCCACTGAAATCCGCGTGCGCCAGGAGGCGGCCAATCGCTGAGCGCCGATCGCAAAAGCGGCCTCAGGCCAAATCCCGATGAGCACGACACATCGGGATTTGGTCAAGCCCGCGCGGGCCGCTTGAGCGAAATCGATCCCGGATGCGTCGGCATCTCCGGGATCGCGTATCAGATGCCGAGCGCCTGTTGCGCCGGGATGTATTTTAGCTTGAGGGCGTCGGCCACGGCCTTGTAGGTCACCTTGCCGTCGTGGATGTTGAGCCCGTTCAGGAGATTCGGGTCCTCGGCCATTGCCCGCCGCGCGCCCTTGTCGGCGATTTGCAATCCGAAGGGCAGCGTCGCGTTGTTGAGCGCGAAGGTCGAAGTGCGTGCGACCGCGCCAGGCATGTTGGCGACGCAATAGTGGATGACATCGTCGACGACATAGACCGGATCGGCGTGGGTCGTCGCATGGCTGGTCTCGAAACAGCCGCCCTGATCGATGGCGATATCGACCACGACCGAGCCCTTTCGCATGGTCTTGATCATCTTGCGGCTGACCAGTTTCGGCGCGGCGGCGCCTGGAACCAGGACCGCGCCGATCACCAGATCGGCCTGGAGCACATAGCGCTCGATCGCATCCACGGTCGAATAGATGGTGTTGAGCGAGGCGCCGAACAATTCGTCGAGCTCGCGCAGGCGGTCGAGATTCTTGTCGATGACGGTGACGATCGCCTCCATGCCAAGAGCCATGCGTACCGCGTGGGTCCCGGATATTCCACCCCCGATCACCACCACCCTTGCCGCCCGAACGCCCGGCACGCCGCCCAGAAGAATGCCCGACCCGCCTTGCGCCTTTTCCAGGTAATGCGCGCCCACTTGCACCGACATGCGCCCCGCGACCTCGGACATCGGCGCCAAGAGCGGCAGGCCGCCCCTGGCGCCGGTCACGGTCTCATAGGCGATGGCCGTGCAGCCGGATTTCAGCAATCCTGCGGTCTGTTTGGCGTCGGGCGCCAGATGCAAGTAGGTATAGAGGATCTGCCCCTGGCGCAGCATCTTGCATTCGACCGGCTGGGGTTCCTTGACCTTCACGATCATGTCGGCCTTTGCGAAGACCTCGGCCGCGTTCTTCGCGATAGTGGCGCCCGCCGCCACGTAAGTCTTGTCGTCGACGCCGATGCCGGCGCCGGCCTTGGTCTCGACCAGGACTTTGTGGCCGTGATGGACGAATTCGCGGACCGAGGGCGGGGTCAGGCCGACCCGATATTCGTGGTTCTTGATTTCCTTGGGCACGCCGATGAGCATGGATCGCCTCTCCTGTCCTTGATCGCGGTCGGCAACACCGGCGCGCGTGCCCCGAACCGTCTAGATTGGTGTATCATTGTCGCTTGCGCCACCGCCACCGGCCTAGGGCCAGGCACACGCCATGCCTGGCGCCAGGACCGGCGCCGGCCTAGTTCAGGGTCTTCAGCACCCCCGAGAGGATGTCGAACATCTGGTCGATATGGGATTTCTGCACGATCAGCGGCGGCGACATGGCGATGATATCGCCGGTGGTGCGGAGCAGCAGGTTCTTGTCATAGCTTTGCAGGAACGCATCGAAGGCGCGCGCCGTCGGCTTGCCGGGGATCGGCTCCAATTCGATGCCGGCGATCAGGCCGAGGTTTCGGAGATCGATGACGTTCTTGGTGCCCTTCAGGGAATGGACCGCGTCCTGCCAATAGGGTGCCAGTTCCGCGGCGCGCTCGAACAGGCCCTCGTCGCGGTAGATGTCGAGTGTCGCCAGCGCCGCCGCGCAGGCCACCGGGTGGGCCGAATAGGTATAGCCATGGAACAGCTCGATGGCGTTCTCCGGCGCATTGTCCATGAAGGCGTCATAGATGCCCTTGCGCGCGAAGACGGCACCCATCGGCACCGTGCCGCTGGTGATACCCTTGGCGGTGGTAATGAGGTCGGGCTGCACGCCAAAAAATTCCGCACCGAAGGAGGCGCCGAGGCGCCCGAAACCGGTGATCACCTCGTCGAAAATCAGCAGAATGCCGTGCTTGTCGCAAATCTGGCGGATCTTCCGCAAATAGCCCTTGGGCGGGATGAGGACGCCGGTCGATCCCGCGACCGGCTCGATGATGACTGCGGCGATGGTCGAGGCATCGTGCAGCGCCACGATGCGCTCCAGCTCGTCGGCCAGATGCGCCCCCCATTCCGGCTCGCCCTTGGAGAAGGCGTTCTTCTCCAGATTGTGGGTGTGGGGAAGATGATCGACGCCGTTCAACAGCGGGCCGAAGAACTTGCGATTGCCGGAGATGCCGCCGACCGAGATGCCACCAAAACCGACCCCATGATAGCCGCGCTCGCGCCCGATGAGGCGCACCCGCGTACCCTGACCCTTCACCCGTTGGTAGGCGATGGCGATCTTGAGCGCCGTGTCCACCGCTTCCGACCCGGAATTGGTGAAGAACACATGGTCGAGGTCGCCGGGCAGCATGGCGGCAAGCCGCGAGGCCAGTTCGAAGGCCGCCGGATGACCCATCTGGAAGGCAGGGGCATAATCCATCTGCGCGATCTGGCGGGCGACCGCCTCGGAGATGGGTTTGCGGCCATGGCCGGCATTGCAGCACCACAATCCCGCCGTCGCGTCCAGGACCTGTCGCCCATCGTGGGTCGTGTAATGCATGTCCTTGGCGCCGACGAACAGACGCGGCTTCGACTTGAATTGCCGGTTGGCGGTAAACGGCATCCAAAACGCTTCGAGATTGTTGGGTGTGGGTTCGAATTTCCTGGCTTGCGATGATGCGGACATGGCGAGGGCCTCGGCTGACAAAGGGGTGCCATCTTATAGCAATGTTCAACAAACCTAACAAGCCTTGCGTGAACATTTGCAAAATTACCGAAATTAAACCTTGTTTCGAAGGCCAGGCCTTGCGTTTTCCTATGTTTTGCTCATTATATTGAGCACCAAAGACGCCAGGAGCGGAGATCCTCATGACGGACGAATCCAAGGATGTGTTCGATCTGGGCGCCAGGTTGCGCCAATTGCGCGAGGCCCAAAGCCTGTCGCAGCGAGAGCTCGCCAAGCGCGCAGGCGTCTCGAATGCGATCATCTCGATGATCGAGCAGAACCGATCATCACCCTCGGTCGGGCTGCTGAAGAAATTGTTGGACGGACTTCCGATCTCGCTGGCGTCGTTCTTTGCCCTGCGGGAACCGCCGCGTCCGCAAATGTTCTTTGCCGCCAGAGAGTTGGTGGAATTGGCGGGGGGCAGCCTGTCCTACCGCCAGGTTGGCCGGGACTTGAGCGGACGGGCCATGCAGATCATTCACGAGCGTTATGATTCGGGTGCCGATACCGGTGCCCAGATGCTGACCCATGATGCCGAGGAAGGCGGGGTGGTGGTCCGGGGCCAATTGGAGGTGACCGTTGGCGATCAGGTGCGGGTGCTGGGACCGGGCGATGCCTATTACTTCGATTCCCGGCTGCCCCATCGCTTTCGCAACACCGGCGAGGGGGAATGCGAGGTGGTGAGCGCGAATTCACCGCCCAGCTTTTGAAGTTTCACAGGTATTAATATTACGGATTACGGGATTACGGTGACACGGTGGACGGCGCCCGCCTGAGGTGGTCCCGCATGGCCGGACAGCTTGGCAGCTGAGATAAGACCAATTCCCTCTTCTGCAGGTTCAACTAGGAACTGGTACACTCTCGACGATCTTCTGCTTGGCGGCGGCGCCAGAACGCTCGATTTTATCGACGATCTGAACCTCGACGTATCCATCTGGCGCACCAAGCTCGCTGAGCGCAGCCCTGGCGATGCGATCGACCGACTGGCGGACCGTCTCAGGGTCATGGCCAGGACTTGGCACGATACGGACGGCGATGCCTCTGGGCAGTTGTGCAAACTGGTACTGCCGGATCCCGGGCACCCGCACTAGATGAAACCAGAATCTGGGTGCATGGACATCGACCTGTCGTCCGTCCGGCGTCCAGACCTGCAGCATTTCCTCGCGCCGTCCCTCGATGTCCTTGATCCGCTGGAACGAGCAGCCGCAGGAGCAGGGCCCATCGATTGCAGTCAGGATATCGCTGAACTCATAACGGATGATGGGAAGCGTCCTATTGAAGAGCGTCGTGACTAATGCCTTTGATCCCGCCGTCCCCGCCGGCACCGGTTGGTTCAAGTCATCGACGATCTCCACAATAATCATGTCTTCGCACAGATGGATCCCGTTCAGGCGTCGGCATTCCATTCCCATGATGCCGGCCTCGGTCGAACCGTAGTTGTTGGCGACAGGGACGTTCCAGGTGGCGCGCCCCAAGTCCCTGACATCGGGAGACAGGGCCTCGGCTACCGAGCGCATGGCCATCGGCGCGATGTTAAGCCGTCCCGCGTTCTGTTCCTCGGCTAGGCGCCGTATGAAGGAAGGATAGGTGCTGATGACGTCCGGGCGGAAACGGTTCAACGCCTCTACCACTTCCTCGATCGGGGTTGTGACCGATAGGCACGGTGCATCAGGAAGTCCGACGCGTCCTTCGGCATAGAACCGGTTGCTGAGATGAACGGGCGACGGGGCGCCGATGCCAAGGACCTTCGCGCCCGGCGGCAGCCCCATGAGGCGCTGCATCCGCCGGGCGTTGGCGATGGTCAGCTCCCAGGCACTCTGGTCATAGACGAAAACGCCGCGCTGACCGCTCGAGCCGCCGGTGGCCGCGACGCGGTACTCATCAAGCAGCAGATGGCCGACACGCTGTGTACCGGCATGTTGCTCGACCAGCGTGCGCGTGAGTCTGGGGTCGGTCACGATCCGATCAAACTCCGCCATCAGGATTGTCTTGTTCATGACTGGATAGGCCGAAAGCGGCGCGTCGGCAGCGACAAGATGCCCGATCTTCTCGCGGAAATAGGGCGACGCGCTGGCCGCATGTCGCTGAATTTCGCGCAGACGATCCCGCTGATAGGCGAGGATCCGGTGGTGCGGCCAAGTGAGGCGCTCGGCGAGTTCATCCGTCCGACGCTTGGCGACCTCTGGATCGAGAGTAGTCACATCGTAGAAAGCAGCAGTCGATACTCCTGACCCATTGGGTGATACCATTTTTCGCCCTCCATGCGACCGGCGACGCATTTTACCCGACATCCACCGGATGACCTACTCTTTGAGCTGAGATTGGCGCAACCGACATTCCCTATATGAACGCCGATTTCTGGCGACACGGTAGCCTTTTCGGCCGCCCCTAACAATTCTGGGCGTATTGCGGGACGACATTCGTCTGGATTTGCTGGGAACCACCGTGAACACGGCCGTCCCAACCCGTTGATGGCGCTAATTCTGGCTCGCAAGGCGCAGTTCTCCCGTTGTCTTTCCACGGCATCGGCATCAGACCCCACCTTAAGTGGGAACTGGCGGCGACCGAAGTTGAGCGATCAGCCGCGGAATTTCCCTGAACAAAGCCACCAGACACGACGACCTCAGCCATCTGGAACGTGACTAGCGGCCATGGCCGACGATCCTCGCCCCGATTTTCACCAGCTTTTCCCGCGAGCCGAGGTCAGCGACCAGTGTTTGACCGCCTCGGGCAGGGCCAGGGTGCGCATGAAGTTGCCGAGATTGTGGGCCAGCGCATGAAGCTGAAGCCGCACGGCATTATTCCGGAACCTCATGCATGACAGCCGGGTCCATGGAATCGCGTTCTTGCCTTCCTTGATGTGCTGCTCGGCCGTGCCGCGCTGGTTGTAGAAGGCGACCACGCGCGTGGCCGGGCGGGTCAGGTTGGTGACGATGAAGCCGACGCGCGAATAGAGTTCGCCCGGATGCCTTTCTATCTTGGCGACCACGCGGCGCTTCTTGTCCCACGCCCCTGCTTGATAACTGAAGCTGTCATGAAACCGCTGCACATGATTGGGTGGGCGGCCGACGGGGCGCTTGAGCAGGTGGCCGAAATTTTCCTGAAGGATCGCATTGCCCTTGAGGCGGATGGTGTACTTGTAGCCCTCGGCCTCGAGGAAGTCGTAGAGGTCGGGCAACGCAAAGGCGGCGTCGCCCCGGAAGAAGCGCCGAATTTTTCCGTTCCGATAACGGGCGACAACCGGCTCTAGAACTCCGCGCCACCGTCGCCGTAACGCAGCCCACGAAAAGGGGACGCTACCCTCTTCCCCTTTTTCGAGTGCGCGGGCTACGGCAGGCAAAAAAAGGGTAGCGTCCCCTTTTCCTTTTTCCCGGCGACGCGTGATCGCCTGACCCGGGGTCGCGGCGCGGAATTCGAGGGCGCCATCGATCGAACCGTACTTGGCAACGCCGAGATGGGAATGGCCGGGAAGTCCGGCCGCGGGCAATATTCGCTGGTTCACGATCGGGCGCGGCCGCCCTCCAGCATCGAGGAGGAAATCCGCGAGGCGGCGAGAAAGTTCGGCGTAATCGATTCCGATCTCGGCGTGAAAACGGTCACTGTCCGGGTCTCAGGCGCGGCGAGTGTCGCCGAACTGCGCGCGAGGTTTCGCAGTGCCTACCGCGATGTCGGCGACGATTCCGATGATTCGGAGGTTGGTTCGGGTCCCGTTGATCGACTGAAATATCTGGCGATCGGTCTGACAGCAATCAGCGTCGGCGCCGCGATCGGCATCTATATCGGTGACTAGGCATGGCCTAGCGCCAGCCGGCGCGATCCATCACCCGAACCGCGTCGGCATTGTTGCGCCCGAGTTCCGCCACCGGCAACGCATCCTCCTTGAAGCTTCCCCAGGCGGCGATGATGGGCGAGGCCGCGACGCCGGCGCGCACCGGATATTCGTAATTCGCCGCCGAGAAAATTTCCTGCGCCCGCGGTGACACCAGGAATTCGAGGAACCGGATCGCGTTGTCGCGATTGGGGGCGTTGGCGGCAACGCCCGCGCCCGAAACGTTCACATGGGTCCCGCGATCACCCTGGTTGGGAAACAGAATCGCCAGCGATTCCAGTTTATCCTTGATCTCCTGGTCCTCGGCCAGCATCCGGGCGAAATAATAGGAATTGGAAACCGCCAGATCGCCCTCGCCGGCGATCAGCGCCTTGATCTGGTCCACATCGCCGCCCTTGGGGTCGCGGGCCATGTTCGCGACCAGGCCGGTGGCCCAGGATTCCGCCGGCTCGATTCCGTGATGGGCGATCATCGAGGCGACCAGGGATTGATTGTAGATGTTGTTCGACGATCGAATGAGCAGTCTCTTTTTCCAGTGCGGATCGGCGAGTTCCTCGTAGGTCTTGATCGTGACCTCAGGCGTCCGCTTGCGGTCGTGAATGACGATCCGCGCGCGCTTGGAAAACGCGAACCAGCGACCTTGCGCGTCCCGCAGATTGGCGGGGATATTCGCGGTCAATTCGCTCGATTGCACCTTCTGGAACAGGGCCTCTTCCTGCGCGCGCCACAGATTGCCGGCGTCCACCGTGACAAAGACGTCGCAGGGCGATTGTTCGCCTTCGAGCTTCAGCCGTTCCATCAGTTCCTCGGCCTTGCCCTGAATCTGGTTGACCACGATGCCGGTCGCCTCGGTGAAGGCCTGGAACAACACATCGTCGGCCGGGTAATGGCGCGAGGAATAGAGATTGACCGCGCTCCCTTGCGCGCGGGCTATCGGTCCCGGCAAGAGCCGGATTGCGCCCAATCCAAGAGCGGTGAGCGCGGATGCGGCGATCAAGGATCGCCGGGATAGGCGAGGCATGGTCTCGAAAACTCCGGAACTGCGATGGCGCGATGGTAGCGGAAAATCCGACCATTGCAAATGCGAATTATTCGCAAATCGACCCTGTGACCTACCGTCGCATCGGGGCAATGGCCGGGTTCGGGGGGGCCCAAGCCGATGTCGTAGCCTTGTCGCGGCCGCGATAGACGCGTGATGCCCCGGCCCAACACTCTTGGGCCGCCGGCAAGGATCCGATAGGGGCAGGGGGAGAACCGATCGATGACACCGTTTCACAAGAGCGCGGTCGCATACGATCGCCTGCGCCGCTACCGCCTGGAGCGCGTGCGTGAGCAATTGCGAGCCCATGATTACGCCGGCGCCGTGCTGTTCGATCCGCCGAACCTGCGCTATGCGACCGATGTTTCCAGCATGCAGGTGTGGGCGCTCCATAACATCTGCCGGTATGTTTTCATCGCGACCGAGGGTCCGGTGATCCTGTTCGATTACGGAAGCACGAAGCATCTGAGCCAGGGATACGAATTGATCGACGAGACGCGCTCGGCGATCGGCCATGTGTGGTTCGTCAATGGTCCTCGCCAACAGGAAAAAATCGGGGATTGGGTCAAGGAGATGCGGGATCTCCTGGCCCGATTCGGCGGCGGGAACAACCGTCTCGCCGTGGACAAGCTCGACCCCATGGCCACGCTCGCCTTGGCGGCATCCGGCATCCAAGTGATGGATGGCGAGGGCATGATGGAAATGGCCCGTGCGATCAAGAGCCCCGACGAGATCGTGGCGATACGCGAAGCGATCGTGGCCGGCGAGGCGGGCATCGAAAAAATGTGGCGCGAGTTGAGGCCGGGCATGACCGAGAACGAGCTGTGGTCGCATCTCCACGCCACCAACATCGCGATGGGGGGCGAATGGATCGAGTGCCGATTGCTGACGTCGGGACCGCGCACCAACCCGTGGTTCCAGGAATGCTCGGAAAGGGTGATCGAGGCCGGCGATATCGTGGCCTTCGATACCGATTTGATCGGGCCCAACGGCTATTGCGCCGACATCAGCCGCACTTGGGTTGCCGGCGGAAGGCCGCCGAGCAACGAGCAGCATCGGCTCTATCAGGTGGCGCTCGAAAATCTCCACCACAATCTGGGTCTGGTGAAGGCGGGGCTGTCCTTGCGCGAGTTCACCGAAAAGAGTTTCGATCTGCCCGAGGAATTCGTCGATCGGCGATATTCCTGCATTATGCACGGGGTCGGGCTGTGCGACGAATATCCCTTCGCGGTCTACGCCCAAGATTGGGACAAGCACGGCTTCGACGGCCATTTCGAGGCCGGGATGGTGGTCTGCGTCGAAGCCTTGATCGGGGCCGTCGGCGGCAAGGAATGCGTCAAGCTCGAGCAACAGGTGCTGGTCACGGAAACCGGCTGCGAAACGCTTTCGACCGCGCCTCTCGGGTTAAAGCCAGAATACTGATCGCATGCCGCGGCTACCGGCGGGTCAATTTTGCAGGAATGTCGAATCCTCACACGACTATATGTATCTGCGAGGGTTAAATTAGGGACTTTTGCACTTTCGCCTGTTGTTTGTGGGTTCCCCATGAGTTAAAATTTCGCGGATTCAAGTAGCCAGTGCATAAAGTTTAGCGGTGTCTGGAGAGAGCGTAAAAGACCTCGTTTGGCGTTTTGAATCCGAGCGATTTTCTGGGCCTGCGGTTGAGCAGGCGCTCGACCTTCGCGACCGTGGCTTGATGGATTGTAGTGAAGTCAGTGCCTTTCGGAAAGAAGTCGCGGATGAGACCGTTGGTATTCTCGTTCACGCCGCGCTCCCACGCATGATAGGGGGTG